>VGET01000136.1 GCA_016869195.1 Alphaproteobacteria bacterium | reverse complement strand
CGTCTACGCCGTCGATGAACACAGCGCCCTGATCGACGTCGTAGAAGCGGGGAATGAGATTCAGGACTGTCGTCTTGCCGGCGCCGGAGGGTCCCACCAGCGCTGCGGTCCCGCCTGCCGGCACCTCGAGCGAAACATGGCTGAGCGCCGGCTTGTCCGTGCCATAGGCGAAGGACACGTCGGCAAAGCGGATGGATCCGCCCTTCGGTTGCAGGGCGATTGCGCCGGAACGATTTCTGATTGCCGGCTCGGTATCGATCACGTTGAACACGCGTTCCGCTGCCGCGAAACCCTCCTGAAGATTCAGATTGAGATTGGCGAGGGATTTCATCGGCTGATAGGCGATCATGGCGGCGCCGACGAAGGCGAAGAACTCGCCCGTGGTCAACTTGGCATCAATCACCTGCAGGCCGCCATAGCCCACGACGAGCGCGAGACCGACCCCGCCGAGCGCTTCCATGATGGCGGGCGTTGCGGCGCGCACACGCTGGCCCTTGAAGACGAGCTTAAGGACGCTCTCGACCAGCGTTGCGGTGCGTGCCGATTCGAAGTCCTCGCGACCATAGGCCTTGATATGGCGGGCGCTCTGGAAGGCCTCGTTGAGGCGAGCGGTATAGAGACCGAGCTCGACCAGCGTCCTGTCCGTCACTTTGCGCATGCGTCGGCCGGCGCGCACGATGGGGAACACGGCGAGTGGGATCATGACGCAGGCGAAGAGTGCGAGCCGCCAGTCCTTCTCCACCATCACGCCGATCAGAAAAAGCAAGGTCAGCGAGTCCTTTGCAATGCTGGTCAGCGTGGTCGACACGGCGCTCCGCATGGCGTTCACGTCGTTCGTCAGGCGCGAGATGAGCTTGCCCGACGCGGTGTCGTGAAAAAAGGCGAGATCGAGCCGCATCAGATGCGTGAACGCCTTGATCTGAAGGTCCGCGATGATGCGTTGACCGATCCAGGCCATGATCACGACGTGACCATAGGTCGCCACGCTCTTGATCACGCTGATCGCCAGCACGGCGAGCGGAATGAGCAGGAGCATGTCTCGGTCGCGCGCGATGAAGATCCGGTCGAGCACCGGCTCGATCACCTGGGCGAGCGCGGCGGTCGCGGCGGCGGCGATCATCATGCACAGCACGGCGCCGATGATCTGGCGCCAATAGGGGCGCACATGGTCGCGGATCAGGCGCTTCATCAGCGCCCAGGAGCTCGCGCGGGTGCCCGAGGCCGGGGCCTGGGTCATCGTGCGTCGCCTCAGCGGGTCGCGGGCATCGGGCGTGATCCGACCATCAGCGACCGGCCACGGTCATGCCGTCGACGCGAAGCGTGGGTGCATCGACGCCAGAGCGGAACATGAGATCATTGGCCGGCGTGATCGCACGGAACATGTCTTTCAGATTGCCGGCCACTGTGATCTCGCTCACCGGATAGGCGAGCGTACCCCGCTCGATCCAGTACCCGGCGGCGCCGCGGCTATAGTCGCCGGTCACGCCGTTGACGCCCATGCCGATCAGCTCGGTGACAAAGAAGCCACGTTCGATCTCGCCGATCAGCTCATCGGGTGTTAGCCGGCCAGGCTCAAGATAGAGGTTCGAGGCCGAGGGCGAGGGCGGGCCGCTGGTGCCGCGCGCCGCATGGCCCGTGGTCGCGAGGCCGAGCTGACGCGCCGAGCGCGAATCCAGCAGCCATGTGGTCAGTACGCCGTCATCGATCAAGGCCCGACGCTCGCCCGCAATGCCCTCGCCATCAAACGGGTGCGAGCGCAGGCCGCGTGGGCGGTGCGGGTCGTCGATCACCTTGAGGCCATCGGTGAAGACCTTCTGGCCCAGCCGATCCTTCAGGAAGCTCGTGCCGCGTGCGATCGATGCGCCCGAGATGGCGCCGGCGAAATGGCCGAGCAGGCCGCCGGCCAAACGATTCTCAAAGATGACCGGGACTCGGCCCGATTCCGCCTTGCGTGGATTGAGCCGACGCACCGCGCGCTCGCCGGCCGTTCGGCCGATCGATTCGGCGGATCGGAGATCGGCCCGGTGGGCCGTGACGGCGTAGTCATAGTCGCGCTCCATGCCGAGGCCTTCGCCTGCCACGACCGACGCCGAAATCGAATATCGTGTGGAGGCATAGGAGCCGAAGAAGCCATCCGAGGTCGCCAGCGTGACCGCGCCTCGGCGATAGCCGCACTCGGCGCCCTCGGAGTTGGTGACACCGGGGACCGCGCGGGCCGCATCTTCGGCCTCGCGCGCGAGGCCGACGAGCGTCTCAGTGCTCGGCTCGCCCTTGTCATCGAGGTCGAGCGCCGGCCAGGACTTGGCATAGCGGGCAGAGTCGCCGAGGCCGCAATAGGGATCCTCGGGTACGGCCCGCGCCATGGCGACCGCGCGCTCGGGCAGTGGCGCCAAGGCGTTCCAATTGAAGTCGTTGGAGGAAACGATCGCCTGGCGGCGTCCGACGAAGACGCGCAGGCCAAGGTCGCGGCCCTCCGCCCGCTCGACCGTCTCGGTCTGGCCAAGTCGCACGCCGATATCCTGGGAGACGCCGTGGACGATGATCACGTCGGCGGCGTCGGCGCCGGCCTGTCGGGCGGCCTTGAGCAACGGCTCGGCCAGGCTTTCGGGCGCAGTCTGGGGATTGCTCATCGAGCGGTCATATAGCGCGCCGGCCGGGCGGACGCCAGACAAGCCGCCGTGTCAGCGTGCGAAATAGCCCTCGAGCACGGCCAGATAGATGCGGGTCAGGGCCTCGAGATCGGCCAGCGACACGCGCTCGTCCACCTTGTGCATGGTCTGGCCGATCAGGCCGAACTCAGCGACCGGGCAATAATCCTTGATGAACCGGGCGTCCGACGTGCCGCCGGTTGTGGAAAGCTCGGGCTCGAGCCCGGTCACCGTCTTTGAGGCGCGCGCGATCAGGCTGGAGAGTGGTCCGGGCGGCGTCAGGAACGCCTCGCCTGAAACCTGCAGGTTGAGCTCATAGGCCCCACCCACCGCGTCGAACGCGCGGCGCAGCCAGGCCTCCAGGCTCTTGCCGGAATGGCGGTCGTTGAAGCGGATGTTGAACGTCGCGCGCGCCTCGGCCGGGATCACATTGGTCGCCGGATTGCCGACATCGACGCTCGTCACCTGCACGTTCGAGGGCTGGAAGTGAGGCGTGCCGTCATCGAGCGTGTTCTCGGTCAAGGCGCTCAGCATGCGCACCAGGCGCGGGATCGGGTTGTCGGCGAGATGCGGGTAGGCGGTGTGGCCCTGCGTCCCCATCACACGGAGCCAGCCCGAAAGGCTGCCGCGCCGACCGATCTTGATCATCTCGCCGAGGCGGGTCGGGTTGGTTGGCTCGCCAACCAGACAGGCATCGAGCGTCTCGCCCTTCGCGGCCAGCGCCGCCAGCATCTTCTTCGTGCCGTTGATCGAGGGCCCTTCCTCGTCTCCGGTGATAAGCAGCGAGATCGAACCGGGCAGGGCTCCACCACGCGCCGCCTTGAATCTCGCGGAAGCGGCAATGAAGGCCGCGATCGCGCCCTTCATGTCGGCGGCGCCGCGACCATAGAGCGCATCGCCGCTCACCGTGGCGCCGAACGGGTCGATCGTCCAGCGCGCGCGGTCACCCACCGGCACGACATCGCTGTGACCGGCAAAGCAGAAATTGCGCCCGCCCTCGCCGAGCCGCGCATAGAGGTTGTCGACATCGGGCGTGCCGGGCTCCGAGAACGGCAGGCGTGTACAGCGAAAGCCGAGCGCGCCAAGCGCCTGCTGCAACACGTTGAGCGCGCCTTCATCGGCCGGCGTCACGCTCGGACAGCGGATCAATGCCTGGGCAAGGGCGAGAGGGTTGGCAAGATCTTGAGCCACGGCGATGCCGGTTCAGCTTCTCAGGAGCTCGTTGATCGAGGTCTTGGCGCGGGTCTTCTCATCCACGCGCTTCACGATCACGGCGCAATAGAGCCCGGGAGCGGGCAGGTTTCCCGGCCCCGACTTGCCCGGCATGGTGCCGGGCACGACCACGGAATAAGCCGGCACGCGGCCCATGTGAATCTCGCCGGTCTCGCGGTCGACAATGCGGGTCGAAGCGCCGAGATAGACACCCATCGAGAGCACCGAGCCCTTTTCGACGATCACGCCCTCGGCAACCTCCGAGCGCGCGCCGATGAAACAGCCGTCCTCGATGATCACGGGTGCCGCCTGCAGCGGCTCGAGCACGCCGCCAATGCCGGTACCGCCCGAGATGTGGCAGTTCTTGCCGATCTGTGCGCACGAGCCAACGGTCGCCCAGGTGTCGACCATGGTGCCGGAATCGACATAGGCACCGACATTGACGAAGCTCGGCATGAGCACGACACCCGGTGCGATGAAGGCCGAGCGGCGCACCACCGCACCCGGCACGGCGCGGAAGCCGGCGGCGCGAAAACGCGCCTGATCCCAGCCCGCGAACTTGGTCGGCACCTTGTCGAACCAGGAGGCGCCGCCCGGCGCGTCCGAGATCAGCTTGTTGTCGTTGAGGCGAAAGGAGAGCAGCACGGCCTTCTTGAGCCACTCGTTCACCGTCCAGCCCGAGGTTCCCGGCTCGGCCACCCGGCGCGTGCCGGCGTCGAGGGCGCTGAGCGCCTCGTCAACCGCGGTGCGGATGGCCCCCGTGGTTGAAGGCGAGAGCTTGTCGCGCTCGTTCCAGGCGTCATTGATGGCGCGTTCGAGATCGGCGGTCACGGCGGCTCCAGGGTTCGTGTGAGTCTTGGGCGGCGGTACGTTAGCGGCGACGCTAGGCCTGTCAATCGCTGCTGGGAGCCTTTGCGGGCGCGAGGCCATCGACGGCGGCGTCGAGCCAGGTCGCGAGATCGTCGGTGGTGTAGTGAACCTCGACCTCGTCGGCGCCCCAGGAGGAGTAGGCATCGTCGTGGCGCACCCACACCGTGGTCATGCCGAGTGCGCGGGCCGGCGCGAGGTTGCGCGCGATATCCTCGAAGAACGTGCTTGTCTTTGGGCGGACGCTGTAGCGGTTGATCAGCGTCGCATAGGCCTCGGGAAACGGCTTCGGCACATAGTCGGCCGCGGCGATGTCGTAAATCTCTTCGAAATGATGGCGGATGCCGAGCCGATCCATCACGCGCTCGGCATAGGGCACGTCGGCATTGGTGAAGATCAGCTTGCGGCCGGGCAGGCGGTTGAGCGCCCCGTTCAGCTTGTCGGCCGGCTGCAGGCTCGAGAAATCGATGTCATGGACATAGTTCAGATATTCCTCGGGCGACAGGCCGTGGCGCATCATCAGGCCGCGGAGCGAGGTGCCGAATTCCTTAAAATAGGATTTCTGGATCCGCTTCGCCTCGACATGATCGACCGAAAAGAAATTGCCGATGAAATCGGCGATCCGCCGGTCGATCTGGTCGAACAGGCGGCAATGGGCCGGGTAGAGCGTGTTGTCGAGATCGAAGATCCAGGTATCGACGTGGTCGAGCGCACCGGGCGCGGGAATCTGCGTTTTTGACATGGCCGACAATCTAGGCCGGAGCGACCGGATTTCCAAGGGCCTCTGACGTACTCACCAGTTGTTAACGGGCAACCAAATCTTAAGCGCACGCGTCTAGTTTGAGCCACTTCCATTGGTGGTGGGCGGGTGCGTCCTTCATGCCGTCGGCAATCGACGATAAGACCCTCGACGCGCTGCGCCTGGAGCGCAACCGCTTCGTCGCGTTCGCCTTCGCCGTTTCGGACCTGTTGATCGAGGTTCGGCGCGACGGAGCGATAAGCTATGCCGCCGGCGCGGCGAACGAGCTGATCGGCGCGGCCATCAGCGACCTGAGCGGCGCCAATTTCTTCGGCTATCTCGCCTCCGACGATCGCGATCTGGTGCGCCAGACGCTCGAGAAGATCGCGCCGGGATCGCGCTCGGCTCCCCTTGATATTCGCGTTCTCGGTGCTGATGGGCGCATACGCTCGCTCGGCCTTCGGGCCTATCGACTGCCGGC
Source organism: Alphaproteobacteria bacterium (assembly GCA_016869195.1). GTDB lineage: Bacteria > Pseudomonadota > Alphaproteobacteria > UBA828 > UBA828 > SHWC01. The sequence goes on along the minus strand of VGET01000136.1, from coordinate 3,266 downwards.
CGAAAGCGAGGATGTCTATCTGTCGCTCACGCAAAGCACGGCGGACCCCCTGGTCAATGGGCACGACGTGCCGGTCACCCGCGATCCTGCGCTTGGGGTCCTGGACCGGGAGAGCTTCTCCGAGGCGGTTTCGCGTCGGCTCTCGGCCGCGCGCGCCGAGAACAAGGATCTGACCCTCACGCTCGTTGACCTTTCCAGCATCGAGGAAGGCGCCAAGGGCGTGGGCGCGGAGGCCGAAGCCCGCCTGATGTCCGAGGTGAGCGACCTTCTACGCTCGCACGCGGTCGACAAGGATGGGGTCGGGCGCATCGGCGATGGCAAGCTCGGCGTCGTGCGCGAGCCGAGCATGCCGTTCGAGGCGATCACGCGCCAGATCGAAGCGTTGGCCGAACGCCTGCTCGACGGCACGAGGCAGATTGCCGTCCACGCCAGTGACATTGGCCTCGATCGCGGCATCAGCGAACAGGAATCCGCCCAGGCCATTCTCTACACACTCAACAAGTTCAGCGAGTCACCGCCCGGTGATTTCTCGATCGCGACGCTGAGCGAGGGCTGCCGCGAGATGCTGGCGGAGACGCTGCAATGGGCCGGGCGCATTCGCCGAACCCTGGCCGAGCGCGGCTTCGAAATGGCGTTCCAGCCGATCGTCAAGCTCGATAATCGCAGCCTGCACCATTACGAGGCCTTGCTGCGCCTGCCGGTCGAACCGGGGGTGACCCCCTACAAGTTCGTCACCATGGCCGAGCAACTCGGCAGCATTGCCGAGCTCGACCTCGCGGTGACTGAGGAAGTCGTCGCGCTCATTCGGGCTGAACCCAGAATTACGGAGCCGGTCGCGATTAACGTGTCCGGCCGATCACTGGTCACACCGGGCTTTATCGATGCCTTGATCGGGCTTATCCGGCGCAATGCCGATGTCGCAAATCGGCTGCTCTTCGAGGTCACCGAGTCCGCCAAGATCACCGACTTCGCCGGGGTCAATCGCGCGCTTCAGGCGCTGAGGCGGTTTCAGGTCCGCGTCTGCCTCGATGACTTCGGCTCGGGCTCCGCCGCGTTCGAATATCTGCGCTCGCTGCAGGTCGACCTTCTGAAAATCGATGGCAGCTTCGTGCGCAATGTCGCGGCCTCGCCGTTCAATCGCGCCTTCGTGCGCTCGATCGCCTCGCTCTGCGACACGCTCGGCATCAGCACGATCGCCGAGATGGTCGAAGACGAGGCGACTGCTAGTCTCATTCAACACGCTGGTGTCACCCACGGCCAGGGCTACCATTTCGGCAAGCCCGGTCCGATGACACTGATCGATCACAATGCGCGACGCCAGACCGCAAAACCGCGCTGGCAGACGATCTCCAATCGGTTTGCTGGAGGCTGAGGCCATGGCCGCGACCCCGAAAGTGAAAGAAAAACCCCTGCGCGTTGAGGCCCCTCGCGGCGTTGTGCGTCCCGACCTGACGGAACTTGGTCGCACGCTTCTGCACGGCTATCCCGGCCCGATCGCGCTGATCGATGCGGGCGGACAGGCCTATGCGGTCAACGAGTTGGCGGCAACGCTTGCGCCTGCGTTGAACGGCCCGCTTCGAGTGCAAGCCATTCCGCTGATCGCCCGGGCGGCGGAGGCCGGCTCCGCGCAGTCCAATCTTCTTCGGCTGGGCGGCGACAAGGCCAGCCTCGCGATCGACCTGACGGTCATTCCCATGGGGCCGGCGGGCAGCGAGGGCCTTACCTATCTCGCGCTCAGCCGCGATGCCACGCTCGATCGAAACCTGCGCGAGGCGCTGATCGAATCGCGCCGGCGCTATAAGGATCTGGTCGAGTGCTCAACCGACTTCGTGTGGGAGACCGATCGCGAGGGCAATTTTGCCTTCGTCACGGCACGCGGCGCGCTCGGTTTCGCGCCGGAACGCCTGATCGGCAAGCCCGCGCGCTCGCTCATCGATCGCCGGCGCCCGCAGCCCGAGCCGTTTCCGTTCGAGGCGCGCGAGCCGACCCAGGAGGTCGAGGTGTGGCTGCGCGACGCACGCGGCGAGCCGGCCTGCCTGATCGCCTCCAGCCTGCCGATGCTCTCACCCGAGGGTGACTGGCAGGGGGCGCGCGGCGTTTGCCGCGACATCACCGACACGCGTAAACGCGACGAGGCGCTCGCCATCGTTCGCGCGCGCGAGCAGCTGCTCGCCGCCATGGTCAAGACCATTCGCGATGAGGTCGAGCCCGGGCGCCTGCTCGAGAGCGCGAGCACCGCGCTCATGGCTGCGCTCAACGCGAGCGCCTGCTGGATCTATCGGCCCGATGCCACGGGCACGCTGCAACGCGCCGGCACCTACGGCAAGGCGATCATTGCGCCCGAAGAAGCCGATCGCATGATTCGTGGCGCCATCGCGGCCGACCGCGACCCCGAGTTCGACGGCATCTCCACGCTCGCGCTGCCGACGCGCTACCGCCACGGCATGAACGGCGCGATCTGCGTCGCCCGTGTCGACCGGCGGCGCTGGAGCGACGATGATCGCATCCTGCTCGCGGGCATCGCTGATCAGCTCGGCATCGCCTTCGAACAGATCGATACCCATGAGCGCCTGGTCGATCTCGCACGCACTGATGGGCTGACCGGCCTTCTCAATCGCCGCGCGCTGGTCGAGGACCTGGAGGCCCGACTGACCGTGCATCGGAAGTCAGGCAGCAATGCCCTGCTGCTCTATGTCGATCTCGACAATTTCAAGGCGATCAATGACGGCAAGGGTCATGCGCGAGGCGATGAGGCCTTGCGCGGCGTAGCCAAGGTGCTCAGAGAATATGCGCGCGGCCGTGGCCTCGCCGGACGCATCGGCGGCGATGAGTTCGGCGTCTGGCTTGAGGGCATCGCACCGGCCGATGTGGAGGCCGAGGTCAAAGCGCTGCAGGCCGCGGCCAAGCCGCTGCTCGAGTTCTCGGCTCGGCCCGAGCTGCCGTTCACCTTCTCGATTGACGCCGTCGTGGTTGATCCCTCGGGGGTGCGAGACATCGAGGAGCTGTTCACGCGGGCCGACGCCGCCATGTACGGCGTGAAGCGGAGCGGCAAGGGCCGCTACGCCATCATCGGTGGGCCTGAGGGCGCGAGCGCTGCGCCGGTGTCATGAGCCTTGGCCTCAATGAGCGCGAGCGCGGCACGCCGGGGGCTCTGACCCGGCAGCTCATGGACTATGCCGAGGCAAAGCGGCTCGCGGCCGAGAAGGACCCGGCCGCGCGCGAGCGCCTGGCGCGGCGCGACGATGTTCAGCCCGAGATCCGGTATT
>VGET01000135.1 GCA_016869195.1 Alphaproteobacteria bacterium | reverse complement strand
GGAACAGGTCATCGCGCCGCCGCGGGCCGAGAGCTGGCGCACCTCGAGCGTGGTCTTGCCGAGACGCTTCGCCCAATAGGGCACCAGCGCGGTCTGCGCGTTCCCCGTCACCGGGTCTTCCGGCACAGCGTTCTTTGGCGCGAAGAAGCGGAGCACATAGTCGACGCCGTTCGCACCGGGCGCGGTCGCGACCACGCCGCGCCGATCGAGCGTCATCAACGCCGTGAGATCAGGGACAAGCGCCTTCACGGTCGCCGCGTCTTTGAAGACCGCGATGTGGTCGGGCCCGCCGAGCGCCTCGATGGGCGCGACGCCGAGGCCCTTCACCAGCGCGTCCGGCGCCGCATGCGGCGTCGGCGGCGTCGCCGGGAAGTTCATCACGAGGCGGCCGTCGTCACGGCGCTCGACGGTCAAGGGTCCGCTCTTGGTCTCGAAGCGCACATTGCGCGCGTTGGGCCTCAAATAGCGAAACACCGCCTCGCCCGCCGCGAGCGTCGCGTGGCCGCAGAGATCGACCTCGACGTTCGGCGTGAACCAGCGCAGGCGATAGCCCTCGCCCTCGGGCACGAAGAACGCGGTTTCCGACTGGTTGTTCTCGAGCGCGATCGCCTGCATCAGCGCATCGGGCAGCCAGGCTTCGAGCGGCACGAGCGCCGCCGGGTTGCCGCTGAGCGGCCGATCGGCGAAGGCGTCGATCTTGAGAAGGCGAAGCTTCATGACATGACCATGTCGTTACATGACAGAACCAAACCCACCGACCCAACGTCATTCCGGCCGTGCAGATGTACCCGCCCTCTGCCCGTCATGGCCCGGCTTGACCGGGCCATCCAGGGCTGTCGCGCCGTCGGCGTTAGAGGCTCTGGATCCCCCGGCCCTCCCCTTCGGTCGAGCCGAAGGGTCGGCCGGAGGATGACGGAATGGGTGTCGACGCGCGTCATCGGCCCGCGTCAGATCGTGATCGTCGCATCGAGATAGGGCACCGCGGTGCCGGCGATCTCGACCCGCGCGCCCTTCAGCGTGCAGCGAAGCTCGCCGCCCCGGGCCGAGACCTGGTGCGCGCTGAGCGTGGCCTTGCCGAGGCGTTTCGCCCAGTAAGGAGTCAGCTGGCAATGCGTGGAGCCGGTGACCGGGTCTTCCGGCACGCCGACGCCGGGCGCGAAGAAGCGCGAGCAGAAATCCGCGCGCTCGCCGGGCGCAGTCGCGATGACGCCCCGGGTCTTGAGCCGACCGAGCACGGCCATGTCGGGGTTCAGCGCCCTCACCTCTGCTTCCGAGCCATAGACCGCCAGCAGATCGGTCCCGGCGAAGAGCTCGAGCGGCCGGCGACCGAGCCCCTGGATGAGCGCGTCCTCTGGCTCGACCGGGCGCTGCTCGACCAGCGGGAAGTCCATCACCAGGAGGTCGCCGTCTTTGCGCACGCCGAGCCGCCCACTCCGCGTGTCGAAGGCCACCGTCGCGCCCTTGGCCGCGCCAGTCCGGAACAGTACGAAGGCGGCGCCGAGCGTGGCATGGCCGCACAGATCGACCTCGGCCGCCGGGGTGAACCAGCGCAGGTCGAAGTCGCCATCGGATTTCCGAACCGTAAACGCCGTCTCGGATAGATTGTTCTCGGTCGCGATCGCCTGCATCGTGGCATCGTCGAGCCAGCCCTGCAGCGGCACGACGGCTGCCGGGTTGCCGGCGAAAACCTTGGAAGCGAAGGCGTCGACCTGATAGAGCGCGAGCTGCATGGCGCGAGTGTCACCGATTGATTAGAGCCACACAAGCGGGCCACCCATCGACTATGATCATGGCTTCCATGCGAGTCCTGAAGGCGATCTTGGTTCTGCCGCTGTGCGCCGCCTTGATGTGCGGCGTCGTGGCGGAGCACGCCTTTGCCGCGAGCAAGGCGGAGAAATCCGAGAAGGCGGAAAAGGCCGGCAAGGCCGCGCCCGAGGATTTCATCGCCGCCTACCGAGCGTTCCTCGAGGGTGATTACGCGACCGCGATGAAGCTGTGGCAGCGCCTGGCCGAGCGCGGCGACATCGACGCGGCCTTCAACCTCGCGACGCTCTATGACAATGGCTTCGGCGTATCGGTCGATACCGAGAAGGCGTCGTCCTGGTATCGCCGCGCGGCCGACCGGAAGGTCGCGGCGGCCGAGGTCGCGCTCTCGCGCATCGCGCGTGCCGCGCCACCGCCGACCCAGCCCGGCGTCTCGACCGATCCCAACGCCAACCCGGCGGTGAGGTCGCTGCGCAAGGCCGCGGAGAACGGCGGCGCCGAGGCCCAGTTCGCGCTCGCGGTCGCCTATGATCGCGGGCTCGGCGTGATCCAGAACTATTCGACTGCCGCCGCCTGGTATCGCCGCGCGGCGGATCAGGGGCTCGTCGCCGCGCAATACAATCTCGCCACCCTCTATGACGAGGGTCTCGGCGTGCGGAACGACATGCAGCAGGCGATCGCGTGGTATCGCAAGGCGGCCGAGGCCGGCAGCGCGATGGCCGCCAACAATCTCGGCTATCATCATGAGTTCGGCATCGGCGTCGCGCAGGACGATGCGGTGGCGCTCGCCTGGTATCGCAAGGCGGCCGAGGCCGGGCTCGACACCGCGGCCAACAATCTTGCCGTGATGCTTCAACTCGGACGTGGCGCACCGCGCGATTTTGCCGAAGCCGCGCACTGGTATCGCGTCGCGGCGTCGCAAGGGCATGGCGAGGCGATGATCAATCTCGCCGTGCTGCTCTCGAACGGCTATGGCGTCGAGCGCGACCGGACCGAGGCGCTCGCCTGGCTGCTCCGCGCGCGCGGCACGTCGGAGCCTGCGGTTGCGGCGCGGGCGAGCGAGCTCGGCGCCACGCTCATGAACGAGCTGGGCAGCCAGGAATCGGCCCGCGCCTCCTCGCGCGCCGCGGCGCTCACGCTGAAGCCCACCTTGATCACGCTCGGAACGCGCGGCGACGGCCAGCCGCAGCCGCGCGCCGTAGGTGCGTTTGTCGAGCCCTGGCTCAGCGCGCAGCGTTATCTGTCGTTGCTTGGAATCTACGATGGACCGGTCGATGGTTCGGCCGGCAAGAACTCGCGCGCCGCTCTGCTTGGCTTCGTAAAGCAGTTCAACCCCAAGGCGAAATCGGTTGATCTGACACCGGAATTGCTTGCGCGACTCGCCTGGGCCTGGGAGTCTTCGGGCATCACACCATCGGCGCCCTGAGGAAGTCGCACGCCAATTTCCCGCGAGCAACTGTGATCACAGTTTCCGGTGGAAAGACTCCCGGGAATCAGCAATAGTCTTGGCCCATTGCAGCCCGCCCCGGCCGGACCGCACAAGACGCGGCGCCGCGGCGGTGCCTTTTGATCGTCGCCCTTGCCACCGAAGCGGAGACCCAAGCCCATGAGCGTACAACCCGCCCATAACCTCTCCCTCGAGGAGATGGACATCCAGAGCTTCCTCCACCCCTATACCGCGCTCGCCGATCACGCCAAGGCCGGCCCGCGCATCATCTCGACCGCCAAGGGCGTCAAGGTGACCGACATCCGGGGCAAGGAGTATATCGACGCGCTGGCGGGTCTGTGGTGCGTGAACATCGGCTGGGGCCGCGACGAGGTGGCCGACGCCATCCACGCCCAGGCCAAGAAGCTCGCCTACTATCACTCCTTCGCCTCGATGGCGAATGAGCCGGCGATCCGCCTCGCCGATCGCGTGCTCCGCCTCGTGCCGAACAACATGAGCAAGATCTTCTTCGGCAATTCGGGGTCGGACGCCAACGACACCAACGTCAAGCTGGTCTGGTACTACAACAACCTGCGCGGCAAGCCGCAGAAGAAGAAGATCATCTCGCGCAAGCGCGGCTATCACGGCGTGACCGTCGCCGCCGCCTCGCTCACCGGCATCCCGATGGTGCACACGGCGTTCGACCTGCCCTTGAAGGGCATCCTGCACACCGAAGCGCCGCATTACTACTGGAACGCCGAGCCGGGCCAGAGCGAGGAGGAGTTCTCGAAGTCACTCGCCGACAAGCTCGAGAAGATGATCCTGGCCGAGGGGCCGGAGACGGTTGCGGCCTTCATCGCGGAGCCCGTGATGGGCGCTGGCGGCGTGGTCGTGCCGCCGAAGAACTACTTCCAGGAGATCCAGAAGGTCCTCAAGAAGTATGACGTGCTGATGATCGCGGACGAGGTGATCTGCGGCTTCGGGCGCACCGGCAAGTGGTTCGGCTCCGAGACCTACGGCATCGAGCCCGACATCATGACGATCGCGAAGGGCCTGACCTCCGGCTATCAGCCGCTCGCCGGCTCGATCATCGGGCCGAAGATCTGGGATGTGCTGGTCTCTGGCACGCCCGAGGTCGGCGCGTTCGCGCACGGCTACACCTACAGCGCGCACCCGATCGCGGCCGCGGCCGGCATGGCCAACCTCGACATCTTCGAGCGCGAGGACCTGGTGGGCAAGTCGGCCAAGACCGGCGCTTATTTCCAGAAGATCATGCGCGAGAAGATCGGCGCGCACCCGCTGGTCGGCGAGGTGCGTGGCGTCGCGCTGATGTGCGGCGTCGAGCTCGTCGCCAACAAGGCGAAGAAGGAGCCGCTGCCGATGTCGCTGAAGGTGGCGCCACGCCTCGCCAATATGTGCATCGAAGAGGGCCTGATCAGCCGTGCGCTGATGGGTGCGAACGCCATGGCGTTCTCGCCGCCGCTCGTCATCACCGAGGCCGAGTGCGACGAGATCGTGGCGCGCTTCACCAAGGCGCTGAACAAGATGGCCGACACGCTTACCCGCGAGGGCGTGTGGAAGTCAGCGGCCTGAGCCTAGCCTTCATACGCTGAGCGACGGGGGCCTTCGGGCCCCCGTTGTGTTTTCCCGGTTGGCGCGCGCGCCGAGACCCGATTGAATGGGCACCGGCGAGCCCGCGGGGCTCACAGGGAGGGCATCATAAAGAAGCTGATGTTGAGCGCCGTCGCCGCGACGGTGATGGCGACGAGCGCGCTCGCAGGAAGCGCTGGCGCTGACGAGCCCGGCGTGGTCGATCAGGTGGCGCTCGATGCACTGTGGCGCGGCGGGCCGGTGGTGACTGTCGACGGCACCTTCACCTTCGGTCTGAAGGAGAAGTCCGCCGAGGGCGAGGCCCTCGCCTACAAGCTGCCTTTTGCGTTTCGGGACGGCCGGCCGCTCGAGCTGTGCGCGCTCCGGGGCTCGCTCGAAGCGCGTGTCTTCCTCGACGATCTCTGGGTCGGCCTCGGCCCGATCGGGCCGAGCACGCCGCACGGGCCGTGCATCCTGCTCTCCGGCGCGCGCGTCATGGTGATCAATGTCAGTGACGCGGGGCCGGTGCTCGGCCGCGCCACGCCGAAATAGACCACCCTTGGTTTCGGGTGCCATGCGTCGGTGGCTCGCCGCGCTCATCGGCCTCGTCCTTGGCCTAAGTCTCGCAGCGCCGGTGCGCGCGGAGAGCTACGCGCTCGCGCCGATGTTCAAGGGACATGAGTTCGACAAGCCGGTGCTGTTGCTGCCGGCACCGCCGGACAAGGTGGTGGCGTGGTATGTGGTCGAGCAGGAGGGCGTGATCTGGCGCCTCGCACCCGATGAGAATGGCCCGCATCAGACCGTGTTCGTCGATCTGCGCGCGCGCATCGAGAGCGGACCGAACGAAGCCGGCCTACTCGGCATGGCGCTGCACCCGAACTTCCTCGAGAACGGGCGCGTCTATCTCTCCTACACCGCGAAGGGCTCGCCGCTCGTCTCGCACATCGCGATGTTCGTGTCGCGTGACGGCGGGCGCACGCTCGATGAGACGAGCGAGACGACCGTGCTGACGCTCGACCAGCCCTACAGCAACCACAATGGCGGCCACATCGCGTTCGGGCCGGATCGCAAGCTCTATATCGGCTTCGGCGATGGCGGTTCGGGCGGCGACCCCAAGGGCTTTGGCCAGAACCCGAACACACTGCTCGGCAAGCTGCTGCGCCTCGATGTCGATGGCGCGGCGCCTTACGCCATTCCGCCCGACAACCCGTTCGCCATGGGCGGCGCGCGGCCGGAGATCTATGCGACGGGCCTGCGCAACCCGTGGCGCTTCAGCTTCGACCGCGTGAACGGCGCGCTCTGGCTTGCCGATGTCGGCCAGAACGAATGGGAGGAGATCAACCTCGTCACCGCCGGCAGCAATTATGGCTGGAACATCCGCGAGGGCGCGCATTGCTTCGACGCGGACGCGTGCAGGACCGAGGGGCTGATCGACCCGGTCGCCGAATATGACCACGACGAGGGCTGCTCGGTGACCGGCGGCTTCGTCTATCGCGGCCGCGCGCTCCCCGCCCTCTGGGGCGCCTACGTTTACGGCGACTACTGCTCAGGCACGATCTGGGGCCTGTTCCCGAAATCCGACGCGGACGTTTTCAGTACCGGCGCAAACCCCAGAGCCTGGTCCTTCGAGCCCCCGCGCGTGCTGATCGAGCGCGGGCCCAACATCTCCTCCTTCGGCGAGGGCCTCGATAGCGAGCTCTATGTGCTCGACCACCAGGGTGGACGGGTGTTTCGGATCGTGGGAGAGAAGTAGCGGCCCCACCCTTGCATCGTCATCCACTGGCCGAGCGCTGCGAGGTTCGGGGGATCCAGAGCCACGACCTCGGTCCTCACCATTGCCCTGGATGGCCCGGCCGTCGCATGGACGCCGGGCCATGACGCGGTGAGAGACGACGCGCACCCCTTCGTCATTCTCGGGCGGCGCCGCGCCGACCGGAGAATCCATGGTTCCGCGTGCGCTGAACGATGATTCCCGGCTCGCTCCGCGGCCGGGATGACGATCGAAGGGGTTCCGTCGCCTCGCCTTACGTCGTCATACCGGGCGCACCTGCTTCCACCGGCGGCGCCCAGATCATCGTGCGGCTCGTCGGTCTGGACCGCCGCCCATTCCACGATCGTCATACCGGGCGTTAGCCGAGCTCGAACACCGAAGGTGTTCGGTCGCGAGGCTTGCGAACCGGTATCCATCGTGCCGCCGACGCCGCTCGCACACACTCCACGCACAAAAAAACGGGCCGCGATGAAGCGGCCCGATCTCCTTTTGCTCGTCATTGCCGCACTTGATCCGGCAATCCAGGGATTCGATGTGCCGTTCTTCCCTAGGAAGCCTGGATGGCCAGGTCTGCGCCCGGCCATGACGTTTTGAAATAGTCGCAGGCGAGAGAGCGTTTGCCCCCTCGCCCGCGTCTGTCGCCTTAGTAGTCCATGCCGCCCATGCCACCCATGCCGCCGCCGGGCATGGCAGGCGCCGCGCCCTTCGGCTCCGGCTTCTCGGCCACCATCGCCTCGGTGGTGATCAGGAGGCCGGCGACCGAGGCCGCATCCTGCAGCGCGGTGCGCACGACCTTGGCCGGGTCGACGATGCCGGCCTTGATCATGTCGACATACTCTTCCTTCTGCGCATCGAAGCCGTAGGTGGCGCTCTTCTGCTCGAGAAGCTTCGAGACGATGAGCGAGCCGTCGGCGCCCGCGTTCTCGGCGATCAGCTTGGCCGGCGCCTGGATCGCGCGACGTACGATGTCGACGCCCATGGTCTGATCGTGATTGGCGCCCTCGAGGCCCTGGAGCGCGCGGGTTGAGTAGAGGAGCGCAACGCCGCCACCCGGCACGATGCCTTCCTCGACCGCGGCGCGGGTCGCGTTGAGCGCGTCCTCGACCAGGTCCTTGCGCTCCTTCACCTCGACCTCGCTTGCGCCGCCCACCTTCAGCACCGCGACGCCGCCCGCGAGCTTCGCAAGCCGCTCCTGGAGCTTCTCGCGGTCATAGTCGGAGGTGGTCTCCTCTATCTGCGCGCGAATCTGCGAGCAGCGGCCCTCGATATCGGCCTTCTTGCCCGTGCCGCCGACGATCGTCGAGTTCTCCTTGTTGATCGAGACGCGCTTGGCCGAGCCCAGCATGTCGAGCGTGACGTTCTCGAGCTTGATGCCGAGGTCTTCGCTGATCATCTGGCCGCCGGTGAGGATCGCGATGTCCTCGAGCATGGCCTTGCGCCGATCGCCGAAGCCCGGCGCCTTGACTGCCGAGACCTTGAGGCCACCGCGGAGCTTGTTGACAACCAGGGTCGCCAGCGCCTCGCCCTCGACCTCCTCGGCGATGATCAGCAGCGGCTTGCCCGACTGCACCACCGCCTCGAGCAGCGGGATCATGGCCTGCATGTTCGAGAGCTTCTTCTCGTGCAGGAGGATGTAGGGGCTATCAAGCTCGCAGGTCATCTTGTCGGCGTTGGTGATGAAATAAGGCGACTGATAGCCGCGATCGAACTGCATGCCCTCGACCACGTCGAGCTCGGTCTCGAGCGCCTTCGCTTCCTCGACCGTGATCACGCCTTCCTTGCCGACCTTCTGCATCGCTTCCGCGATCATCTTGCCGACGGACGAGTCGTTGTTCGCCGCGATCGTACCAATCTGCGCGATCTCGTCATTGTTCGAGACCTTCTTCGCGCGCTTCTCGATGTCGGCGACGATTTTCGTCACCGCGATGTCGACGCCGCGCTTCAGATCCATCGGGTTCATGCCGGCGGCCACCGCCTTGGCACCCTCGCGCACGATCGCCTGGGCGAGCACGGTCGCCGTGGTGGTGCCATCGCCCGCGATGTCGTTCGTCTTGCTCGCGACCTCGCGCACCATCTGTGCGCCCATGTTCTCGAACTTGTCGGCGAGCTCGATCTCCTTCGCGACCGTGACACCGTCCTTGGTGATGCGCGGCGCGCCGAACGACTTGTCGAGCACGACATTGCGGCCCTTCGGCCCGAGCGTGACCTTCACCGCATCGGCCAGAATGTCGACGCCGCGCAGCATGCGCGCGCGGGCATCGGATGAAAACCTGACTTCCTTCGCAGCCATGTTACCTACTCCACTAATTGAGGGGACGCGAGAGCGCGGCTTCCCGGCAGAGGACCGGGCGCGTCGCTCAAGCGGCCTTCTTGCTCTTTGATTTGCCTTCGGCGGCGCCTTCGATGATCGCCATGATGTCGGACTCCTTCATGATCAGGAGCTCCTGGCCATCGATCTTGGTCTCGGTGCCCGACCACTTGCCGAACAGGATGCGGTCGCCGACCTTCACATCGAGCGGCACGATGTCGCCCTGCTCATTGCGGGCGCCGGGGCCGACCGCCACCACTTCGCCCTCTTGCGGCTTCTCCTTGGCGGTGTCGGGAATGATGATGCCGCCCGCCGTCTTCTGCTCTTCCTCGATCCGCTTGACCACAACGCGATCGTGCAAGGGCCTG
>VGET01000134.1 GCA_016869195.1 Alphaproteobacteria bacterium | reverse complement strand
GGCCTGGCGGCTCAGCGCCTCGGCCGAATCTGGGTCAACCCAAGGGCGCGCTTGCGCCATCTCTTGTTCCTGGCTTGGTGCGCCGGCGGCGGGCTCGATCGCCGCCACGTCGGCGGAGGCCACGGCGATGTCCGAGGTTTCGGGAGCGGCCGGGCTCGATTCGATTTCCTCGCCGGTGAGCGTGGCCACGGCAATGCCGCCGAGGTCGTTGCCGCCATTCGCCTCGGCGATCGCGGCGTCGATCGCGCCGGTGAACACACCGGCCGGGCCGCCATAGAGCCCGCCGCCAATCACGCGCGCGCCGGCGGAGATCTCATCGCCGGTCAGCGCGCGATAGGCGGTGGCGACGAGGGGCAGATGCTGCAGCGGGTTGACGATGTCGAGCACGTCCTCGAAATCGAGGCCGTCGGGGCCGAAAAACGCCGTCTTCTGGGCGACGTGGCTGCCGTCGGGCGGGCCAGAGGGCGCGCCGTTTCGGCCCCGCATGTTGATGCTGTAGGCCAAACGGTCGCGCGGGCTCATCAACTCGGTGGGGTCGAGGGCCATCCGGGTCTCCTTCGTCCGCTCCAGCGTGCAAGCCCTGCGCCAGGCCGAAATCTATAAATTTCAATATCTTATAAGAACCTCTCTTGGCCGGTCCGAGGTGCGGGGGCAAGTCCTGCCGGGGGGTTCATGCCGGGGCGCGGGCTGCCTTCTCGGCAAGTCGGGCCTCGAGGGCGCGGCGAATCGCCGGCCATTCCTCATCGATGATCGCGTACTGCACCGTGTCGCGCACCCGCCCGGCGCGCACGATCATGTGCCGGCGAAACACGCCGTCCTTGGTCGCGCCGAGCGCGGCGATGGCCGCCTGGCTGCGGACATTGAGCAGGTCGGTGCGAAATTCGACCCGGTGCGCGCCCAGGCGCTCGAAGGCGTGGCCGAGCAGAAGGATCTTGGTCTCGACATTAAGCGGCCCGCCCCAGGCGTCGCGCATGAGCCAAGTCCAGCCGATCTCGACCCGCCGGTGGGCCGGCACGGCATTCATGTACCGGGTCGAGCCCACGAGGCGTCCGTCAGCGCGCCGCCGAGTCACAAAGGCCAAGGCCTCGTGACGCAGGGCCGCCTCCGTCGCTTGGTCATACCACGATGCCATCGCCTCCGCCGTCCCAAGCGATACCGTCAAATGGGAAAAAATAGTCTCATCGGCCGCGGCGACTCGCAGCTCGTCCAGGTGCTCGTGCGCCAATGGCTCGAGCACGACATGCTGGCCTTCCAGTCGCACCGGTTCCAACCAGCCCATCGCAAGCCTCAGGCTTTACGCGGCTTTTCAGATTCAATCGAATGGCGCATCATTTCCCACCCTGAAACCGCAGGCGGCGACGAGCAATTATGACCGCGGGTAAGAGCATCCTGCTAGTGGATGATGACGATGCACTGCGTCAGGCGCTGGCCGAGCAGCTCAGGCTGCACGAGGAGTTCGTGGCGGCCGAAGCGGCCACCGGCGCGGCGGCGCTCGAGACCATCAAGAAACAGCGTTTCGACCTGATCATCCTGGATGTCGGCCTGCCCGACATGGATGGGCGCGACTTGTGCAAGCTCCTGCGCCGCAACGGCGTCAAGGTGCCGATCCTGATGCTCACCGGAGCCGACAGCGAGGCCGATACCATTCTCGGGCTCGATTCCGGCACCAATGACTATGTGCCGAAGCCGTTTCGGCTCGGCATGTTGCTTGCGCGCATCAGGGCGCAGCTCCGCCAATTCGAGCGCAGCGAGGACGCGACCTTCACCATCGGGCGCTTCAGCTTCCGCCCCGCCGCCAAGCTGCTGGTGAGCGGCGACGGCAAAACCAAGGTGCGGCTCACCGAGAAGGAGAGCGCGATCCTGAAGTTCCTCTATCGGGCCAAAGATCAGACCGTGCCGCGCGATGTGCTGCTGCACGAGGTCTGGGGCTACAACCCGCAGGTCGCGACCCACACGCTTGAAACGCACATTTATCGGTTGCGCCAGAAGATCGAGGAAGATCCGTCCAACGCGCAGCTTCTGGTGACCGACGGCGGCGGCTACCGGCTCGTCGTCTAATTCACGCGATCACGGGTTTCGGCAGCCGGCGCACGAGCACGCCGAGCACAAGCGCGAGCACCGTCGCGAGCGCAGCAATGGCGCCGAACACCAAGCCGATGCGGCCCCACGATCCGAGCCAATCGTGAACAAAGGGCAGCAGCACCGGCCCGAGCAGCACGCCTGAATTTCGCCCGGTCATCAGCACGCCATAGGCCGTGCCGCGCGCCTTCTCGGGCCCGAGCATGATGGCGGGCCCGGCGAACAGGCCGGTCGGCGTGATGCCCGAGGCTGCGCCATAGAGCGCGACCAGAATAAGCCCGAGCACCTCGCTTTCGAGCCATGGCACGACGAACCAGACCGCTGCCTGAAGCGCGAGGCCGAGTGCCATCATCGCGGTGAAGCTCAAGCCCCGGCGCAGCAGAAAACCGCCGATGATGCTGAACACCAGGATGCCAGCGACCGAGAGGCTGTAGGGCCACTGGCTTGCGGCCAATGTGAGACCACGCTGCTCGACCAGGAACTGAGCCATCCAGGTGTAGAAGGCGAAGAGCTCGGTTGACCACAGCATGAAGACTATGGCGTTGAGCACGAGCCCGGCCCACTGCGCCGGCAGAAGCGCGAGACGCCCGTGATGTCGCGGGGCCAGATTGGGTGCATGGGCGGTGCGACGCCACACCAGCGCGGCGGCACACAGCGTGATGCCGATGCCGATCCACCAGAGCGGCCGCCACTGTTCGCCGGCCACGATCGGCGAGGCAAGGAGTGAGGCAATGAGCTGCCCGGCCGGAATCCACGCGGCAAAGATCGCGATCGCGATCGGCACGTGCTGGCGTGTGGCGGAGCTCGTCGCCAGCACGGGCGCGACGATCGCGATAATGGCGAAGCCGAGGCCTTCGATGCCTCGCGCGATCAGCATCACGATCGCCTCGCTTGGCGCGATCAGGCTCAGGCCCGAGCCGGCGAGCAGGAACGCAAAGCTGACCATGAGGCTTCGGCGCAGGCCCCGCCGCTCGATCGTGAGGCCGATCAGCGTCGAGAGCGCAAGCCCGACCGCGGCATAGATGCCCATGAAGCCGCCGGCAACGGCGCGGTCATAGCCATAGCGCTCGAGCAGCAGCGGCAGCACCGGGGGCAGCTTGAACTGGTGATAGGCCGCCACCGCGCCGAGGCCAAGCGCGAGCATGACAAGGCCCCAATCGGTGCATTCAACCCGGCCGGATGACGGGGCGGCCCGTTGCGTCATGGCTTTGGCATGTGGGGGGTTTCGCCGCGCGCGCGCCTCAGGCAGACTGCATCAACGGCACAGCGGCGCGATGCAGGCGGGGAGCTTGGCCAATCAGGACATGACGGTTCGCTTCTGGGGCGTCCGCGGGAGCATTCCCTGCCCGGGCGAAGCGAACGCAGGCTATGGCGGCAACACCTCGTGCGTCGAAGTGCGCTGCGGCCCGCATCGGCTGGTGTTCGACGCCGGCACCGGCCTTTATGAGCTCGGGGTCGAGCAGGATCACACGGTCACGGTCGATCTCGACCTGTTCCTCACCCACACCCATTACGATCACGTCTGGGGCTGGCCCCATTTCATGCCGCTGCTCGATCGGCACAACAAGGTCCGCGTTCATGCGGGCCATCTTGACGAGGGCGGCCGGATCGAGGCGATCATGCTCGGCTTGATCGACGATCCGCTGAACCTGGTCAACCGGAAAACACTGGCTGCCGCCGTGTCGTTTCACGACTTCACGATCGGCGAGGTGCTGGAGCCGAGGCCTGGCGTGCGCATTCGCACCGCGCCCTTGGTGCATCCCAATCGGGCGGTCGGCTACCGGGTCGAGTATCAGGGTCGCGTGGTCTGCTACGTCACCGACACCGAGCACAAGAAGGACGGGCTCGATCAGAACATCCTCAGGCTCATCGAGGGTGCCGACATCATGATCTACGACGCCACCTATACGGACGAGGAATATCCGAAGTTCGTCGGCTGGGGTCATTCCACCTGGCAGGAAGGTGCGCGCCTGTGCCAGGAGGCCAAGGTGAAGACCTACGTCGTGTTCCACCATGATCCGAGCCATGACGACGCCTTCATGGACCGGGTTCAGGCCGCGGTTTCGGCGGAGCGGCCGGGCTCGATCGTGGCGCGCGAGGGGCTCGTGCTCCGACCCTGATGGCGGACCGTGGCCTCAGGCGCCTGTGTTTTGGATTGTCGACCGTGCTCGGGCTCGGCAGGCGCGGTATCTTCATTCCCTATCGCCACGCGGATTCGCTCGACGCGCCGATCGGGCGCGCCACCCATCTCGCGGTCGAGGCGCATCTTCGCGCCCATGAGCGCGCCTTTGAAGACGTGCTCGGGCTGATCGAGAGCTACGCGCCCGCGCTGGAGCAGATCGGCACAGCGGCCCCGCCCGAGCCGCGCTTCGCGCAGGATTGGTTTCCCCGGCTCGATGCCGCGGCTGCTTACGCGATCGTGCGGGCCTATCGGCCGCCCCGCATCGTCGAGGTCGGCTCCGGCCATTCGACGCGCTTTCTTGCGCGCGCCGCCAAGGACGGTGGGTTCACGACCGAGATCACCGCGATCGACCCGAAGCCCCGGGCCGACCTCGCCGGGCTCGGCTCGGTCAAGCTGGTTCGGCGCACCTTGCAGGAGGCCGGGCTTGACGCCTTTGCGCCCGTACGCGCGGGCGACATCGTCTTCATCGATTCGAGCCACGTGCTCATGCCCGGGAGCGATGTTGACATCCTGTTGAACCGGGTGCTGCCGGCCCTGCCTACCGGCGTGCTCGTCCACCTACATGACATCTTCCTGCCCGACGGCTACCCGGCCGAATGGGCCTGGCGCGGCTATAACGAGCAGCTCGCGGTCATCCCCATCCTGCTCGGTGGCAGCGTCGAGCTCGGCTTCTCCAGCCGCTATGTCGCGACCCGCATGCCCGCGGCCTTGTCCAAGGGCGTGCTCGGCCGCCTGCCCCGCCCCGCCGGCGCGGTCGAGTCGAGCCTGTGGCTCAGGACGCGTTAGGCCCAGCTATTTGTAAGGATCGGCCGCGTCGCGGAGGCCATCGCCCAGGAAATTGAACGCGAGCACAACCAGGATCACCGGCACCACCGGCAGCATGAGCCAAGGGTAGAGCGCGACCGCGTTGATGTTCTGCGCTTCGTTCAGCAGCACGCCCCAGCTCGTGATCGGCGGGCGGAGCCCAAGCCCGAGGAAGGAGAGCGCGGTCTCACCCAGGATCATCGAGGGAATCGAGAGCGTGGCCGAGGCGATCAGGTGGCTCATGAAGCTCGGGATCAGATGCCGCCCGATGATGCGCCGAGGTCGCGCGCCCATCAGCATCGCTGCGGTCGCGAAGTCCTCCTCGCGCAACGCCAAGAGCTTACTTCGGACCGCGCGGGCAAGGCCGGTCCAGTCGAGCAGGCCGAGAATGATGGTGATGCCGAAATAGATGACGATCGGGCTCCAGGTCACCGGCAGCGCGGCCGAGAGCGCCATCCAGAGCGGCAGCTCCGGGAAGGAGCGGATGATCTCGATCAGGCGCTGGATGACATTGTCGATCCAGCCGCCGTAATAGCCCGAGATGCCGCCGAGCACGAGGCCGAGCAGGAAACTGATCGTGATGCCGAACAGGCCGACCGTGAGGGAGATGCGCGCGCCATAGATGATGCGCGAGAGGATGTCGCGGCCCAAACGGTCCGTGCCGAGCAGATAGAGCGTGCCCCCTTCTGCCGGGCAGAACAGATGGAAACGCATCGGCACGATGCCCCAGAAGCGATATTCGTCGCCCAGGCAGAACCAGCGGATGGTGTGCACTTTGTCCGGGTCGCGCACATAGGTGCGCTGCAGGTTCTCCATATCGAGTTCGTATTTGAAGCCGTAGACGAACGGCCCGATGAACTCGCCATCCTTGAAGAGCTGCACCGCCTGCGGCGGCGCATAGATATGGTCGACGTCTCGGGTCTGCTGGTTGTAGGGCGCGAGTATCTCCGAGAACAGGATGGTGATGTAGAGGATGAGCAGGAAAATGCCGGAGGCGACCGCGATGTGGTGGCGCTTCAGCTTCCACCACATCATCCGCCATTGCGACGCGAGGTAGAAGCGCTCCTGCTCGGGCGTCAGGTTCTCGACCGAATAGGGATTGAACGGTTCGGTCGAAACATAGTGATTCTGCCGCGGCCGGCTCTCGGGTGCGTTCGGCTCCTGGCTCACCGTGTCACCCCGCCGGTCAGGCGAATGCGCGGGTCAAGCATCGCGAGCGCAATATCGGAGATGAACACGCCGATCACGGTCATGAACGCCATGAACATGAGGAACGAGCCTGCGAGGTACATGTCCTGGGTGCGCAGCGAATCGAGCAGCATCGGGCCCGTGGTCGGCAGCGACAGCACGACCGAGACGATGGCGGCGCCCGAGATCACCTGCGGCAGGATCGAGCCGATGTCCGCGATGAACGGATTGAGCGCCATGCGCAGCGGGTATTTCACCAGAAGCTTGAAGGGCGAGAGGCCCTTGGCGCGCCCGGTCACCACATATTGGCGCTGCAGCTCATCGAGCAGATTGGCACGCAAGCGCCGAATCATGCCGGCCGTGCCCGAGAGCCCGATCACGATCACCGGCACCCAGAGATGCGCCAGGACCGAGCCGAGCTTGCCCCAGGAGAGCGGCTCCTCGAGATATTTCGGGTCCATCAGCCCGCCGATCGAGGTGCCGAAGGCGACGTTCGCGACATAAAGCAGCACGAGCGCAAGCAGAAAGTTCGGGGTCGCCAAGCCGAGGAAGCCGAGCAAGGTCAGCCCATGATCCGACCAGCTGTACTGATGCGTCGCGGAATAGACGCCGATCGGGAACGAGACCACCCAGGTGAAGATGATGGTGACGAAGGAGACGACGAAGGTGAGGAACAGCCGGTCGCCCACCACCTCATTGACCGGAAGATTGTATTCGAACGAGTAGCCCATATCGCCTTGCAGCAGGCCCAAAAGCCACAGTCCGTATTGCTCGACCAGCGGCTTGTCGAGGCCATATTGCTCGCGCAGGAACGCGATCTTCTCGAAGTTGGCGCCCTCGCCCTGGGCCTGCAGCTCGGCGATGTAGGTGGAGAGATAGTCGCCCGGCGGCAGCTGGATGATGATGAACGTGATCATGCTGATCGCGAGCAGAGTCGGGATCATGATCAGCACGCGGCGGGCCGTGTAGGTGAACATGGTCTGGGGGCGCCGCCTCAGTTCGCTTCCGCGGTTTGGCTCGGCTCCTCGAGCCAGAAGAGATCGGGCCGATAGACGCCGAAGTGAGAGCCGGGCTCCCAGCTATAGATCGCTTCCTTCGGCACGTTGCGGAAGCGATCGCTGATGACCACCGGTTGCAGCACACCCTCGATCAGGCCGATCGTGAAGACATTGTCGGTGAAGATCGCGATCATGCGCTTCCAAATCGCGCGGCGTTCGTCGCCGTTGATCGAGTTGAGCCAGGCTTCATGCAATTCGAGGAGCTTGGCGGCCTCCGGCACATCCGGCGCCTCGCCCGCCTGCCCCATGGTCTCGTAGTGCTGGCCCCATTGCGACCATTGCAGGCTGGTTTGAAGCGTCGGCGCAAGCTCGGCCGGATTCATGTCGGGGGTTGCAAGGCCGAGCTCGAGCCCGGCCCAGATCGACATCTGGGTTTCGCCCGCAAAGATGCGATTGCGGAACACCTCGCGCTGCGAGGGCTTGGTGAAGATCTTGATGCCGAGCGCCGCCCAATCGTCGCGCACCAGCTCGAGCACGTCGGTCTGCTCGGTATCTTCGCCGGCGGTCTCGACGATGATCTCGAGTGGCCGCCCATCCGGCAGCAGGCGCATGTCATCATCGTCGCGCTGGGTCAGGCCCATCTCGTCAAGCAGTTTGTTGGCGGCCGCAGGATCATACGCACACCAGCAATCGAAGGCGCCCTTCTCGTACAACACGCTTTGCGGCAGCACCGAGTTGGGCCCTTCGATGCCGAGGCCGTAATAGAGCACCTGATTGATCTGATGCCGATTGATGCCGAGCGAGAGCGCGCGGCGGAAGCGCACATCGCGAAACAGCGCGCGCCAGCTCGGGTCCGAGATCGTCAGATTGGGAAACAGCGCAAGATGGGCGCCGCTCGACGTGCGCCAGAGCCTTACCTTGTAGCCATTGCGCTTTTCGCCATCTTTCAGAAACGTGTAGTCCGCGAAGTTGAGCGCGCGCGCCTGAAGGTCGACCTCGCCAGCGCCGACCTTGGCGGGAATCAATTTCGAATCGGCCACGGTCAGCACGAGCTGATCGACATAGGGCAATTGCTGACCGGTCGAATCGACGCGATGGAAATACGGATTGCGCTTGGCAACGAAACGCGTCGCGGGTGGCTTGGTTGTGGTAACCCACGGCTCGAGCGTGGGCAGCTCGGGATTGTCGGCCTTGTACATGTTGTCGAGGTTATTGTGCTTGGCCGCCCAGTTGCGCAGGGCGCCCTTTTTTTCTGCGAGCGCCGGCGCACCATAGGTCTTGTGATAATTCTTCAGGTAGTGCGCCGGCCGGTAAATATAGAGCGGTGAAGGCCCGGCGAGGGCCGCGAGGAAAAACGGATTCGGATGCGGCCACGAAAAGCGCACGGTCAGGTCATCGATGATCTCGACCTTGGCCGGTTCGCCCTCGATCACCAGCTCGCGCGGCGGGCCTGAGGGCGAGAGCTCCTCGTTGTTGGCGACGTCATCCCAGTAATAGCGGAAGTCCTCCGTCGTGAACGGGTGACCGTCCGACCAGCGATGCCCTTTGCGGAGCTTGAAGGTGAAGATGCGCCCCTCTTCCACCGTGAAGCTTTCGAGGATGTCGGGCACCAGCTCGTATTGCTCGTTGTAGCCGACCAGGCGCGCATAGCCATAGACGGTGAGAAGCTTCACGTCCTTGTTGCTGTGGATCAGCATGCGCCACTCCCCGCCGTGACGGCCGACGCTGCGCCCGCTGGCCGCAACATCGGTGACGAGCGGGGTCTCCGGCAGCCGCTCGGCGACAGGGGGCAGCGTGCCGGCTTTGACGAGTGGATCGAGCACGGGCGTCTCGACATAGGTCAGCGCGCCCGCCGGCTTCAGGGCCAGCAGCACGGCAAAACAGACAATCAACACGAGGAAGGTGCTCGAATGTCGCACCCGGTCGAGACCCATACGCACCGCGACGCCTATCGGCCGCTCGCTGCGGCTGCCCCCAC
>VGET01000133.1 GCA_016869195.1 Alphaproteobacteria bacterium | reverse complement strand
TTCTTATCTGGGATCGAATGCAGGCGCGTCGGGCATGCCATGACCAACCGCGAGAACGAGATTGCCGCGTTGTTCCATCGCGCGGCCGAGGCGGCAGCCCGGTTCCGCGCCGACATCGGCACGCGCGCACAACGGCCCGAGATCGACTACGCCGAAGCGTTGAGACGGTTCGACGCGCCGACGCCCGAGACCGGCATGGCGGCCGATGCGGTGCTCGATGAGCTGATCGAACGAGCAACGCCGGGCCTCGGGGCCATGACCGGCCCCCGCTTTTTCGGCTGGGTGATCGGCAATTCGCACCCCGTGGGCGTTGCGGCCGACACCCTGGTCGCCGCCTGGGGCCAGAATGTCGGCAATCACACGGCATCCCCCTCGGCTTCGGCGGCCGAAACCGTGTCGGCGCGCTGGTTGCTCGATCTGTTTGATCTGCCGCGCACCTGCTCCGTCGGATTTGTCACCGGCGCGACGATCGCCAATTTCGTCGGCCTCGCCGCTGCGCGCGACGCCGTGTTGCGGCGCCTCGCCTGGGACGTCGAGACCAAGGGCCTCTACGGCGCGCCGCCGATCACCGTGCTGATCGGGCAGGATGCGCACATCACCGTTTTCTCCGGCTTGCAGTTTCTCGGGCTCGGACGTGAGCGCGTTGTGCGCGTCGCGACCGACCGGCAGGGCCGCCTCGTGCCATCGGCGTTCGAGGCGGCGCTCGCCCGTGCGGATGGGCCGACCATCGCGATTCTGCAGGCCGGCCAAATCAGCACCGGCGCGTTCGACCCGTTTGCCGCGCTCGTGCCGATGGCGAAAAGCCGCGGCGCCTGGGTGCACGTCGATGGTGCCTTCGGCCTGTGGGCTCGCGTCAGCCCGAACCACGCACACCTGGCCGCCGGGATTGAGGCCTCAGACTCGTGGGCGACCGACGGCCACAAATGGCTGCAGACACCCTACGACATCGGCTACGCCATCGTGCGCGACACCGAGGCCCATCGTCGCGCCATGACGATCGCCGCGAGCTATTTGCCGACGGCCAGCGACGATGAACGCGACCCCTCCCATCTGGTGCCCGAGCTTTCGCGCCGCGCGCGCGGCTTCCCGACCTGGGCGTTGCTCAAGCACTTCGGCCGACGGGGCATCGCCGACATGATTGTGCAGCATTGCCGCCTTGCGCAGCTTTTCGCGGCTCGGCTGGGCACCGCGAGCCCGGGGTCGAGATTCTCAACGACGTTGTGCTGAACCAGGTGACCGTGCGCTTTGGGGCGGACCGCCCGCGCGAGGACGGCGACCGGCTGACGATCGAAACGATCGCCGAGATCCAGCGGGACGGCACCTGCTTCGCCGGCGGCGCGTTCTGGCAGGGGCTTCAGACGATGCGCATTTCCGTGATCGGTGGCACGACGAGCGAAGCCGACGCCAACCGCTCGGCCGACGCCATGATCGCGGCCTGGCGGCGCGTGCGCGGAAACTAACCCTTCAGCTTCTTGTCCAGGATCGCGTTGACCGCGGCCGGGTTGGCCTTGCCGCTGGTCGCCTTCATCACCTGGCCAACGAACCAGCCTTTCAGCGCCTCTTTTCCTGAGCGGAACTGCGCCACCTTGTCGGCATTGCCGACGATGATCTTGTCGATCTCGGCCTCGATCGCGCCGGTGTCCGTCACCTGGCGCAGGCCCTTCTCCTCGATGATCGAGTCCGCGTCCTTGCCGGTCTCGACCATGATCTCGAACACGTCCTTCGCGATGCGGCCCGAGATCGTGTTGTCCTTGATCCGATCGATCAGGCCACCGAGCGCAGCGGCTGAGACCGGCGATTTCGAGACGTCGAGTCCCTGCTTGTTGAGCACGCCGAAGAGCTCCGTGATCACCCAATTGGCCGCCATCTTGCCGTCGCGGCCCTTGGCCACGGTCTCGAAATAGGCCGCGTTCTCCTTCTCCGTGACCAGCACGCTCGAATCATAGGGCGAGAGGCCGAAATCGCGCACGAAGCGCTCCTTCCGCGCATCCGGCAGCTCGGGCAGAGCCGCCTTGATGCCATCCACCCATTTTGCATCGAGGCGGAGCGGCAGGAGGTCAGGGTCGGGGAAATAGCGATAGTCGTGCGCCTCCTCCTTGGAGCGCATCGGGCGCGTCTCACCCTTCTGCGAATCAAAGAGGCGCGTCTCCTGAGCGATCGTGCCGCCGCCCTCGATCACCGCCACCTGGCGCGCCGCCTCATATTCGATCGCGCGCATGACGAAGCGCACCGAGTTGACGTTCTTGATCTCGCAGCGCGTGCCGAATTTCTCGCCCGGGCGCCTGACCGAGACATTCACGTCGCAGCGCATGGAGCCTTCCTCCATGTTGCCGTCGCAGGTGTCGATATAGCGCAATAGCGAGCGCAGCTTGCGCACATAGGCGCCCGCTTCCTCGGGCGAGCGGATGTCGGGCTCGGACACGATCTCCATCAGCGCGATGCCGGCGCGGTTCAAATCTACATGCGTCGCATCGGCGCGGATGTCGTGCACGCTCTTGCCGGCGTCCATCTCGAGATGAAGGCGGGTGATGCCGATCGACTTGGCGGTGCCGTCGGGCAGGTCGATCGTGACCACGCCCTTGCCCACGATCGGCTGCGAATATTGCGAGATCTGATAGCCGGCCGGCAGATCCGGGTAGAAGTAGTTCTTGCGGTCGAACACCGAGACGAGATTGATCTCAGCATTGAGCGCGAGGCCGGTCTTCACCGCCTGTTCGACGCAGACGCCGTTGATTACGGGCAGCATGCCCGGCATGCCGGCATCGACGAAGGAGACTTGCGTGTTGGGCTCGGCGCCGAACGCGGTCGAGGCGCCCGAGAACAGCTTCGCCCTCGAGATCACCTGCGCATGGACCTCGAGGCCGATCACCATCTCGAATGGGCCGGTCGCGCCCTGAACGATCGCGCTCATGCGTGGCCTCCCTCGAGCCAGGCGGGCTTGGCGGTGAACTGCGCCGCGGTCTCGAGGAAGCCGCCGGCGCGCAGCACCGTCTCCTCATCGAAGGGGCGGCCGATCAGCTGGAGCCCAAGCGGCAGGCCATCGCCCGAGAGACCCGCCGGCACCGACATCGCCGGCAGGCCGGCGAGCGAGGCCGGCACGGTGAACACGTCATTCAGGTACATCGCGATCGGATCGTCCATCATCTCGCCGATACCGAAGGCGGGCGAAGGCGCGGTCGGCGTCAACACGATGTCGACCTGCTTGAACGCCTCGCGGAAGTCGCCGGCGATGCGTGCGCGCACCTTCTGCGCCTTGAGGTAATAGGCGTCGTAATAGCCGGCGGAGAGCACATAGGTGCCGATCAGGATGCGCCGGCGCACCTCGGCGCCGAAACCGGCCGCGCGCGTGTTGGAATAAAGCTCGGTCAGGTCCCCGCCTTTCTCGCGGAGGCCGAAGCGCACGCCGTCATAGCGCGCGAGGTTGGACGAGCATTCCGCCGGCGCGATGATGTAATAGGTCGGCAACGCATATTTCGTGTGCGGCAGCTTGATGTCGATCACCTGCGCACCGGCGGCGCGGAACCAGGCGATGCCCTTCTGCCAGAGCTCGTCGATCTCGTCGGGCATGCCCTCCACCAGATATTCCTCGGGCACGCCGACTTTGAGGCCTTTGACCGAGCCGGAGAGCACGGTCGTGTAATCCGGCACCGGCTTGTCGACCGAGGTCGAATCCTTCCGGTCATAACCCGCCATGCCCTGAAGCAGCAGCGCGCAATCATGCACCGAGCGCGCGATCGGGCCGGCCTGATCCAGCGATGATGCGAACGCGATGATGCCCCAGCGCGAGCAGCGGCCATAGGTCGGCTTCAGGCCCACAAGGCCGCAGAACGCCGCGGGCTGGCGAATCGAGCCGCCGGTATCGGTGCCGGTGGCGCCGAGGCAGGTGCGCGCGGCCACCGCCGCGGCCGAGCCGCCCGATGAGCCGCCCGGCACGAGCGGGCGATTGTCGCCCTTGCGCCGCCAGGGGTTGGTGACCGCGCCATAGCAGCTCGTCATGTTGGACGAGCCCATGGCGAACTCGTCCATGCTGGTCTTGCCGACCATGACCGCGCCCGCCTCCCACAGCTTCGCGGTGACGGTCGATTCATAGGGCGGCTTGAAGCCCTTCAGGATCTTCGAGCACGCGGTCGAGGCGACGCCCTTGGTGCAGAACAGATCCTTGATGCCGAGCGGCATGCCCTCAAGCAGCCGGCCCTGGCCGGCCTTGATACGCCGATCGGATTCATCGGCCATCGCGAGCGCCTGATCGAAGGTCTCAGCCATGTAGGCGTTGAGCGGCCGCGCGGCCTCGCACGCCTTGATATGCGCCTCGGTCAGCTCGCGGGCGGAGAAACTGCGGCGCGTCAGCCCGCCCCGGGCCTCGCGCAAGGAGAGATCGGTGAGCCGGCTCATTCCACCACCTTCGGCACCACGAAGAAGCCGGCCTCGGCCTCGGGCGCATTCGCCAGGATCGCGTCGCGGATGTTGCCGTCGGTCACCTCGTCCTTGCGGCGCGGGAGCTCCATGGCGACCACGCTCGTCATCGGCTCGACATCCTTGGTGTCGACCTCGTTGAGCTGCTCGACCCAGGCGAGGATGCCGTTGATTTCCTGCGCCAGAGGCGCGCACTCCTCAGGCTTGACCGCGATGCGCGCGAGGCGCGCAATTTTCAGCACGGTGGTCGTGTCGATGGCCATGTCTCGTTCCCAATGGATGCGAGGGTAAAGGTCGGGCGGTTCGTGCCTTTGCCGTTGTGCCCCGGCTTGACCGGGGGATCGACCATGGCACGACGACATTAAGACAATTCGAAAGCCTTGCCCGCCGCCCGGAAGGCCGCGAAGCTAACATTCACCATGCTCATCCGCAATCTGCAGGAATTGGCCGCCGCGCTGCCCTCCCGGGCGCGCCTCCTCGGCCTCGACGTCGGCACCAAGACGATCGGCGTTGCCTTGTCGGACGAAGGCCGCTTGGTCGCGAGCGGGCGTGAGACCATCCGCCGTACCAAGCTCGCCAAGGATCTCGACGCGCTCGCCAAGCTCGTCGCGACCGAGGCCGTCGGCGCGGTCGTGATCGGCCTGCCGCTCAACATGGACGGCAGCGAGGGGCCGCGCTGCCAATCGGTGCGGCAGTTCGGATGCGACTTCGAAAAGCGTCTGCCCGCCCTGCCCCTCTTCTTCTGGGACGAGCGGCTCTCGACCATGGCCGTCACGCGAACCATGCTTGAGGCCGACCTGTCGCGCGCCCGCCGCGCCGAGGTGGTGGACAAGCTCGCCGCGGTCTACATCCTGCAAGGCGTGTTGGATGGGCTACGCGGCGCGGCGGGCGCAAGGCCGACTACGCCGCCTCGGCTCTGACCACCAGACGTTGGCCGAGCGCCGCCAGCGCCCGCTCCACCTCGCCGATGTGGGACCGATGGTCGAGGTCCAGCAAGCGCCGCACCGCGTTTTCCTGGACGTCGAGCCGGCGTGCCAACGCGACGTTCGACATCTTGGCGACCCGCATCGCCTCGTAAAGCGCTAGCTTCGCGCTGATCAGCGTCGGCAGCTCGACGGCTTTCTGACCCCGCTTGGGCCTCGATGACCGGGGCAAGGCCTCGCCAAGCTCGAGATAGCCGCCGAGCGCCGCGATCAAACAATCAAGTATGATCGCCTTCGCCTTCCCACCAGGGACGCCCTTGGGTACCCAGGTGTGAGCCCCAACGACGCCAGGGAATGTGACAGTCAAATCGCCATTCTCTCGCGCGGTATCGTATGGGAAGACAAACTGCATTGTCAGACCTCTTATCGCAGATCTTCGAGGGTCAACCCGAGGTCGTCGAGCATCGCGTGCAGCGTACCCTTCGGGATGTCTCCCGGATGCATCGCGATCGCCGTTCGACGATTTCCGAGCCATACGCGGCCGTGGCTGCCGCGGCCATGACGCAGATCGACCCTCACATCCAGACCTCGCCTTCGCGCCACCTTGCGAAGCCTGCGGAGGAACTCGACGGGTGTCATCGAGCACACATGATCGCACAAATATGTGCGATCAACAAGGGAAATGCCACGATCATGGCTGATTCGCAATCAGGTTCAGCCGCCTCGGCAGCGCCTCGGCGAGGCGGTCATAATCCTCCTCCGCGTTGTAGACGAAGGCGGTGATGCGGATCCAAAGCCGGCCCATGACCGCGATGATCTGCGTTTCGAGCCTATCCTCGTCCAACAGACGCTGGCGCAATTTTTCGGCGAAGGCGCGGGTGGCGGGCGGCTCGCCCGGAATCGGAATCGTCGCCATGAAGCCGCGGAGCGCGGGCGGTGTTGCGGCGCGCACACCCCAGGCCTGCTCGAGCGCACCCACCGCGCGCGCGGTAAGCTGGCCGCAATAGTGCCGCACGTTCTCTTCGCCGAGGCCGGCGCGCCAGGCGAGCACGTCCGGCATGCTGAGCCAATTTGAGGGATCACGCGTGCCCTGCCAGCCGAACTCGGCGGCGAAGCCCTGATCCAGAAAATGCGAGATGACGAGCGGGTGCACGCCGCTCTGGCGCTCGCGCCGCACCCACAGGAACGCCGTGCCCTTGGGCGTGCACAGCCATTTGTGGCCATTGCCCGAATAATAATCGACGCCGAGTTCATTAAGCGCGAACGGCGCGTGACCCGGCCCGTGTGCGCCATCGACCAGCACGCGCACGCCGCGCTCGCGGCAGAGCGCCGCGATGCGCTCGAGCGGAAAGACCAGCGCACTCTCGGACGCGATGTGATCGATGACGAGGAGCTTGCAGCGCGGGCCTATCCTTCCTGCGATGCGCGCGACGATCTCATCGGCGCTCGCGCCCGCGAAGGGAATTGCGACCTCGACCGGGTGTGCTCCTGCGCGCCGGCAGGCATAACGGATCGCGTTCCTGACCGCGCCATAGCCGAGGCTCGTCGAGAGCACCTCATCGCCCGGCGCGAGCGGAAACGAGCGCAGTACCGCATTGACGCCGGCGGTCGCATTGTCGATGAAGCCGAGATCCTCGGCCTCGGCGCCGAGATAGGCCGCAAGTGCCGCACGCGCCTCGTTGAGCGCCTTCGGAAACACGTGGCGAAAGAAGTTCGGCGGGTTCCGCTCCAGCCGCAGCCGCCACTCGGCCTGCGCCTCGAGCGCGCCCCTGGTTGCCACGCCGAACGAGCCGTGATTGAGCAGCACGAGGCCGTCCTCGAAGCAGAAATCCTCGCGGCGGATGTGACCCAGATGGTTCATGGCCTCAGGCGCTCTCCGGATGTTTGCTTGGCGCCGATTGGATGACGCCGCGCTGAATCACGAGGCTCGCCAGCAGGACGATCGCGACGCCCGGCAAAGTCATGAGCGGGGGAAAGCCACGCCCCAGGCCCCAATCCAACAGGATCACGAACACCGGGATCAGATAGGAATAGGTTTGCACCCGGGTCGCGCCGATCTTGATGGTCGCGGACTGAATGAGGAAGAAGGTGAAGACGCTGGCGCCGACCGCGAGCCAGGCCGCGCCGCCCCACACGCCGAGCGAGAGCGCGCCATAGTCGGTGGTGCCGAGCTTGATGTTGGCGATGAGGATGAACAGCACGCCTGCCATGGTCATGACCCAGAAGCTCATGCGCATGACCGGCTCGCCGCGGTGCAGATAGCGCACCAGCGTGGCGTAGAGCCCCATGGCGACGCAGCCGCCGAGGAACAGCGCGTCGCCATAGTGGAACTCGAGCGCGATCAGGCGCTCGATGCTGCCCCGGAAGATCACCCAGACCGAGCCGATCATCCCGAGCGCCAGTGCAAGATAGCGATAGAGGCCGACGCGCTCGCGCAGCAGCGCCGCCGAGAACAGCGCGGTGAAACCGGGGATGGTGCAGGACAGCACCGCCGTGTTGAGGCTGTCGGTCGTGCGCAGGCCCTCATACATGGTCCAGAAGAACACGACCATGGCGCCGGCGATCGCGCTGTAGCGCGCGAGGCCGATGAACCCCGGCCAGGGCAGGCCGACGCGCGCGATCACGAGCGGCGCGAAGATCGCCGAGGCGATGATGAAGCGGATCGCCTGCAGCACCGCCGGGTCGATGGCGTCGGTAATCATGTCGCCGACAGGGAAGGTCGTCGCGACCAGCACCATCGCCAGAATCGAATAGGCGTGCGCCGTGCCGCGGCCAGGCAGAGCCCCCGTCTTGGGCCCGATCTCTTTGGCAGTGGTGCGGCTAGAGTCGCGGGCGAGCGTGTCGGTCATATCGCGGCCAGCTTGCCCGCAACTCCGCGTGAGTGCAAAGCCATCAGCGCGGGCGAAGCGAGGACGCGGGCGTCGGCGTACCGCGCTGGATAAAGAAACTCGCAACGATCACGATCAGTACGCCCGGAATCGTCAGCGCCGAGGGAAAGCCGTGGCCGAGCGCCGCCTCGAACAGCACCACCAGGGTCGGCGTGATGTAGTAATAGGCCGCGACGCGTGTCGGACCGATGCGCACCGTGGCGTATTGATAGGCGAAGAAGGTGACGACCGTGGGCAGCAGCGCGAGATAGACGAGCCCGCCCCAGGTCGAGAGCGAGATGCCGCCCCAATCGGTCTCGGCAATGTGCACGTTGGCGGCGATCAGGAACCAGATCAGGCTGGTCGCGAACACCCAGAAGGTCGAAATCGGCGCCGGCTCGCCCCGGTGCAACAGCCGGGTGAGCGGATTGAAGAACGCCATGGCGACGCAACCGGCGAGATAAATGCCATCGCCCAGGTTCACGGATAGTGACAGCAGGCGATCGACATCACCCCGGAAGATCACCCAGAGTGCGCCCACGAGGCCGATGCCGAGCGCCGCGATCTTGGGCCAGCCCAGGCGCTCCTTGACCAGCACCGCAGCCACGATGGCCGCGATGCCCGGCACGATGGTGATGACGGTGCTGGTGTTGAGCGCGGTCGTGGTGCGCAGGCCCTCGAACAGGCACCAGAAATGCGCCGCGACCGGAAAGCTAAGCACGGTATAGCGCCCGAGCGCCGCGAAACCCGGCCAGCACAGGCCATATTTGAGGCCGACGATCAGGCCCATCGCGCCCGCGGCAAGGGCGAAGCGGATGAGGTTGAGCACGCCCGGATCCATGCGCTCGGTGATCGCCGCGCTCGCGACATAGGAGCCCGCGATGGTCGTGGCGCCGAACAGCAGGAGGGCGTGGATATGGAGCGTGCCAGCTGGGCTTCCGCCCGCCGCCCGCTCCGCCTCGACGGTCATGACCGTGTTCGCTCCATCCCCGCCGTTCACAGACTGTAGAAAACTTTCATCCCCGGCTTC
>VGET01000132.1 GCA_016869195.1 Alphaproteobacteria bacterium | reverse complement strand
CATAGGGCCGGAACACTGCCATGCCCTTCGCCTCATAGCGGGGGCGGGTGGTGTCGTCGATCTTGAAGAAGATTCGCTCGCCGGCCGCGATGCCGAAGATCTGGCCGTCGAGATAGATGCCATGGCCGCCGAACATGGCGCGCGCTTTGACCTCGCCCAGGGGCGTCAGGCGCGCGAGCAATCCAGCCAATGCCGCGGGCAGCGCTTTCGGACGTGGCGAAACGGGCGTGCGGCGCCGTGGGCTCACTTGCGTCGAATCGTATCGAGCCGGATCACCTTGGAAGGTGCTTCGAGCGGTTCCTCGCCCTTGGCCACGGTCGCGGGCTTCGGCTCCGCCTTCTTCGATTCAGACTTGGGCTCAGCGGCGGGGGTCTCGCCCGAGGCAGAGGCCGGCGGCACGAGCGCGGTGGTCGTAGCGGGGCCAACGCCCTTGGCCCCGGTCTCGAGCCCGGTGAATTGCAGGCCAAACTTCACGCCGGGATCGGCGAAGCGAATGATCGCGGCATAGGGAACGGTCAGCGTGCAGCGCGCCTTGTTGAACGAGAGCGTCACCGAGAAGGTGTCCTCCTCGGCCTCCAAGCCCCAATATTGGTGCTGAAGCACGATGGTCATCTCGTCCGGGTAGCGCTCGCGCAGGAAGTCCGGAATCTCGACGCCGGCAAACCCGGTGCGAAAGGTGATGTAGAGGTGGTGGTTGCCGAGCAGGCCCCGCTCCGACACCACCTTCAGCGCCTGGCGCACCGCGCCCCTGAGCGCGCTGTCGACCAGCGTGTCATAACCGATGAAATCCTTGCTCACGTCCGCACCCTCGGCCTCGTTGAGCGGAAACCAGATCAGTGGGGGGCTTCTGTTGCCCGGTGCCCCCCGAACCGCGCTTACCTAATTAGGCAGCGAGTGCCATCTCGTTGTCGTTGGCACTTGTCATACGGCCCGATAACGGCGGAACCATACCGGGCAAAAACCGCACCTTTATCACGGACGTCGAGCCTGTATCGCCCCCATGGTCGGCGCGCAACGTCGCGCCCGATTGGTTTGGTGGAGGCGCCGGGCACTGCCCCCGGGTCCGTCACGTCTATTCCGTGAGGCGTTTATCGCCATAGTCGGCGGTTTCCCGTCGACCCCCTTAATATAGAGAGCGGCCCCGCCGGTTGAAAGGGTTTCGGGCCGCAACCCGGAGCAGTAGAGTCCGCCGGCGCGACTCCGGGGGGCGTTAACCATGGCCGAAGCTGAGGACAAAGAGGCCGAGATCGAGGCCCTCCGGGAGCTGGAGCACCGCACGCGGCGTGCGACCGTGCCTGCGCTCGAAGAGATTCTCTATCAGGCGCTCCCGGTGCTCGACCGGGGCTTCGTTCGGGTCATCGACTATATGGGCGATGACGGCGCGATCGTGCAGGCCGCCCGCGTCTCCTACGGCAAGGGCACGACGGCGGTGTCGTCCGACCGCGGGCTGATCCGCTATCTCATGCGCCACCGGCACACCACGCCGTTCGAGATGTGCGAGCTCAAGCTCCACGTGAAGCTGCCGATCTTCGTCGCGCGCCAGTGGATCCGCCATCGCACCGCCAACGTGAACGAGTATTCGGCGCGCTACTCGCTCTTGAGCCGCGAGTTCTATGTGCCGGACGAGAAGGGCGTTGATTCACGGCTCGCAAAGGTGCGGGCGGAGGCCGAACAGGCCGATCTTCTGGGCGATGAATGGCGCAAGCGCTCGGCGCGCAAGCTCGCCGCGCAATCCAAGGTCAACAAGCAGGGCCGCGCCGAAAAGCTCACCCCCGAAGAGGCGGCCGAAGCGATCCGCCTCATCCGCGCCGAGAGCCGCCGCGCCTACACGAATTACGAGAAGCTGCTGAACGAGCATGCGGGCGAGACGATCGAGCCCGAGCGGCAAGGTCTTGCGCGCGAGCTCGCGCGCATGGTGCTGCCGACCAACTACTACACCGAGTGGTACTGGAAGATAGACCTGCACAACCTCCTGCATTTCCTGAGCCTGCGCGCCGATCCGCACGCGCAATACGAGATCAGAGTCTATGCCGAGGCGATCGCGGACGTGGTGAAGCGCTGGGTGCCGATCGCCTATGGCGCCTATGAGGACTATGTGCAGGGTGGCGTTAGGCTGTCGCGCGGCGACGTGGATGTCATCAAGCGCCTGCTCGCCGGCGAAGAGGTGTCGCAGAAGGACAGCGGCCTCAGCGCGCGCGAGTATCGCGAGCTGATGGATCGGCTGGGTCGGGAGGCGTAGGGCGCCGTCTCGTTTTGTTACCGCCACTGATCAATCGTCGTCCTCCGGCCGCGCGGCACGTGCGGACCGGGGGACCCGTGGAGGCAACCGACTCGCTCCACGATGGATTCCCCGGTCGGCGCAGACGCCGCCGGGGAATGACGCGTTGAGAATCAAAGCTGCCTCTCCTGGGCCCGCCGCCTTCGCGGAGGTCGACGAACGAAGAATGAAGAACAGGGTGTCCTAGACCATCACGATCTTCGGCGCCGCGCGCGCCGCGCTGCCGCCCGAGAGCATCTCCATCACGCGCCCAGCGATCGCGAGATAGGCCTTGGCATGCTCACCCTCGGGCTCGGCCACGACGATCGGGTGGCCGGCGTCCGAGGTCTCGCGGATGCGCATGTGCAGCGGAATCTCGCCGAGGAACGGAACGCCGAGCTTGTCCGCGGTCGCGTGCGCGCCGCCATGGGCGAACACGTCGCTCCGCCCCTGGCAGTGCGGGCAGATGAAATAGCTCATGTTCTCGATCAGGCCGAGCACCGGCACGTCCACCTTGCGGAACATGTTGATGCCGCGCACGACATCCAGGAGCGCGATGTCCTGCGGCGTCGAGACGATGACCGTGCCCGAGAGCGGCACGCGCTGCGCCATGGTGAGCTGGGCATCGCCGGTGCCGGGCGGGAGATCACAGACCAGGACGTCAAGATCGCCCCAGCGCACGTCGCGCAGCATCTGCTCGAGCGCGCCCATCACCATAGGGCCGCGCCAGATCATGGCGGTGTCCTCATCGACCAGGAAGCCGATTGACATGCAGCGCACGCCGTAGTTCTCCATCGGCTGCATGGTCTTGCCATCAATGCTATCCGGCCGTCCCGAGAGGTTCATCAGGCGCGGGATCGAAGGGCCGTAGATGTCGCAATCGAGCAGGCCTACGCGGGCGCCGAGCCGGCTAAGCGCGACCGCGAGATTGACCGCCGTCGTGGACTTGCCGACCCCGCCCTTGGCCGAGGCAACCGCCAGGATCGAGCGGATGCCGGGAATGTCCGGGCGCGACGACTTGGCGCCCGGTGTCGCGGCGGGCGCGCCGCCATGAGCGTGGCCGTGGTGCGCGTGACCGCGCTGCACCGGTGTCTCGCGGCTGCCCGCGCTCTCGGCGGTGAGTACGACGGTGGCGGAAAGCACGCCGGACACCTGTGCCACCGCATCCTCGCAGGCTTGGCGAACCCGCTCCTTCGCCTTGGCCTTGGCCGGGTCGACCTCGAGCGCGAGGCCCACATTGCCGCCCTTGACCACCAGGCCTTGAACCATGCCGAGGCTGACCACGTCGCGCTTGGTTTCTGGGTCGATCACCTTGCTGAGCGCGGCAAGAATGGCATCACGGGTCGGTTCGGCCATGGCAGGGTTTCCAGGGTTTGGTGGACAAATGAGCACGGCCAAAGCCAAATTTCCGGCCCGGCGCATTGCTTTGAGACTTCGCGGTGACATATAAGGCTGAGCCGACCGGTTGGGAAGCGTCGGCCGTAATGACGGACGCGGAGGGCGGCGCTCAATGCCTTGGTCGAATCAGGGCGGTGGCGGTTGGCAGGGCGGCGGCGGCCAGGGGCCGTGGGGTCGCCCGCCAAGCGGCGGCGGCGGGGGTGGCGGTGGTGGGGGCGGTGGCCCAACACCACCTGATCTGGAAGATCTGATCCGCCGCGGTCAGGACAGGGTCAAGCGCTGGATGCCGGGGCTGCGCGGAACGCGCGGCATCATCATTCTCATCGTGATCGGTGTGGCGATCTGGCTCGCCAGCGGCTTTTACCGGGTCCAGCCCGACGAGCAGGGTATTGTGCTGCACTTCGGCAAATGGACCGAGACCACCCAGCCGGGCCTCAACTACCACTTGCCGGCGCCGTTTGAGACCGTGCTGAAGCCGAAGGTCACGCGCGTCAACCGCGCCGAGATCGGCTTTCGCGGTCCGGCCGAGACCATCGGCCGGGCCGGTGCCTCGCGCCCCGCCTCCGGTGGCAGCCTGATGCTCACCGGCGATGAGAACATCATCGACATCCACTTCACCGTTTTCTGGGTCATCAAGGACGCCGGCAAGTACCTGTTCAATATCCAGGAGCCGGAGCAGATGGTGAAGAGCGTGGCGGAGAGCGCCATGCGCGAGGTGATCGGCAAGTCGAACCTGCAGAGCGCGCTGGCCGAGGGCCGCCTCGCGATCGCCGATCAGGGCCGCGAGCTGACCCAGCGCATCCTTGACGACTATAGCGCCGGCATTCAGGTCACGCAGCTTGAGCTGCAGAAGATCGACCCGCCCGAGGCCGTGATCGCGGCCTTCCGCGACGTCCAGGCGGCGCGCGCCGACCTCGAGCGCGCGAAGAACGAGGCCGAGGCCTACCGGAACGATATTCTGCCCCGCGCCAAGGGTGAAGCCGAACGCCGCCTGCAGGAAGCGGCCGCCTATAAGGAGCAGGTCGTGGCCCGCGCCAATGGTGAAGCGCAGCGTTTCATCGCGGTCTATGACCAGTACAAGCTGGCGAGCGATGTGACGCGTAAGCGCCTCTATCTCGAGACGATGGAGCAGATCCTCTCCGGCATGAACAAGATCGTGGTCGATGCGGGCGGCGCGGGCACGCAGGGCGTGGTGCCCTATTTGCCGCTTCCCGAACTCAAGCGGCGCGACGGTAGTGCCGGCCAGGGAGGCACGCCATGAGCGGGCGCGCCAAGCTCTTGATCGTGGGCGGCGTCATCCTGGTCGCGATCATTCTGTTGCTCGCCTCCACCTACAAGGTGAAGGAGTGGCAACAGGCCATCCTGCTTCAGTTCGGCGAGCCGCGGGCCGTGGTCAACAAGGCCGGCCTCTACTTCAAGACGCCGTTCGTGCAGAACGTCGAGTATTTCGACAAGCGTGTGCTGGGCTATGACGCGCAGTCCGAAGAAGTCATCCTCGGCGATCAGAAGCGGCTCGTGGTTGATGCGTTCGTGCGCTATCGCATCGTCGATCCCCTGCTGTTCTTTCAGAGCGTCGGCAGCGAAGAGATCGCGAAGAACCGGCTGGGCGCCATATTGAACGCCAGCATTCGTCAGGTGCTCGGCCAAGTGCCGCTCGTCACCGTGCTTTCAGGCGAGCGGGCGACCCTGATGCGCGAGATTCGCGGCCTCGTGAACCGCGCGTCTACGGGCTTCGGTGTCGATGTGATCGACGTGCGGGTGCGCCGGGCGGATCTGCCGGAGGAAAACAGCCAGGCGATCTTCCGGCGGATGGAAACCGAGCGCGAGCGTGAAGCCAAGGAATTCCGCGCCCAGGGTGAGCAGGAATCGCAGATCATTCGCTCGCGCGCCGAACGTGAACGCACGGTTCTGCTGGCCGAGGCCGAGCGCGACGCCACCATCGCGCGCGGCGAAGGTGACGCCGATGCGTCCAAGATTTTTGCCGACGCCTTTCAGCGTGACCCCGAGTTCTACGCCTTCTACCGCTCGCTTCAGGCCTATTCGCTGGCGCTGAAGCAGGGCGACACCACCATGGTGCTGTCGCCGGATAGCGAGTTCTTCCGCTATTTCAATCAGGCAGCCTCGGAGCCCAAGGCGCCGCCGCCCTGATTCGGTGGCGCCTCTGTGACCAGAAGTTTGGTGTTGTCGCACCCCTTCCCAGCGGGGAAGGGGTGACCTATGATTCTATTAACGGCCGCAGGGTCAGCGCGGTTCGTCGGGGTCAATTTCATGTCTCTTTTTGATCGATTTCTTGGGTGGCGCACGGTAGCCATGCGCCGGGCGCTCGTGGCCGTAGCTGCAGGCCTGGCCTTGGGTGGCGCGGTCACGAGCCAGGCGCCACGGGCCGAGGCGGCCAGCCGCATGCCGCCAAGCGAAGGCTTTGCCGATCTGGTGGAGCGGCTGACGCCGGCCGTGGTCAATATCGCCTCGACCATCCGCGTGCCCTCGGCCGGCGAGCGCGAGAAGTCCGAACTGAAGGACATTCCCCAGGGCCAGCCGCGCGAGGATTTCTTCGAGTTTTTCGGCGAGGGCGGCCCGGAGGGCGAGCCCGAGGGCGACCCCGAGGCCTTTCCAGCCGCCTCGCTGGGCTCCGGCTTCATCATCGATCCCGCGGGCCTTGTCGTCACCAACAACCACGTCATCGCCGACGCCGATGAGATCAGCGTCGTGCTTGATGATGGGCGACGCCTAAAGGCCACGGTGATTGGCCGCGACACCAAGACCGACCTCGTGCTTCTTAAGGTGGACGCCGGCAAACCGCTGCCGCACGTCAATTTCGGCAACTCCGACCAAGCCCGGGTCGGCGATTGGGTGATCGCGATCGGCAACCCGTTCGGCCTGGGCAACTCGGTCAGCGCCGGCATTGTCTCGGCGCGCGGCCGCGACATCAATGCCGGCCCCTATGACGATTTCCTGCAGACCGATGCGCCGATCAACCGCGGCAATTCGGGCGGCCCGATGTTCGACATCGACGGCAACGTGATCGGCGTGAACACGCTGATCTATTCGCCCTCGGGCGGCAGCGTCGGCATCGGCTTCGCGACGCCAGCCTCAATCGCGAAACCCGTGATCGACCAGCTCAAGCGCTATGGCAGCACGCGGCGAGGCTGGATCGGCGTCAGACTCCAATCGGTGTCGGACGAGCTCGCGGCGCGCCTCGGCCTGCCGCGCGCGACCGGAGCGCTCGTTGCCAGCGTGATCGGCGGTGGGCCGGCGGCCAATGCCGGCATCAAGACGGGCGATGTGATCCTGCGCTTCAACGGCAAATCAATCTCTGGCCGACGCACGCTGCCGCGGGTCGTGGCCGATACCGAAGTCGGGCGCGCGGTTGATGTCGTGATCTGGCGCGATCGGAAGGAAACCACGCTCAAGATCGCGCTCGGTCATCTCGAGGACTTCGAGAAGACCGAGGAAGCCTCGGTTCGCACGCCCAAATCGGAATCGACCGAGCCGAAAGAAGCGCGGCCCGGCGAGCCCATGGTATTTTCCTCCCTGGGGGTGACGCTGGCCGACCTCGACGCCTCGCTCCGTTCACGCTTCGGCTTGAAGACCGAGGATCGGGGTGTCGTCGTGGTCGACGCCGACAAACGGGGCGACCTCGTGCCCGGCGATGTCATTGTCGAACTCGATCGCCATCGGATCGAGCGCGTCACCGATGTCTGGAGCGCGCTCGCCTTGCGCGAGAAGGCCGATCAGACGCCGGTCATCGTGCTGCGCCAGCGCAACCGCGAGCGGGAGTTCGTGGTCATCCCGCCGACCACGGATTGGAAGCCGCAGGGCTGACAGGGGCTTCAATCTGAGAAGATCATGCTCTAGGAGCGGAACTCCGCCTGTCGATAGCCCTGGAGATAGAGCAGCGCGGTCAGGTCGGCGTGGTCGATGACCGCGCGTGCCGCCGCCTTGAGGACCGGCTTGCCACGGTAGGCGACACCGAGGCCTGCGGCGCGCACCATCGCGGCGTCGTTGGCACCGTCCCCGACCGCGACCGCATCGGCCGGCGCGAGGCCCCGTGCAGCGCAAAGCTCCTGGAGCGCCGTGAGCTTGGCGTCGGCGCCGAGGATCGGCTCGGCGACGCGGCCGACAAGCTGGCCGTCCTCGATGATCAGCTCATTGGCGCGGTCGTCATCGAAGCCGACCGCCTCGCGCACGCGCCGTGTAAACTGGCGGAACCCGCCTGACACCAGCACGGCATAGCCGCCATGGGCCCGCATCGTCTGAACCAGCGCGCGCGCGCCTGCGTTGATCCTGACCCGCTCGCGCCAGACTTCCTCGATCGCGCGCTCCGGCACGCCGGCGAGCAGGGTGACACGCTCTTTCAGCGCGGACGCGAAATCGAGCTCGCCCCGCATGGCGCGCCCGGTGATGGCGGCGATGTGGGGCTTGAGACCGACATAGTCAGCAAGCTCGTCAATGCACTCGACGTTGATGATGGTGGAGTCCATATCGGCGACCAGCACATGCCTGCGCCGGCTTTGTGCCGGCTGAATCGCCCGATCGACTGGCATCGAGCCGAGCACCAGACCGACCGCCTGATCAGCCGTGGCCGGCGCAAGGCCGGCAAAGCCGAGATCGCAGGCAATGCCCGGGCCGAGCCAATCGGGCTCGCTGACCTTGGCGCCCGCCGTCGCGAGCGCGGCAAAGGCGGCATCGACGATGGCAGCGCTCAAGGGCTGCCGAGTCGGGTCGGTGATCAGGGTGAGGACGAAGGACATGGCGCGCGATCTTGGCGATGCGTGTCGGGCCTGACAATCGAATGATGGCGAACGCCCTCATCGTGGTCGGCGGGCCGACGGCGAGCGGCAAATCCGCACTCGCGCTCGACCTTGCGCGCCATTTCGGCGGCGAGATCATCAATGCGGACAGCATGCAAGTGTACCGCGAGCTCTGCATTCTGACCGCGCGGCCGAATGAGGCGGCGCTCGCGGCCGCGCCGCATCGGCTCTACGGCGTTCTGCCGGCGTCCGAGCGCTGCAGCGCCGGAAGCTGGAGCGAGCTGGCAAGGCGCGCGATAGCGGAGGCATATGCGGTAGGACGCGTGCCGATCGTGGTTGGCGGCACCGGGCTCTATTTGCGCGCGCTGCTTGACGGGCTGTCGGATGTGCCGCCGATTCCGCCCGAGGTCCAAGGCGCCGTCCGTGCGCTCCTTGAAGCCGAGGGGCTGACCGGCGTGCGCGCTCGGCTGGCCGCACTCGACCCCGAGATGGCCGCGCGCCTCCGGCCGAGCGATCGGCAGCGGCAGATCCGGGCGCTCGAGGTGGTCGAGGCGACCGGGCGCTCGCTCGCTACCTACCAGAAGCCCGAGCGGCGAGGTTATCGGGGCGGTCCGGTGGTTCGCGTGGTGCTCGAGCCGCCGCGCGGTCCCTTGCGCCAAGCCTGTGATGCCCGCTTCGGCGCCATGGTCGAGGCTGGTGCGATCGATGAGGTGCGCGCCTTGAGCGCGCTTGGCCTCGACCCGTCCTTGCCGGCCATGAAGGCCGTCGGAGTCTTTGAGCTAAGCCAATTCTTAGCAGGACATCTATCCTTGGACGAAGCGGTCGAGCGCGCCCGTGCCGCCACGCGCCGCTATGCCAAGCGCCAGCAAACCTGGTTCCGGCACCAGATCCAGCCTGACGTGCGACTTGTAAACCTCTATGATCCCAGCGATTTTGGCGAAATT
>VGET01000131.1 GCA_016869195.1 Alphaproteobacteria bacterium | reverse complement strand
AGCGCCCGCTCAAGGCGCGGCGTAACGCGTTCACGATCAACGCCCCGCCAATCGACCAGACCGACGATGCCGCACATCGCTCAGGCGGCTCGACGCTGGCGGGCAGGCGATGAAGCGCAACGGCGCACGAGCGACCCGAAGGGGCTCGGCGCTGTGCGCGTCACCCCGCAATCGCCTCGCGCACGGCCGCGATGATGCGGGTGCGCGTCTCGAGCCGCATGTCGGCATGCATGGGTAGCGCGAGCACGCGTTTGGACAGGGTCTCGCTCACCGGAAGCGAGCCCGGCCCCTCGCTCCACGCCGCATAGGCAGGTTGGAGATGCATCGGGCGCGGATAATAGATCGCGGTCGGCACGCCCTTGGCCTTGAGCGCTGCCTGGACCTCATCGCGCCGATCGATCTGAATGGAGTACTGCGCCCAGGCCGAATCGCGATCGGCGAGGATGGTCGGGACCACGGCCACGTCGGCCAGCGCCTCGCTATAGGCCGTGGCCAGCGCCGCGCGGTTGGCACGGTCATCATCGACGACATT
This sequence comes from Alphaproteobacteria bacterium, assembly GCA_016869195.1. Taxonomy (GTDB): domain Bacteria; phylum Pseudomonadota; class Alphaproteobacteria; order UBA828; family UBA828; genus SHWC01. The sequence continues at coordinate 8,865 of VGET01000131.1, read as the reverse complement.
GAGCTTCGCCAGAAGGATCGCCGCCTGCAGCGTGTCGAGCCGGCTGTTGAGGCCGAGCCGCACCACGTCATAGCGGTCATCGCCCGTGCCGTGGCCGCGGATCGAGCGGTAGATCGCGGCACGCGCCTCATCGTTCGTGAACAGCGCGCCGCCGTCGCCATAGCAGCCGAGCGGCTTGGACGGGAAGAAGCTGGTCGTCGTGACCGGCGCGAGCACCCCGGCCGGCCGGCCCTTATAGCGCGCGCCGAAGCTCTGCGCCGCATCGGCAATCAGCAGCAGGCCCTCGGCCTCGCACAGGGCGTTCAGCCGGTCATAATCGGCCGGCTGGCCGAACAGATCGACCGCGATCACCGCGCGGGGCTTGAGCGCGCCCTTGTCGCGACAGGCCTTGATGCGACGCGCGAAATCATCCACGTCGATGAGATAGCTGCGCGCATCGACCTCCACGAACACGGGTGTCGCGCCGATGATTGCGGCGGCCTCGGCCGTGGCGGTGAAGGTGAAGGACGGCAGGAATACGGCATCGCCCGGACCGATGCCCTCCGCCATGAGAGCGATCGTCAGCGCGTCGGTGCCATTGGCGCAGGTCACGACATGGGCCGCGCCCGTATACGACATCAGCCGCCGCTCGAACTCGCCAACCTCGGGTCCGAGTACGAACGCGCCATGCTCGAGCACCCGGGTCAGGCGAATATCGATCTGGGTGCGCAGGCGCGCGTGCTGAGCACGCAGATCGAAAAAGCTGATCGGCTCCGACGAGGCTGGATTCAGCTGCAGGGTGGCGGGAGACGATTTCACGGTGGCGCTCTCCGAATCGGGGCGAGAGGCGGACGCTTGGCTGACGAGCGAGGCGACGACGGGCCGGTCACCAGCCAAGGCGCAAGACCCCGTCAACAGCAGGCTTTGACTACGCGCCCGATAACCCGAACGCCACGGAGAAATCAACCATCCTTTCGTGGCGCGACCGCAAGCAGCCCGTCGGGCGAGAGCGGAAGCCCCCGGGCCCGCGCCATCTGTGCGAAGTTCTCCTTCAGGCTCGCCGTGATGAGCATGGCGGCTTCGACCGCCCGCACGCCATCCTCGCCCGTGACCAGTGGCTTGGTCCGGCCGGCGATGGCGGCGAGGAAGGCCGTGTCCTCGTCATGAATTTCGTCCTTTTCCTCATAGGTCTGGTTCGCGATCGCGATCTCGGGCCGCGTGCCGCCGATCGCCGCGGGTTTGCGCTCGACGGTGCGCAGGCTGCGCTCGATGAAATCGATGCCGAGATAAGAATCCGGCTCGAAGATACGCATCTTGCGCTCGGACTTGAAGCTGACCCGGCTCGCCGTCAGGGTCGCGAAGCAGCCGTTCCGAAAGCGCAGCCGGGTGTTCACGATATCCTCGGTCGTCGAGAGCACGGGAACGCCAATCGCCTCGACCGATTCGATCGGTGCCTTCACGAAGTCGAGGATCAGATCGATGTCATGGATCATGAGATCAAGCGTCACGCTGACATCGGTGCCGCGATCGCGAAACGGCGTGATGCGAAACGCCTCGATATAGAGCGGGTCGCGAATGCGCGCGCGCACCGCGGTGGCCACGGCCGAGAAGCGCACCAGATGCCCGACCTGAAGCACGAGATTGCGCCGCGCGGCGCGCCCGACCAGGTCGCGCGCGCTCTCGGGCTCCTCGGTGATCGGCTTTTCGATCAGGACATGGATGCCGGCGTCGATGAGCCGGCGCGCGACCTCATAGTGCGCGCGGGTCGGCACGGCGACGATGGCGGCATCGATGCGCCCGATCAGCTCGGTCGCGTCGGTCAGCGCCAAGGCGCCGTGCTTGGCGGCGAGGGCCTCGGCCCGCTCGGCATGGGTATCCACCACGGCGATGAGCCGGCTTGCCGGGATGCGCGCGAGCTTGTCGGCATGCAGGCTGCCGAAATAGCCGGCGCCGACGACCGCCGTGCGAATGCCTTCCGTCATGCTCGAATCCGTGCGTTGCCACCCGGTGCGTTTGGTTTGGCGCGGCGTGTCCGTCCCGCCTCCCTGGCTGATGCCACAAAGCGGGCGGTTGCGCCAGCGCCGCACGCCGATTCCGCCCCGGCCACCAAGGGGTGCACCCCCAGGAAACGCCTGCTATGGTCATCGCGACCATGGCACGCCCAGCAATGAGCGGATGTCACCGATGACCGATCGAGGCAGCAAGCGGACCGCCACCGCCCGGGCGCAGAGACCGGGGCTCGGCCACGCGCACGAGGCCGAGCCGAGCAAGGCCGCACGGCTGCGCGCCGAGCTGTTTGCGCCGCGCCTCTCCTTCATCATGGAGGCCCATAACGGCCTGTCGGCCAAGATCGTCGAAGAGGCCGGTTTCATGGGCATCTGGGCCTCGGGCCTGTCGATGTCGGCGGCGCTCGGCGTGCGCGACAGCAACGAGGCCTCGTGGACCCAGGTGCTCGACCAGCTCGAGTTCATGTCGGACGCGACGACCGTGCCCATTCTGGTTGATGGCGACACCGGCTATGGCAATTTCAACAATGTGCGCCGGCTGGTGAAGAAGCTCTGCCAGCGCCATATCGCCGGCGTGTGCATCGAGGACAAGCTGTTCCCGAAGACCAACTCCTTCATCGGCGAGGCCCAGCCGCTGGCCGATATCGATGAGTTCTGCGGGCGCATCAAGGCGGGCAAGGACAGCCAGAGCGACGATGATTTCGTGCTCGTCGCGAGGGTCGAGGCCCTGATCTCGGGCTGGGGGATGGATGAGGCGCTGCGTCGCGCCGAGGCCTATCGCCAGGCAGGCGCGGACGCCGTGCTGATCCATTCCAAGAAGTCGACGGCCGATGAGATCGTCGCCTTCAGCCGCGAATGGGCCGGGCGCTCGCCGATCGTGATCGTCCCCACCATGTATTACCGCACGCCGACCGCGGTGTTCGAGAACGCCGGCATCGGCATGGTGATCTGGGCCAACCACAATTTGCGCGCGGCGCTTTCGGCCATGCGCGCGGTGAGCGGCCGGATCATGCGCGAGCAGAGCCTCGCCGGCATCGAGCACGAGATCGCGAGCGTCAAGGAAGTCTTCGAGCTGGTCGGCCAGCAGGAGCTGATCCAGGCCGAGAGCCGCTATCTCGCCCCGCCGCGCGTGGCGCCGCGCGCCGTGGTGCTGGCGGCGACGCAGGGCGCGAAGCTGGGGCCCCTAACCGCCACGCGGCCGAAGTGCATGATCGACGTGCGCGGACAGCCGTTGCTGCGCCGCCTGATCTCGACACTCAATGAGTGCGGCGTGCGCGATATCACGGTCGTGCGCGGCTTTCGCAAGGAGACGGTCGATCTCGCCAACGTCAAAGCGGTCGACAATGACCGTCACGCCGAGACCGGTGAGGTCGCGTCACTTGCCTGCGCGGCTGGGGCGCTCGATGGCGAGTGCCTGATCAGCTATGGCGACATCCTGTTCAGGCCATACATTCTGGACGACCTCTTGAGCGCGGAGGGCGATGTCGTGGTCGTCGCGGACGCGCGCTGGGAAAGCCCGGGGCACCGCGCGCCCGACCGCGCGATCGACCGGGTGAAATGCGCCCGGCCCTTCACCGGCAGCTATCTCGACGAAGGCCCGGCGCCGCTTGTGGCGATCTCGACCGAGATTCCCGCGCCGGAGACCCACGGCGAGTTCATTGGCCTGATCAAGCTGAGCGAGCGGGGCTCCAGCGAAGTCGCCGCCGAGATCGCGCGGATGCACGCCGACGGCTCGCGGGAGACCGCGGACCTGCCCGAGCTCCTGACCCGGCTGATGGCGCGCGGCGTCGCGGTCTCGGTGCTCTACATCACCGGCCATTGGCTCGATGTCGACGATGCCTTCGATCTCGCCAAGGCCCGCAATCTGATATAGGCCGCCTGTTCGGTTCCCTCTTTTCCGGTGCGATCATGATCAACGCCAATGAGTTTCTGACGCCAGCGCAGGCGCGCGGCTTCAACTTCTATGCCGGCGTGCCCTGCTCGTTCCTGACCCCCCTGATCAATCGCACGATTTCCGACCCGATGACCGCCTATGTCGGCGCCGCCAGCGAGGGCGAGGCCGTAGCGGTCGCCGCCGGGGCTTATCTCGCGGGCCGGCGCACGGTTGTGATGTGCCAAAACTCGGGCCTCGGCAACGCAATCAACCCGCTCACCTCGCTCAACTTCCCGTTCCAGATCCCGACGCTCCTCATCGTCACCTGGCGCGGCCAGCCCGGCCTCAAGGACGAGCCGCAGCACGAGCTGATGGGCCAGATCACCGACGAGATGCTCGAGCTCATCCGGGTGGCGCACGCGCCGTTTCCGAGCGAGGCGAGCCAAGTGTCCGAGGCGCTCGACCGCGCGCGCGCGTGGATGGAAGAATCCGGCCTGCCCTTCGCCTTCGTGATGGAGAAGGACTCCGTGCGCGACGACGGGCTGAACGAGCCGCCGCGCGAGGATCGGCCGACCGGCACCACGATCGACTTCTTCGAGGCCGGCGACCTGCCGACGCGCGTTGCCATTCTTGAGCGCGTGCTCGCCCTCGCGCCCACGAATGCCGCGCTGATCGCCACCACCGGCAAATGCGGGCGGGAACTCTTCACCCTCGCCGACCGGCCGCAGCACTTCTATTTGGTAGGTTCCATGGGCGGCGCCAGTGCGCTCGGCCTCGGCGTCGCGCTAAATGTCACCCGGCCGGTCGTCGTGCTCGACGGCGACGGCGCCGCGCTCATGAAGCTCGGCAATTTCGCCACCATCGGAGCGCACGCGCCGGGAAACCTGATTCACCTCCTGCTCGACAATGGCGTGCACGATTCGACCGGCGGCCAGTCGACCGTCTCGGGCAATGTGGCGTTCGCCGATGTGGCGGTCGCGTGCGGCTATGCCCGCGCCTATCGCTCGGAGACGCTCGAGGGCTTCGAGCGCGCGTTTGCCGATGCGCTGAAAGGTCCGAAGCCTGCTTTGCTTCATGCCCGCATCGCGCCGGGCTCGATGGACAAGCTCGGCCGCCCGACCGTGAAGCCACATGAGGTGGCGGCTCGGTTCAAGGCCTTTTTGGCTGCAGGATGAAAATCGGCCCAAGAAACGCACCGATCCCGGACCCGAGCAAGAAGGATGACGATCGATGAGCTCCACTGCGTCAACAGAAACGACCGTCGACGAGATCGCGGCCGACATCTATCGCATTCACACGCCGATCACGCTGCCGTTCGGCGCCTTCTCGTTCAATCAGTACCTGATCGTCGATGAGGCCCCGCTCCTCTTCCATACGGGGCTTCGCCGGATGTTCGCGCTCACGCGCGAGGCGATTGCGCGCGTAATGCCGCCCGAGAAACTTCGCTTCGTGAGCCTCTCCCATTTCGAGGCCGATGAGTGTGGCGCGCTCAACGAGTTCCTCGCCATCGCGCCAAACGCGGAGCCCTTGTGTGGACAGGTCGCCGCGATGACCTCGATCGGAGACGTGGCGGATCGCCCACCGCGGGCGCTTAGCGACGGCGAGAGCCTCTCGCTTGGCAAGCACAAGGTGATCTGGCTCGACGCGCCGCATCTGCCCCATGGCTGGGAATGCGGCTATTTGATGGATACGACCACGTCGACCTTCTTCTGCGGCGACATCTTCACGCAAGGCGGACGCGGCGACGCGCCGATCACCAAGGACGATATACTGGAGCAAAGCGAGGCCGACCGCAGCGCGATGGACTATTACGCCCACGCCAAGAACACGCGCGCGATGCTCGAGCGCCTCGCCTCGTTGAAGCCGCGCACGCTCGCCTGCATGCATGGCAGCGCTTGGCACGGCGATGGCGGCGGGCTTCTCCGGCGCCTGGCCGACCGACTGGACGCAGGCTGACGCAAAGGCTTAGCGCGCACGCGCGATCAGCTCGACCGGCGCAAGCTGGCCACGCTCGATGCTCTCGCGGGCGTTGCGCATCTTCTCCGGGAAGTCGGGGCCCATGATGAGCTGGGTGCTGGGCGGCGGCGGGCCGCCCGACGCTGCGGCGGCCTCGGCGCGTGCACGCATCTCGCGGAAGAAATCGAGCGCGAAATCGCGCCGATTGCGCTCGCCCTCGATCGTGAAGCCGGCACCTTCGAGCAAGCGACGATAAGTCGGCACGTCATCGAGGAAGCTCGTCTCCGGCCGGCTTGACCACGGCACCGGATAGACCGGGCCGCCCGGCGCGGTGCGCATGAGATCGTAGATTCCGAACACGGCGCCCGGCTTCAGGACTCGGCGCACATTGGCAAACAGCGCCGCCTTGTCCTCGATGTTCATGCCGACATGGATCATGGTGGCGCCATCGAAGCTTGCGGGCTCGAACGGCAGCGCCAGCGCGCTCGCCTGCCGAAATGCCACGCGTTCGCCAAGGCCGGTGCGGCGGGTCAGGTCGTTCGCGACGTCAACAAAGGCTTCCGTGAGATCGATGCCGGTGACGTGGCATTGCCGGCTCGACGCCATGAAGCGCGCGGGCCCGCCAATGCCACTACCGACATCGAGCACGCGCTGGTTGGCGCGCAGGCCCATCCGAGAGGCGAATTCCGCCGTGGCCGCTCGGCCGCCGATATGGAACTCATCGACCGGCGCCAGATCATCGAGTGTCAGGTGGTCGATATCGGCGCCGGCCGCCGCCAAGGCAGCAAGAATGCGCCGGCCCAGCGCCTGATCGCCATAGTGGGCCGCGACGCGGCGTTCGACGGATTCCATGGCGTCTCTCCTTTCGCTTTCGCGGGTCAGGATGGCCCGGCCTCGATTCGCCTTTGCGCGCGGCCGGCCTCGGGCGCCGATGGCAGCGCCAACATGATGGCACATAGCACGAGAAACTCGGTCTGCCACCAGGCCGACCAGAGCGAAAAATTGAGCAGCGACGATGCGGCATAGGCCGCCAACAAACCGAGGCCGGCGGCGGCGCGCAAGGTGTCTACACGGGCGATGCCGAGCCAGCGCGCGGCCAGCACGACGAAGGCACCGATGACGCCCGCAAGGCCGATGAAACCGGAATCGACCAGAAGCTCGATGATCCAGCTATGCGGGTGCGAGGGCACGAACTCCTGGCTGAAAGCAGCGATCTTGGTGTGAGCGCCGGGCAGAAAATTCGATACGTCGAGGCCGTGGCCGAACCAGGGCGCGTTGCCAATCTGTGCCAGCGAGAAGCCCCAGATCTGCTGCCGATGCGCATCCACCAGCGCGAGCGGCAACGGAGTCTCGATCGGCCCGTGATAGACGCCCCCGGCCATGGCCTCGAGCGGCGGCGGGGCCGGCGCGTGGGCGAACAGCCAGCCGAGGCCCGCGAGGAAGACAGCGATGACAAGGACCAGGAGCCCGAACGAAGGCCGCCTGAGCCGCGGCATCAGGCCGGCCGCGATGAGTGCAAACACCACTGCACCAGCGACGAGGCCGAGAAGCCCAGCGCCGCTCCGAAGCGAGAGGATGATGGCCAACGCCATTGCCGGGTAGATGAGCGCCGCGCTGCGCCAGGCGCCGCCGAGCCTTAAGCCCGCCAGCAGCACCACCGGCGCGAGGCAGGCAACGGCCGAGGCGTAGTACTTGATGAAAATCTCGGCCTGAAACGGCTCGAAGGCGCGGCCGCGAAACGGTGCGTAGATGACCGAGCCGCCATTGGCGGCGATCAGCGCCAGCACCCCGCACGCCAGGCCACCGATCACGAGCGCTTTGAGGCAAAGCGCGCGTGCCTCGGCCGAACGCGCCAGGAAGACGTGGATCAACCCGGCGCCCAGCATCAGCCCGGCCGTGGTGCCGAACGCCGAGAGCGAGCGGAACGGCTGGATCGAGAGCACGAGCCCCGGAATCCAGCAGACCAACACCGCAAGGCAGGCGAGCCCGCCGGGCGACTTCAGCATCAGAGCCAGGGCGGCGAGCAAGCTGGCCCGGCCGGGCGCCAGCAAAATCAAGATGAGGCCGATCGCCACGACGACGCTCGCGGTCACCTCGCTCGAGACGAGCAAGGGCAGGCCCGCGCCAAGAAAACCGCCGGCGACACGGTCGAACAAAGCCGAGCGGCGCTCATCAGAAACGGCCGATGGGTTTGATATGGTGCTCAAGGGCGAGCCGGGCCTCGGCAGATGCTGTGTTGCTGTCTAACATCCGGCCGGGGGAGGTGAGAAGAGCGTCGCCGCGAGCGGGTTCAACTCGGCCGCAATATGCTCTAGGGTCCGCACGCCCTTCCACCGCCGCGTCGCCCCGACTCCTCTGCATGCTCATTCTCGGCGTTCATTCAGGCTATCACGAGGCCTCGGCCTGCCTGTTCGACGACTATCGGCTGGTCGCGGCCGTCGCGCTTGAGCGGCTGACCCGGCGCAAGATCGATGGTGGGCGCGTGCCCATCGAAGCGATCGACGAGTGCCTTGCCATCGGCGGCGTAACGCGTGCACAAATCGACGCGGTCGTGCTCGGGCGCGGGCCCTTCCCCTGGCGCTATTACACGCACTTCCGCGGCGGGCGCCTGGTTGAAGGCCTGGTGCGCCAGGCGATCGGACGCGAGAAGCACAAGAGCATGGAGCGCGAGCTCGGCTACGCGGGCCGCACCGACTCGGAAGCGATCTTTGACAGCACGTTGTTTCTCGCCGAGCACGGCTTTCGTGCGGACTGCGCCTTGCGCTTCTTCAATCATCACCTCGCGCACGCGCTGCCGACGCTGTTCCACACCGATTGGAGCGAGGCCCTGCTCTATACGGCCGATGGCGGCGGCGACAATGTGCAATACAGCCATCGCGTGTTTCGCGCCGGGCGGATCGAGACGCTCTATGGCGGCGATGAGGAGCTGCTCCGGCCGCTGCGTATCGACAGCGTCGGCCTCGCCTATGGGTACGCCACGCAGGCGCTCGGCTTTCGCATCAATCGCCATGAGGGCAAGCTCACCGGCCTCGCCGCCTATGGCAAACCCAG
>VGET01000130.1 GCA_016869195.1 Alphaproteobacteria bacterium | reverse complement strand
GACCGATGATGATGATCTGGCCGCCGAGGTGCGCTTGCTCCGCGACCATGGTCGATCAGGCCACGGCGGCGAAGTGCAGCGCTGGGGCATGAATTCAAGGCTTGACACCATGCATGCGGCGGTGCTTCGCGTGAAGCTTCGGCACTACGCGGACGAGGTTGCGCACCGCCGCCGAGTGGCGGAGGTCTACACAGCCGCATTGACGGGTATCCCGGGGCTATGGATTCCGCCGGGCCCTGTCGAGGACTCGGCTCATCACGATGTGTTCCAAAATTACGAGATTCGAGTTGAACGCCGCGATGAACTTCGCGATTGGCTTGAGCGGCGCGGGGTTCGCACTATCATGCAGTGGGCGGGGAAGGGCTTGCACCAGTTTCCCGCCCTTGGACTGCAGGCGCACGTTCCTGCGGCAGACCGATTCTTCAAGGAGTGCCTGCTTCTCCCCATGAACTCGTCCTTGACGGACGACGAGGTAATTTACGTCGCTCAGGCGACGAGGCTCTTCTTCGCTCAACGGGCCCATTCACTACTTTGCAACGATTACGACGAACCGCTCGGGTTCAACGGCGCGGGTTCGTGACGTCAATCCGACGGGTCACGGCGGTCCCCGAGCAATCGCGAGTGGAGGTCGCGAATGCGGGTCTCGAAGCGCTCCCAGCAGAACCGCGTCCGAGCTTCTTCAAGGCCTGCCTCATACCCCGATCGACCGCGAACGACCAACTGTTCAACGGCCGATCGGATCGCTTCGGTTGACTTGTGGTTGACCACGAGGCCGATATTGAACTCGCGTACGAGCTTCGCCTGCTCCACAGTGTCCGAAACCATGACCGGCCTTCGGGCCATGATGTAGTCAAAGAGCTTCGTCGGTAAACAGTACTCATAACTGAGCGAGACTGGCTCAATCATCGACACGCCGAAGTCGGCGGAAGCGGCGATGTTCAGCAAGCAATCAGGCGGAGCGCCTGGGTGCCAATGGACATTCCGGTCGGATCGAAGCCCTTCCGGCGACAATGGTCCGTATCCAAGCAGCACCAGCTCGGCATTCATGCCGTCTTGGTGGAATGCCTCGAGCAGCCGCTCGATGCCGCGCCCTCGATTGAGGATGCCGTGATACAAGAAGATCGCCCGTTCCTCAGCGATCCCGAAGGTTTGGCGCAGATAGTCCGATTGTCGCGCCTCCGTCAAAGGCGGACAGTTTGGAACTGTCGAGCACGACTGCACCTTCTGATTGACGCGGTACCAATCCCGAATCGAATCGCTCACCAGTATGACGTGATCAACATCTCTGAGCATCAATCGCTCGAAATGGCGTACGGTGGCGCTGGCCGTGCTTCCCATCCGGCTTGTCGCCGACTCCAACTCGTGCGGCTCGTATATCAAGGGTGCTTTGTGCCGCCGCTTCAATGCCACGCAAGCGGGCAGTGCTGAAAGGCTATGGCAGTTGATCATCGCGATTCGGCTGTCCCAAAATTGGCGGACCACGGCATAGTTCCAGGCGAAAAACTCAGCCGATCTAAGCAAAAACTGACGATGTCGAGGTCCCGGAAGCCTCACGATTGATCTGCATGTGTCGAGCCGTTCCGCCTCGGGCAGACCGTGGCCCGTCCGGCCCGCAATGACGACGTGAGTGTAAAGGCCGGTGTCCGCCGCAGTGGCTGTCATCCGCCGCACGCGGGATGCGTGGACCAGAAAGTCAGGGAAAACATGGAGGTTGATCACTCAAGTTCTCTGTTGCGACTTGCGTGTGTCCAGGTTGGACTTCCCAACGAGGCGTCCAACATGCGCTGCGCTGAGTCCTGCGGCGCCAATGAACGCACCGCACACGTACAGGGACTGCGACACCCACACCACGGGCGGGTACCATAACCCGACGGCCACAGACCGCCCTCGCGCGCCCGCCATGACACCTCCCGCGAGCGAGGCCGTGAGATAAGCAGATCCGGCAACCACGCCAAGCACCTGGAGTATCGGCGTGGTGACTGCAAAGGCCGCCGCCGCCGCGGTCATTGGAAGGGTGGCTGCGGCAATCTTGTTTCGCAAGCTCAACAGTCGGGTGTCGACCTTGGACTGAGCAACAAATGGAACAGCGCCAGAAAGGAACATGTAGCGCGCATGCGCCATCATCGTGGTCCTTGGGCGATAGAGCGCCTCCACCCATGGCAGGAATAGGATGGTGCCTCCGTGCGCGCGTATTCGCGCATTAAACTCGCGATCTTGCCCTCGGGTGAGTCGAGTGTCGAACCACCCGAATCTCGAGAAGACATCCCTTCGGAAGCAACCGCAGTACACGGTCTCGGCAGGTCTCGGCACCCTGTCGGCAGCCGATGCCCTGCCACGGCGGAGCCCCAGTCTTCCCGAGTAAAATAGACATATGGCCTGTGCCAACGGATCGCCTGACGTCGGAATGGAGGCTTGCACCCCGCCAACGTTGTCCGCTTGAAACTCAATCAGAGCGGCTACGCAATCCGGGATATAGTTGGGTGGATACGTGGAGTGAGCGTCCATGCGGACCACCACGGAGCCCCGCGCCGCCTCAATTGCTGCATTGAGACCCTCCGGCTTGCGGCCCGCGTGATTGTCCAGTACGCGGATTCGACCGTCCCGTGCCGCTGCGGCATCGAGGATTGCGCGCGTTCCATCGGTGCTCATGCCGTCGGCAACAATGACTTCGAATCTCTCACGCGGGTACCCGGATTGAATCACGGATTGCAGCATCTCCTCGATGTGCGCGCGTTCATTCCGACATGGCACCACTACAGAGACAAATGGCCATTCTCTGGCCGCCCCGCGGGGAATGAGTGAAAGGCCATCGCGTGCGTTCATGATTGACGGGTCACCTCGGCTCCGCGGCCCTTTGACGCCGGCCTCAGCACAAGCCATGCATGCGTGGTCGCAAGCACAGGGTCTGGCTTGTCTCGAAACCTGCGTGCAAGGGGAAGCACTCTTCGTCCGAGCTTCTCAAGGATCTCCGTGTCAGTCCGGGGCTCATGGATTTCAATGTCGAAGCCCGCCTCTCGTGCGATTCTCAAAAAATCGTCGTCTCTCAGCCGATTCGCGTACATGAATCGATTGCCCGCCAAGGCCTGCCACTGGCGATCTTCGAACCGCAGGAAATGCACCGCGTCGATTGAGCGGTCCGAATGACTGAAGTGGTCCGAATAATCGATGAAGTGCACCGCCAGGCCGGCGGGAGCCAGAATGCGACGACCTTCGGCGAGAATGGCACGAATAGAAGCCTCAGACACATGCTCAAGTACCGTGTACGAGATGTGAAAGTCGATGCTCTTGTCGACAATACCCGTATGGGCTGCATCGGACGGTGCGCGATAGTCAATTCCAACGCGCGAAAGCACCTCGGCGATCGGCCGCCGAGCTGCTGAATCCAGTTGCATCTCCAAGGACGCGAGGCGATCAGCGACCAGCCGTTCGCCAAGCAAACCGCGGAGTTCGTTCTGCTGCGCGGCAAGCAGCCGCATCGCTGAAAGCGTCAGCGAGGTGCTTAGATAGCGGTTCAGGTCGACCGTGATCGTCCGCTTGGCCCCCATGAGCCAAAGCAACAACGGCACAACAGGCACTCGGCCCGTCCCAACCTCAAAGAACGTCGCGTTTACAGGTTCTGCATCCAGCCGACGAATCCGGTCAAAGATCCCGATGGCGGCCTCGGTTCGTCGCCATGGGCTGTAGTCCCGCAAGGCGCCGAAAGAACGCTGCATCAGGTAGTACATCGCAAGGCCGGCTTGCTCCGGAAGCAATGCGGCGGCATTCTGGACTAGTGACTTCAGTCGCCACTGCATCGATGAGATCCTCTCAGCTCCGAAGCGTGCGGTTCTGTCAAGAGCGGCGTTCGTCGCTTCCTTGGTTCGCTTTCCCAACGCCAAGAATCATTGGGGGTTTGGCTTCAAGTCCTTCCCGACGCACCGATGCCGGACCCCTCTCGACGATGAGCTCCGATCCCGATGTCCAGTCCGGCCTCGTTTGCCTCCCGCACCCCGCCTGAATCTTGCGAACTCGAGTTTACCCGATGGCGCGGCTTGGCGATCCCTCGCGTCCTGAGATATCCTCGCGCTCCGCGCGGATGACTCGGGGGTTCCTATGAAGAATTGCCTCAAGTGAGTTTTTCTGTCCTTTCAAAGTTTTCCGAGCACCAAGGGGTACGTGCGCACAGCTGGCTCTACTTCCGCGCTCGTGTCGCGCTGTTCCATACGCTTCGAGCAATGGGCGTCGGACCCGGCGATGAGGTGGCTTTGCAGGCCTTTACGTGCGTCGCTGTCCCGGAGGCGATCCTCGCAGCGGGCGCGCGCCCGATCTGGGTGGACATCGTCCCCGGCGGGGTGAACATGGATCCCCGCTCCCTCGCGGAGCGCATCACGCCGCGGACCAAGGCGGTCGTGGTTCAGCACACCTTTGGGATACCTGCCGCCGTGCCCGCCTTGGCGGCGGTGATCGCGGGAAGTCGTGCGCGACTGATCGAGGATTGCTGCCACGCTTTCGGTTCAGTGCTTTCGGGCCGTGAGTTAGGCACTTTCGGATCTGCGGCATTCTGGTCCTTTGAGTGGGGAAAGCCAGTCATCGCGGGGGTCGGTGGCGCGCTCATGGTCAACGATCCCGAACTGGCAGTGGCCGTCGACGCGTCATACGAGAGCGACTTTCGCGGGCCGCCGCTTGCTCGTGAGGCGATCCTCCGGGCGCAAGGTCTCGCGCATCGGATCCTGTATTCCCCGCACCGATATTGGTCCGTTCGAAGGGCGTACAGGTCCGTCTCGCGTGCCGGCATCATCACCCCAAGCTTCAACGAACTTCCCCAGCCAGGATGTCCGGGGCCCGAGTACTCGTTGCGGATGAGCCGCACATGTGCCGGCCGGCTGCCGCGAGCCTTGGCGCTCGCTCGTGGTGAGCTCCCTGGGCGTCGGGAGCAGGCCGCCCTCTACTCGACGGGCATCGAACCGCGAGCGGCTGGTCGCGCGACCGTGCCAGCCGGCTCGAGAGAGGTCCTTTCGCGTTTCCCCCTGCTCGTGTCCAATAAGGCGGCGCTCTTGGCCGCTTTCGCAAAGGCCAACCTTGAACTTGCGGATTTCTTCAGCACACCCGTTCATCCACTCGAGGGAAGCGCGCTCCGTGCGGTCGGATTCGAAGCTGGGAGTTGCCCAGTGGCAGAAGCCACGGCTAAGCAGTTGGTTTCGCTCCCGCTTGGCGGGAAGGTCTCGCGGACATTCCAGGAAGCCGCCGTTCGATTGGTGAATGAACATGGGAAGTGTTGAGATCGTGCGGATCGGCCAAGCCACGGAGGACAGGCTCCGTGAAATCTCGGACCTGCATCGGGCTTCGATTCCTTCTGGGTTCTTGACCTCGCTTGGGCAAGCCGCCCTGAGCGCCGTCTACCGCGCCATCATCCGTAGCCCTCATGCGTTCATGTTGGTCGCGCTCCAGGACGATCGCTGTGTCGGATTCTTGGCGGCGAGCCTCTCGACGCGAAGGGTGCAGCTCGACATCATGGTGACCTCCTGGCGGCAGCTTGCGCCCGCGGTTCTGCGCCAAGGCGTGCGCCCAAGGGTCTGGCTCGGGATCGCCGAACTGCTCACATACACGGCAAAGTCACGGCAACGCGTCGCCACGCCCGCCGCCGAGATTCTGAACTTCTGTGTTGACCCGTTATGCAGGGGCGCAGGGATCGGTGGAGAGCTTCTCCGAGAGATGGTCAGGGAGTACGCGCGTCGAGGAACTCGCGAAATCACGATTGTCACTGGTGCAGGCCAACGGGAAGCGCAGCGCCTGTATGAGCGTGAGGGCGCACGTCGGGTCGGCGAAGCGACCGTTCACGATGGTTCGAGTTCGTTCGTGTATGTCCTGACCATTGCGGAAGATGGATCATCGCAAGCGCATGCCTAGCGCCGCGGAGGTGACTCAGTACTGCTACGAATACTTGCCAGATTCTCCCTAGGTGTCCTGAGCGCGAACAGGAGGAAGATCGCAGCCAATCCGCCATGGGTCAGAAGGGCTGTGGGCATGTCGGTTCCCGTCAGCACAGTAAGCACGGGCGTGGCAGCGATGCCGCAAATGATGGAAGATGGCAGCTTTCGCCGCAACGAGTCTAGCCATGAGAACGATGTGCCCAAGAGAAGCGCGTAGAGCGAAACCCCTAGAACGCCGGCGTTCGCGAATCCGCTTCCGATCAAGCCAGTGTTTGCGGCCATCTCGGGTTGTGCGAAGTAAACTTTCCCGATGGTGAAAACGAGCCGATCCCGTAACGGGCTGGTAACTAACCCCAATGTGACACGGCTCTCTGACCAGAATAGAAAGTCCTTTGTCGTCGAAAAGAAGTCCCAGTAGTAGTAGTTGAGAAGTGTGGGCTGGAAGAGGCTCCCCCTAAGCAAGGCATAGCCAATCCAGCCTCTCGCTGCGCTACTTTGACCACGACTGTCATAGTCGAGGAGATCGATAGTCCCGACCGCACATAGCGTGACTAGCGATCCCATGAGCAACAGCGGTGCATGCCGACTATTCGCTAAGACAAAGGCCGCGCCCGTAACGAAGGGGTATGCAAGAATCGCTTTGTGGCCGGACAGGCCAAAGAACATGAAGCAAGTGACCAGACAGAATGAGGCTCTCAATACTGATCGATCATGAAGTGCGAAGCAAAGTGCGGCCGGCAGCATTACTTTGGTGCATGCATGGACGAGGTAGAGTAGTGCCGGGGACATTGACTCCGTGGCGGATGCTCGAAACGCGTAGACCTCAGACAGGTCAACGTTGAATCCGCTTCTCCCAACTGTGGTAGCGAGCACCGCGAGCACCGCAATCGATAGTGCTAGGCTTCCGAATTCTGCAACATCCGCTCTGATGAAGCCGTTCAGTAGGCATAGTGGGAGTCGCAGTCGGCTCGCTGCGGCACAAACGACAAACGCGCTTACTGCCAGCGCTGCAAACTCGATGGGGAAGCCGCCACACCCTGCCATCACGAGTGAGGGCAGGACGATGATCGTTACAAACATCCAACTCAGGAGTGATGCTGGCCGGGCGGCATCACCCGCAATAGCCGCGAGAAACAGGGTAACTACGCCGCCAAGCGCGATCTTTTCCGAAGATACGCTCAGTGGATAATGATCGTCTCCCACGACGGCTGAGATGCCAAATACGTAGCTCACACAGAGCGCGCCGTATACAGCGAGGGCTGTTAGGCATGGCTTAAGCACCGCCGCACTTGGGATTGCTCGCGAACGCAAGGCCTCGGCCCCCAGCGATGGTGCACTTCGAGTCATGGATTCGTCATCTCGGCGAAACCTTGGCGTTGGACCGTCGACAGTAGCATCGAATTATGCCACAACATCTGGAACTCACCGCCGGTCCCGGCCATCGCGGTCAGGATGTCGGTCGCCGACCCAAGAAGACGGTTCATGCGTGGTCGGTCGGATGCGCCGCGGAGGATGGTCTGCTCCATCAGGAGCAGAGGCCGTTGCACGAGCCGCAGCGGGCAGCGCCGACTCCAGCTCCACATGCGGAAGGGGAACGCCGTGCCGAACCGGAAGCCACAGGCGTCAGCGAATCCCCCGGTGTGGTCCTCCGCGAAGCCGGCGGCGTCGAGCAGATCTGGCGTCACGAGCGCGTCCCACCGGAGATAGTGCTGTCGATTTGCACGGAGCTCGGTCGTGATTCCTAGGCGATCAAGCGTTTGGGCGAGCCGACGCCGCTCGGCGACGATCATGTCCAACGAACGGTAACTCATGTAGCTACCGTGCAACCCAATCCGGTGGCCCCGGCGATGGATGTTCTGCAGCAGCGGCCGAATGCGCGGATCGGAAATCTCGTATGAGCCGTCGGGAACACCAGGAGTGCGCCCGGCGAGGAAGAAAAAGGTCACTTGATGACCGCCTCGCTCGCACTGGTCCATGTACCAGTCAAAGGTGTTGTAAGGATCAAGGCGGTGAATCCCTGCCCGTGACAACGCCATGTTTGCCAAGCGTCGCGCTGCCAGGCCCGCTGATCGGCGCAGCAGCAGATCGGCGCCGGCCGCGCGCATGCAGCAAAAGATGGAACCCGACACTGGATCAAACGGATGATCGACGTCGCACGAGACGTGCGTGGTGGTGCGGGGAACCTTCCGTGGCACGATGTCCCGATCCAACAGGCTCTCCAGTGCTTCCTGAAGAAACACGGCATACTCGTCCACAAGCGGGCGGACGATGAAGTCACCGCGAACCTGCAGGGATTCACTTCCGGGAAATCGATCGTGCGCATCCCGTGGTCCGGCACACGCCTCTTGGTACCCGGAGAGCAGCAAGAATGCGGCCCCGAACAGATCGGCGCCCAGATGCAGCGTTTCGCCGTCTCGACGCACCTCAGGAGTCCCGAGCAGCACGGGCAATGGCGGCCGGTGCGTGGTCGAGTGAGTTCGGAAGGCACGATCGGCCATCACTGGAAACGGAGGCCGCGGGAGTTTCGCGGCGTCCATGGGGTAGAGGTCGGGCAGCAGGGACGGCATGACCACGGCGCGCCCATGCGCCTTGATCAAGATCTCGCCGTCGCGTCCGTCCTCAAAGCCCAAGGCATGATCCATGATGCGTTCCATCACGACGGAAGCCGCCCAGTCGAGCTCTGCGGCAAGTCGTCGGGGTCTACGGATCACCCACGTCATTGGCGCTGCGCTCGAAGCTTGCGAATCGCCAGCATCGCAAGAGCCAGTTTCGATCGCGCACGCGAGACATGGAAGAATGGCGTCGCTTCACCGCCGAACGCTCGAAAGAAGCGCTCGACCGGCTTGATCATCGAACCTTCGAAGTCGAAGGCGACACCAAGCCGCCTAGATAGCTTGATTGCGTGCCAGAGGCACAGGCTGCTTGCGCCACTTCCCCGCAGGTCCGGATCTGCGCCGCCCATCAGGTAATACGCCGTCAATCCGTCGTGCACGATGTAGGCCCCGGCATGGCTCCGGCCCGCAGGATCCTTGGCGATGATGATGGTTCGCCTGCCGCGCTCAGCGCATGCCGCATCGATTCGCTCAACGAAGCCCGCCGAGTAGGGGGTCCGCTTTCCCTGCCGATCGAAGGTCAATTCATTGAGACGCATGAATTCGGCCAGCGCTCCCTGCTCCGTCACTTCGAGCCCGTGCCTTCCGGCTGCCTTCTTCACATCCGACTTGATGTTGGCCTTACACAGTGCCCAGCAGTCGTCCTCGGCGCGGTCTGCCGGAATCCGGTACGTGTATCGCGTCGTCTGGTCGAAGCCTCGCCAATAGAAGGGCAGCCAGTCCTGCATGGCTGGCGACCAGTTCTGGGCGTAGTGATCATGCGGCGGCAGCGAGTCAATCAGCTCGCCCATCACTTCCTTGGCCTCGGATGCCCCTGTCCCGAGGGCTTGGATCCGCGGTGACAGCCACGGGCCGAGAAACTGGGTCAAGGGCGGCTGCCCAAGGA
>VGET01000129.1 GCA_016869195.1 Alphaproteobacteria bacterium | reverse complement strand
GTCCGATCCAGTGCAACCCGCCAGCACGGCCATCAGGCCAATTGAGAACGCGATGCAAAGGCGATATTGGCGCAACATGTGGTGCTGCGACCCCTCTCGCGACAAATCATTGAATCGTATATTAACGACCCGCGATTCGGTCGGCAAGCTGCCCTACCGCAACCGCGAAATAGGTCGAGCGGTTCCAGCGCAAGATCACATCGAAATTGTAAAAGACCAGATAAGCCGGCGAAGCCCCGCCCCCCGGCAAGACCAGTCGCGCGTTCTTCTTGCTGCGGTGGTCCGGCCAGCTCGCATCGATCGCGGCACGCACGCCGAGGGCATGCCAGCGCCCTAGGCTTCGGCCCTTCTCATCCGCGGCAGCCTGCGAGGCATTGAGGCTCGCCGGCAGGCGCACGGCGCGGCCCCAGCCCTCGCCATTGCGCCAGCCGATGTCCGACAGGTACTTGGCGGCCGAGGCAAACACGTCGCCGGGCGAGGACCAGATATCGCGCCGACCATCGCCATCAAAGTCGTAGGCGTGGCCGAGGAAGCTCGAGGGCATGAACTGCGCCTGGCCCATTGCGCCGGCCCAGCTGCCGAGCATGTTGGCTGGCGCAATGTGCCCCTGCTCGAGGATGGTGAGCGCGTCAAGCAGCTCCCGGCGGAAATAGGCGCTGCGCCGTCCGTCATAGGCGAGCGTGACCAGCGCCTCGATCACCGAGAAGCTGCCCATGCGGCGACCGAAGTCGCTCTCGATACCCCAAAGCGCGACGATATATTGCGGCTCGACGCCGAAGCGCTGGCTGACCTTGCCGAGCAGGTCGGCGTTGGCGGCAAAGCGCAAGCGGCCCTCCACCACCCGCTCCTCAGGCACCACGCGCTCGATGTACTGCGCGAAAGTCATGGTCTTCTCGGGTTGCTTGCGGTCGAGCTCGATGACGCGCGCATTGGGCGTGACGCCGCTGAGCGCGGCGTCGAGAGTGGCGTCGCTGATGCCGCGGGTCTTGGCCTCGGCGCGGAGCTTCTTGAGCCAGGCGGCGAAGTCAGGATCGGTCGAGGCAACCGCGGTCTCGGCACGGGCCAAGCGGATCCCCCCGAGGCTCGTTGCCGCGCTCAGTCCCAACAGCCCGGCTAGCACATGGCGTCGGATGGTCGAGCGATCGTTCATGGTCCTGCCCCCATCCTGGGGCGCACGGCCTATCGCGCGAGCGCCGCCGGGTTTACCACATAGGAAGGATCGAGCCTGTCGTCGATAGCATCGAGCGCGTTTTGTGCACAGCGGATCGAGGTGCGCCGATTGCATTCGCGGGTCAACGCGGCCGCGTGCGGCGTCAACACGACGCGCGGGTTCGTGACCAGCGGATGATCCGTGCCCGGAGGTTCCGGCTCGAACACATCGAACCCGGCCGCAAACAGTCGACCTTCGGTCACCGCCTCCGACACCGCGGCGTTGTCGGCGATCTGGCCGCGCGCGGTGTTGATGAGCACCGCCCCCGGCTTCATTCGGGCGATCGTGTCGCGGTCGAACAGGCGGTTGGTCTCCGGCGTGAGTGGCGTGTGCAGGGTCACGAAATCCATGGACGGCAGGCTAGCGCGGAAATCTTTCACGGGGGTGAAGCCCCGATCGCGGATCACATTGTCCGACACATAGGGGTCGCACACGTGCACATTCATGCCGAACGCGGCGCAGCGCGGCGCGACGCGTGTGCCGATGCGCCCGAAGCCGACGATCAACACGTTCTTCTCGAACAGCTCGATCATCGGCGTGGTCTCGCGTTTCGACCACTCGCCCGAACGCGTGATGCGGTCGAGCTCGAGCGTCTGTTTGGCCGCCGCCAGCATGAAATAAAGCGTGATCTCGGCCACGGTGACCGAATTGGCCTCGCCGACCGTTGCGACCGGCACGCGATGTTCGGTCGCCGCGGCGACGTCGACCCTGTCATAGCCGACGCCGTGACGCTGGATCAGCTTGAGCCGCTTGGCGGAGGCGATCGCATCCCGCCCGAAGTGGTAGTAGCGCAAAATTGCGGCATCCACGTCGGGCAGAGCCGCCATCAGCGCCTGGTTGTCATTGGCCCGCACGCTGACGACGTTGATATCGCGCCGTGCTTTGAGGACCTCGACGCCCGCGGGGTCGATCGAATCATAGAGCAGAACCGTCGGCATGAACCCTCACACCATGGCGAGCGCATAGATCTCGTGCAGATAGCCTTCGAGGTAAAGCCCGGTCGCGCCGACCGTCGTCCAGGCCGGGCCGCGACCCGGCTTGAACACCTCTTTGCCGACGCCCATCACGATTTCCCAGGCGCGCGGGTCTTTGTGGAACGAGGTGATCTCGACCACGTTGTCGAGCGAGGCGCCGAGCTTTTCGAGCACGCCCTTGATCTGGCCGAAGCAATAGCGCGCCTGTGCCGCCGTATCGCCGCGCGCGATGATGTTCTTCTGGCCGTCGGAGGCGACCTGTCCGGCAATGCCGATTAGCCGCCCGCCCTTCTTCTTCGATGCACCCCCGATGCGCTGCGCGTGCCAGTGCACCGAGGGGATGTTGGAGGCGACGCGCGGCCCCGGGCTGAAATCGGCGATCGCGCGATAAGCGCCGACATGGCCGAGGCGATAGAGCCCGGTGGTTGCGATCGCGGTATAGGCGGTCACGGTGTCGATCGCCTTTTCCGGAATGATCTCGTTGCACCAGATGTCGACCGAATCATCCATGCCGCGCGCATCCTGGTTGAACGCGATCATATCGACGATGTCATCGAATGTGCCACCGCCGGCCGCGAGCACCTCCTTGAGCCTTACATAGGCGGTGCGCGCCTGCTTGTCGTGATGGCTCGGGTCGAGCACGTTTCCTGCGGCGTCCGATGATAGGATGCCCGACACGAACAGATAGTCGCCTTTGCGGCAGCCGGCCGAGATCGGCAAATTGCGCAGCCACGCCATGGAATCCGGCGTGAAGCATTTCTTCTCGCCCTTACCAAGGTGCGCGATCGCGCGAATGCTCACCCGGATGTCGGGGTGCTGGAGGCCGGTCGAGCCGAACGCGGTCCAGGCCGGATAGCGCCCCTGCGGCAGCCACTCGCGGGCGACGTCAAGCACGGTGTCGATGTCGCGCGGATCGGTATGGAACGACATGATGTCGAGGATGTCGTCCATCGTGCCGCCAGCGGCCTCGATCAGCGCGCGCAGCTTGGCGAAGGCGATGCGGGCCTGGGCGCGGGTATCGCCGCGCGCCTCGGGGGTCAGGGCAGCGTCGGTCGCGGTCTGACCCGCGATGAACAACAGATCGCCGCAGCGCACCGTGGCGGAGGCGACGTAGCGCTCCATCCATTTGTGGCTGGCTGGCACGCTGAATTGGCGATCGGTCGTGTTCATTGGACTATCCCCCCGTTCTTGGTGATCTCACGTGCATCATGAAGGTGCCCCGTCGGCCCGGCAACCTGCCCGAACGGGCTAGCGCGGCGTTGCGGCGATCAGCCCGCCATCGACCACCAGGTCGGCACCGGTGACGTAACGCGCTTCGTCGGACGCGAGGTAGAGGGCGGCATAGGCTACATCCCAGCCATCGCCCATGCGGCCCATCGGCACTTGCTTGTGGCGCTTCTCGATCAGCGCGGGCAGATCGTTCGCGGCGTATTGCTTGGCCAAGCGCTGCTCGACGAGGGGCGTGTGCATCAGGCCGGCGCTCACCACGTTCAGCCTGATGCCCTTCGCGGCATATTGAACCGCGGCCGAGCGCGTGAACTGCTGCAGTCCCGACTTAGCGGCGGCGTAAGCGACGTGGTGGTTGCCGATATGCCGATGGCCGGCGACCGAAGAGATGTTGACGATCGCGCCGCCCTTCCCGGCCCGCTCCATCGCGGTCATCGCGTATTTGGTACAGAGGAAGGCGCTGGTCAGATTGAAATCGAGCTGGCGACGCCAGGTCTCCTCGCTCATGTCGATCGGCCCGCCCGGCTCGGAGCCGCCGACATTGTTGACCAGGATGTCGAGCGTGCCGAAGCGCTTCACACAGGCCTCGACCATGGCCGCGACGTCCTTCGACGCCGTGACGTCGCAATGGTGCGTGGCGCAGATGCCGCCCTCGCCCTCGATGATCGCGCGCGTCTCCTCGGCCGCTTTCGGCACGAGGTCGACCGCAAACACGCGCGCCCCTTCGCGCGCGAACAGCACCGCGATCGCCTTGCCATTGCCATAGCCGGGGCCGACCGAGCCAGCGCCGGTAACGATCGCGACCTTGTCCTTCAAGCGCATCGGCACTCTCCCCTTGTCGGCGGATTCAGCGCTGTGCCATGCCGAGTGTCTTCGCCTTATCGGTGTCCGAGCTGCCCGGTCGACCGCCGAATAGCCCCTTGGCACGGTAGCCGAGCCAGTGGCCATATTGGATCGGCCAGCCCTTATAGTCCGCGTCCTCGCTCAGCGCCTCGGCCGCATGCAGCGCCCAATAGGGATCATGCAGTGCCTCGCGCGCGAGCGCGACCAGATCGGCGGCGCCCGAGCGCAGGATCGTCTCAGCTTGGGTGGCATGAAGGATCAGCCCAACCGCCTGGGTCTTGATGTCAGCCTCACGGCGCACCTGGGCGGCGAAGCCGACCTGATAGCCGGGCGTCGACTTCGGCAATGTCACCTTCCCTTCGCCCGCAATACCGCCCGATGAACAGTCGATCACGTCGATGCCGATACGCTTCAGCTGAATCGCGAGCGCGACCGTGTCCTCGATCGCCCAGCCGCCTTCGAGCCCATCGACCGAGGAGATGCGCAGGAAGCAGGGCTTGCTCGCAGGCCAAGCGGCGCGCACGGCTTCTGCAAGCTCGAGCGTGAAGCGCATGCGGTTCTCGCGGCTGCCGCCGTATTTGTCGGTGCGGCGGTTGGAGAGCGGCGAGAGGAAGCTGTGCGACAAATAGCCGTGCGCGCTGTGGATCTCGATCATGTCGAAGCCGGCCTGCTCGGCGCGCTTCGCCGCCTTGACCCAGGCATCGATCATGTCGCCGATCTCGGCAATGGTGAGCGCGTGGGGTGTCAGCCAGCCGGGCCCGAACGGCACGGCGCTCGGCGCCACGATCTCCCAGGGCGTCTCACCCTTGGCGAATTCCCTCTCGGTCAGCGGCGCGTCGCCTTCCCAGGGGCGCTGAATGCTGGCCTTGCGGCCGGCATGGGCCAATTGCAGACCAATCTTCGCGCCGTGGCGGTGGGCAGACTCGACCATGCGTTTCAGGGGCGGGATGTGCGCGTCGCTCCAAATGCCACTGCAGCCATAGGTGATGCGACCACGTTTCTCGACCCCGGTCGCCTCAACGATGATCAGCCCTGCGCCGCCCATGGCGAATTGGGTCAGGTGCACGAAATGCCAGTCATTCAAGAGGCCGTCGACGGCCGTGTACTGGCACATCGGGGCGATCACGACCCGGTTCTTGAGCGTCATGTCACGGATCTGGATCGGCTGGAAGAGCATCGGCGCACTGGTCATGGACAGTTACTCTCCGGTACTGCGGGTTCGGCAAATAGCGCGAGAGGGTAGAGCGTCGGGGTGGCCTGCGCCAAGGCTGAAAACAGCCGTTTAGCGCTTGATCGCGCCAAGCGTGAAGGCGCGCGCCAGATGACGCTGAATCAGGAAGCCGAGAACGACGATCGGCAGAGCGGAAACGGTGGCCAACGCCGCCTGCACACCGAAGATTCCCGCATGGTGGTGCAGGTAGACCGGAATCGTCACGACGGTCTTGTCGGTCAACGTCATGGTGATCAGGAACTCATTCCAATTGAGGATGAAGACGAAGAGGCCGGTCGCAAACAGCCCGCCCCGAATGAGCGGCACGGTGATTTGAAACGAGGCGCGCCAGCGGCTCAATCCGTCCATCATGCCGGCCTCCTCGATGGTCACTGGCACCTCGTCGATGAAACTCTTCAGCATCCAGAAGGAAAACGGCACGGTGAACGCGACGTTGGCCAGGATCACGCCGATATGGGTGTCACGCAGGCCGAGCTCGCCAAACAGGAAGAGCATCGGAATTGCGATTGTTACCGGCGGAATGACCCTTACCGCGAGGATCGCTAGCGCCAAGCGCTCGCCGCCCGCACGATAGCGCGCGAAGCCGATCGCGGCACATAGCCCGAAGGCCAACGAGATCAGGGTCGACGAGCCGGCGCAGATGAACGAATCAAGGATGGACCGGAAACCCGCACCACGCGCGGTGACGTAGCTCATCTTGAACGTCTCAAACAGCGGCGTGTAGTTGCCCCAGGTCGGGTTGTCGCTGATCCAGGTTGGGGGAATGGACGACCACTCGCTCATCGGCTTGAACGAGGTCGAAACCATCCAGAAGATCGGAAACAACGCGAAGACCAGCGCGACCAGGAGCCCGAGCGCGTTGTACCAGCGAAGCCTGCGAGGCGGCATGTAGGGATTGAACCGAACAATTAATCAATAAGGCGCGGCGGCATCCGAGCATGCGGGATGTGCCCATTTCAAACTGTTTTCGTGCTGCGCTCCCGCCTCGTCCGCTTTTTTTCCGTGCGCGAAACAGACAAATGCGTTTTCTTTTGACTCCGGGCAGCGTTCATTCGATCGCAGCAGGCGCAAGGCCCGGATGGGCAGAGAAAAACGGGGGCAGCGATGGCCATCAGACAAGTCGCACGCATGGGGCATCCGGTGCTGCGCAAGGTGGCGGAGGTCGTCACGGACCCAGGCGATCCCGAGATCGCGCGCCTCGCCGGCGACATGCGCGACACCATCGAGAACCTGGGTGCCGCCGGCATTGCCGCCCCTCAGGTCTATGTCAGCAAGCGGGTTGTCGTGTTTCGCGTGCCCGCGAGCCGCATTCCGCCCGGTATCAAGTTGAAGCCCATTCCCTGGACCACGATGATCAATCCCGTGGTGAAGCCGCTCACCGAGAAGAAGGAATTGATCTGGGAGCGCTGTCTGTCGCTCCCCAACATGCACGGCAAGGTGCCGCGCCATACCGAGATCAAGGTCGTCTACCACACGACCGAAGGCCGCGAGGCCCAGATCGATGCCGAGAACTGGCTCGCCATGTTGCTCCAGCATGAGGTCGACCATCTCGACGGCATCCTTTATCCGATGCGGATGGTCGATCTCTCGCTGCTCGCCTTCAACAGCGATCCCGGAGCGCTCGCGGAGGAAGCCGCGAAGACGCCGGACCTCGACCCGGCGCTACGCGCGCTGGTCAATGCCTGGCCGACGCGCGAGAAATGGGTGGGGTGATAGCTCTCACGGCAACATTGCCAGTCCTTGCTCAATCGTCATCCTGGGCGCTAGCAGAGCCCGAGCGCGGCACGTGTTCGGCTTGCGGGGCTCGCGACCCGGGATCGAATTTGTAGTCCGATCCTTGCCGAAAAGGCGGATCCCGGCTTTCGCCGGGATGACAATTAAGTTGTCTATCTAACGCCGTTTCGCCTTCGCGCGCGCCTTCGGCTTCGCCTTTGCTTTGGCCGGTTTCTTCTTGCTCTGGCCGATGATGCGCTCCTTCTCCCAGCCCTTCTCATAGGGCGCCCAGGTGTGGGACATCAGCTTCACGCGCTTGAACTTCCACACCCCGTCAATGCGCCGATACTCGTCCTCATACTTCGCCATGCCCCACACGGGCTGGCGCTTCTTGCCCACCGGAAAGGTACAGGGCTCGAACAGCAGCCACTTGCCGGTGGCGCGATCGCCGTCGACATCGATGATCGGGTTCGCGACATAGTGCACCGCGAACGGCAGATGCTGGAGCGCACGAATGGTCTCGCGGCCCTCATAGACGCCGAATACATCGGTCTCGAACACGCCATCCTCGGTGAACAGATTGGCCCAGTTGTCGCAGTCCTTGAGGTCAGCGTAGTAGCAATAGAGGCTGCGCAAACGCACGATCGCCTCGATGTCCTTTAAGCGCTTCAGCTCGCGTTCCATCTCGTTCAGCGTCACGGCCTTGTTCTCCCCCGACTTAAGGTGGTGGCTGCGGACAGGGCGCCAAGTCAATTCGGGATGACGTCGCTGACCTCGCGCCTCACGGATACTATGTCAGCCGAGCGCGCGGTCGGAAGCCCGCTTGCCGCGATCTCAGACGAAGCACCCTCCTAATGTGATTCGCGGGGCACCGCGGCGCCGCGGGTGCCAACGAGAAAATCGAAATCAGCGCCCTGGTCGGCCTGGAGCACGCGCTCGGTGTAGAGCCGCTGGTAGCCGCTCTGCATCGCGGGCGATGGCGGTGTCCATGCGGCGCGCCGCTTGGCGATCTCGCCCTCCGGCACGTTGAGGCTGAGGCGCCGCGCGGCGACGTCGAGCTCGATCTCATCGCCCTCCTTCACGAGCGCCAGCGTGCCGCCGACCGCGGCCTCGGGCGCGACGTGGAGCACGACGGTGCCATAGGCCGTGCCGCTCATGCGGGCGTCCGAGATACGCACCATGTCGGTGATGCCCTGCTTCAGGAGCTTGGGCGGCAGGCCCATGTTCCCGACCTCGGCCATGCCGGGATAGCCCTTGGGGCCGCAGTTCTTGAGCACCAGCACCGATGACGCGTCAACCTCGAGCGCCGGGTCCTCGATGCGCTGGTGGTAGTGCTCGATGGTCTCGAACACGACCGCACGCCCGCGGTGCTTCATCAGCGCCGGGGTCGCCGCCGAAGGCTTCAACACCGCGCCATTCGGGGCGAGATTGCCGCGCAGCACCGCGATGCCGCCGCTCGCGGTGAGCGCCTTGCCGAGCGGTCGGATGACCTCGTCGTTGAAGCACTCGGCATTCGCGCAGTTCTGCCAGATCGTCTGGCCATTCACGGTTAGGGCGTCGCGCTGGATCGCATCGCCGATGCGCCGAATGACAGCGGGGAGGCCGCCGGCGTAGTAGAGATCCTCCATCAGAAAACGACCCGAGGGCATCAGATCGACAATGGTCGGCACATCGCGGCCGAGCCGGTCCCAGGTGTCGAGATCGAGCGGCACACCAATACGACCCGCAATCGCGAGCAAATGCACGACGGCATTGGTCGAGCCGCCGATCGCGGCATTCACCCGGATCGCGTTTTCGAACGCCGCGCGCGTGAGCACCTTCGAGACCCGCATGTCCTCGCGCACCATCTCGACGATGCGCCGTCCCGTACGGCGCGCTAGCTCGGAGCGCCGCGCATCGACCGCCGGGATCGCCGCGTTGTGCGGCAAGGTCATGCCCAGCGCCTCGACCATGCTGGCCATGGTCGAAGCGGTGCCCATGGTCATGCAATGGCCGGCGCTGCGGCTCATCCCGGACTCGGCCTCCATGAACTCGGCGAGCGTCATGCGCCCGCCCTTCACGTCTTCCGAGAAGCGCCACACGTCGGTGCCCGAGCCGATCGCCTGCCCGCGATAGCGGCCATTCAGCATCGGGCCGCCCGAGATCACGATGGTCGGCAGATCGCAGCTTGCGGCGCCCATCAGAAGCGCGGGCGTGGTCTTGTCGCAGCCGGTCATCAGCACGACGCCGTCAAC
>VGET01000128.1 GCA_016869195.1 Alphaproteobacteria bacterium | reverse complement strand
ATTTTACCGTCCGCGTCACATATCGGGCCAACGCTCATGAATTCAATACACAAGCCGTGCGAATTCGTTGTAATCATGGTCACAGCTGAGGGGAGTCGTGAGCGACGAAACGGAAGAACGGCCGAAGCCGCGGCGCCGCGTTAAACGACGCAAGACGCGTAAGGAAGGCCGTTATCACCACGGTAATCTGAGGCGCGCGCTCCTCGACGCGGCGCTGATGCTCGTCGAGCGCGAAGTGCCTAAGGGCGTGTCGCTGCGCTCGGTGGCGCGCCTCGCCGGCGTGTCGGCCGCCGCGCCCTACCGGCACTTTCCAGACAAGGAGGGGCTGCTTGCGGTCGTGGCCGAGGAAGGCTTCCGCGCCATGACGAGCGCGATGGAATCCGCGGTCGAGGCCAATAAGGAAATTCCGCTCGCGAGCTTCCGTGCGATCGCCTTCGCCTATGTCAAATATGCCGCGATGCACCCTTCGCACTTCCGGGTGATGTTCGGGCCCGAGGTGGCGGACCGTTCGCTCTATCCGGGCCTGAAGGAATCGTCCGAGCGCTCGCTCGAGCTGCTCACCCGCATGATCCGGAGCTGCCAGCGCCCGGACCTCATCGGCGGGGTCGACGCGAAGGAGCTCGCGATCGCGGCCTGGGCCACGCTGCACGGCCTCGCGACGCTGCTGGTCGACAGCCAGCTCGATCAGCCGCATCAGACGGACGCCGAGCTTCAGGCTGTGACCAACCGTGTCGCCGACGTGATCTACCGGGGGCTGTCCTACAGCGGGCTCTGAGTGGCGTCCGGTTTCGGCTTGCCATAAAGCAGCCGGAACAATTGCGGCGCGATGATCACCACGACGATGATCCGCACCACATGATGGGTCGAGACGAAGGCCGCGACATTGCCGAGCGCGAGTGCGATCAGGCTCATCTCGGCCAGCCCGCCTGGCGCCAGCGCAAGCAGTAAGGTCGAGCCCGAGGTGCCGGCGACCGGCGCGAGGCCATAGGCGATGCCGACCGCGATCATCAGCATGATCACGGTGGCCCCGGCGGCGTAGAACATCACACGCCATACATTCCGCAGCGCCATGCCGGAAAAGCGCGCGCCGATCGCGGCGCCAAGAATCACCTGCGCGAGCGCCACGATCTCGGCCGGCGGCCGATGCTCAAGCACGCCGCTCAGGTGCAGGCCGGCGCTCAGGATCATCGGCCCGACGATCTGCGGCGCGGGCAGGCGCAGCCGCTTGCCGGCATAGAGGCCGACAAAGGCGCAGGCGAGAAGGGCCACGATTTCCCATAGGGGCAGGGAGGCCGCGGTCGTCACCGGCATCTGGCTGCCGTCAAAGCCCTCGAACAGGCGGAAATAGAACGCGATCAGGAACACCGCGAGCAGGATGCGCACGCCATGGGTGAGCGAGATGGTACGGGCGTCGCCGCCCATGGATTCGCCGAGCAGCATCATTTCGCTCAGGCCGCCCGGCATGGCGGCGAAATAGGCGGTGGTGCGGTCATAGCGCGCGAAGACGCGAAAGAAGACGATGCAGGCAAGCGCCATCAGCGCGGTCGAGATCACGACGGCGGCGAGCCCGACATACCATTGCGACAAATTCTCGAAGAGCGAGGGCGTGAACTGGCTGCCGAGCAGCACACCGAGGATCGCAATCATCGCCGAGCGCAAGGTCGGTGGCACGGCGAGCTTGGCTCCGGCGAGCGCCGCGACGGTCGCGGTCGACATCGCACCCAGCATCCAGGGCAGAGGCAGTTGGCCAATGAAGAAGAGCGTGCCGCCGATCGCGCCAATGGCCAGCGCCAACCCTAGCCGGAGCGCCATCTGCCGGGTCGGCAAATGGCGCGCGAGCCAGGCTTGAGCCGGCGAGGCAGAGATCACACGCGATGTCCTGGTGCGGCCGGCACAGCACGCGCGAGCCGGAGCGCCGTTTCGCCCGGCACGATCGAGCGCGCCGGCATGATCAGCACGCAGGACTCATAGGGCGTCACGATCGACTCGCCGCCATCGTGCGCGAGCAGCGTGCCGGCCTTCCCGACCACCTCGAGCGAGCCCAGGGGGCGCACAAAGGTGAAGGCCGGCGTGCGCACGGTGATTCTGTCCGTGACCTCGAGCACGCGCGTCGCCGCAACGTTTCGGGGCGGCTTGAGATTGGGCGGCACGCGATCGATGACCCCGGTGTGCAGCAGAAAGCGGAGCGCGGCTTCGAGCGCGACCTCGGCGCTCGACGGCTCGAAATGCTGGCCGCATTCGATCAGGAGCGCGGTTGGCGCCCGGGCCTCATCAGCGAACGCGTCATAGTCGGAGAGTCTCGGCCCCGCCAGGTGTCCTTCATCGGCCACGATCTCGGCCGGCAGGGCCAGCCTCAATGCCAGAGCGCGGCCCTTCTTCGTCGGTCCGCACAACAGCATCGGTGCGGAGGCCATGCTGGTCGAGTGCAGATCGAGCAGGTAGTCGGCCTGTGCGATCACCGGCCGCAACACTTTGGCGCGGGCGTGCTCGCGCGAGCGGGCGGGCCGGTCGAGCGTCGCGCAGGACCATACCCGGTTCATGTCCTCGTCGAGGTAGCGCGCGGCGAACGGGTCCGTCTGGTCGAAGCGCTGATAGGCGTCGACATTAACGAAGGCGCAGGTGAGCCGGCCGCGCACCGGCCGGACGCCACAGTCCAGAAGTCGCGTCAGCGCGACCGCGCCGCACAGCTCGTTGCCATGGGTGATCGCGCTCAGCACCACGTGGGGCCCTGCGGCCGGCGCGGCGAAGCTCAGCACATAGGGCACGCCGTCGTGTCCCGCCTCAAAAGGCTCGAGGTCGGGCGGCTTGGCCACCCAGGGTGCGGTGCCGGCGTCCATGATGCTAAGACGTGAACTGTTCGCTCAGAATGCGTTCCTCGAGGTTGTGCTCGGGGTCGAACAGGGCGTGGGTTTCCACCGTGGGGTCGACGGCGACATCGACCTGCACGACATCGCGCACCTCGGTGTAGTCAGCGACCGCGCTGACCGGGCGCTTGTCTCCCTCGATGACGCGAAAGCGCACGCGTGCAACCGCGGGCAGCAACGCGCCGCGCCAGCGCCGCGGCCTGAACGCGCTGATCGGGGTAAGCGCGAGGAGATCGGTGCCAAGCGGGATGATCGGTCCATGCGCCGAGAGGTTATAGGCGGAGCTTCCGGCCGGCGTCGACACCAGCGCGCCGTCGCAGATCAGCTCAGGCAGGCGAACGACGTCGTCGATGCTGATCTCGAGCTTGGCCGCCTGCCGGGTTTCGCGGAGCAGGGAGACCTCGTTGATCGCGATCGCGCTGTACTCGCCGCCGGTCGCGGTCAGCGCCTGCATGCGCAAGGGGCGCAGCACGGTAAGCTGCGCATTGGCGACACGCTCGAGCAGTCCGTCCGCCAGGTATTCGTTCATGAGGAAGCCGACCGAGCCCCGATTGAGGCCGTAGATCGGCGTGCCCTCGTCGAGGAAGCGGTGCTGGGTTTCGAGCATGAAACCGTCGCCGCCGACCGCGACGATGACATCCGCCTTGTTGGGAGACACGGTCTTGTAGCGGCGCTTCAGCTCGCCATAGGCGCGCTGCGCTTCGGGAGCGTTCGACGCGACGATCGCGATCGTTTGGCGGCGTTTCTTGGGCATGGGGATCGGCGCGCGAGGGTGGCGGTATGGCCACCGACTATAGCCGAGCCTCCCTCGCTACCGATAGGGCCCCTGGCGCGCTGTGCGGCACCCGACAGCCTCATCCCTCGAAAGGCTCATCCTTCGACTGGCTCAGGATGAGGCGACTTTCCCGACGCCCATTCGCAAGGTCCTCACCCTGAGCTTGTCGAAGGGTGAGGCATGAGGGCACGAGCGCCAAAGCCCGGCCTAGCCGCCGGTGACGCTCATGTGTCGGCCGACCGCCGGGCGCTGATGGCGCCGATCGATGACAAAGTCATGACCCTTGGGCTTGCGCCCGATCGCCTCGTGGATGGCCTCGATGAGCGCGCCATCGGTCGGGTCGGCGCGAAGCGGCGCGCGCAGATCGGCAGCGTCCTCCTGGCCGAGGCACATGTAGAGCGTGCCGGTGCAGGTCAGGCGCACCCGATTGCACGATTCGCAGAAATTGTGGGTGAGGGGGGTGATGAAGCCGAGCCGCTGACCGGTCTCGCGCACCGTCACATAGCGGGCCGGGCCGCCAGTGCGATAATCCGTATCCTCGAGCGTGAAGACCTGGCCGAGCCGCGCGCGAACCAGCGACAGCGGCAGATACTGATCCGTGCGGTCCTGGTCGATCTCGCCGAGCGGCATGGTCTCGATGAAGGTCAGGTCGTAGCCGGCCTCGCCGCACCAGCGCACCAGGTCCTCGATCTCGCCCTCGTTCACGCCCTTAAGCGCGACCGTGTTGATCTTGATGCGCAGCCCGGCGTCGCGCGCGGCGCGAATGCCTTCGAGCACCTTGTCGAGCTTGCCCCAGCGCGTGATGGCCGTGAACTTGGCGGGATCGAGTGTGTCGAGCGAGACATTGACGCGGCGCACGCCGGCGGCCTTCAGGCCCTCGGCGTGGCGCGCGAGCTGGCTGCCATTGGTCGTGAGCGTCAGCTCCTCGAGCGCGCCGCTCTTCAGATGGCGACCGAGCGCATGAAACAGCGTCATCACGTCGCGCCGCACCAGGGGCTCGCCGCCGGTGAGACGGAGCTTCTTCACGCCGAGACCGATGAAGGCGCCGCACAGGCGATCGAGCTCTTCCAGCGTCAGGAGCTCGGCCTTCGGCAGAAAGGTCATCTGCTCCGCCATGCAGTAGGTGCAGCGGAAATCGCAGCGATCCGTCACCGAGACGCGGAGATAGGAGATGGCGCGGGCGAAGGGGTCTAGCAGCATGACGTCGCCGGGCAATACAGCGGGTTGCAACGCACTCCATCATATAGGGATTGCGGGGGAGATTTCCTCCCCAATTTTCTTGGCGGATTAGCAGTATGCGGGGCTTCGCTTGGGCCGCCGGCGTGATAGCTTTTCGTTCATTGCAAGTCCGGCGGCGCCCACCCGCCGCCATTCCGGCGGTGCGTGGGCCAGACCGCCACCATGGGAGGCAAGCAGCATGAGCAAACAAGCGAGACAAGGCGTTTCACGCCGCGGCGTGCTGAAGGTGGGCGGCGCCGCAGCCGCCTTCACGGCCGCTGCCGGAATCGGGTTGCGCTTCGGCAAGCCCAACGGCGCCTTCGCGGCGGACTATGCCGCGGGGATGACCGGCGGCCCGACCGGGTTTCCCGGCGCCGAGCGCTACCAATACAACGCCGATCTGTCCGAAGGGCGCGCGATCGAGGGCATCAAGAAGCTGAAGGCCGAAGGCAAGGCGCCCGACAAGCTCCAGGTGCTGATGACCGACGGCGCGATCGGCCACTACACCCGGCCCTATCCGGCCAACGCGCCGACCATCAAGGAGGTGTGGGAGCGCGAGACCGGCATCGAGCTGGTGTTCACCGGCGTCTCGCCCGAGGAGCAGTTCAAGAAGGTGCTGCAGGACGTGACGACGCAATCCGGCGCGTTCGACGTCTACACCCATGCCTACAACAACACGGGCGATCTGGCCGAGGCCAACGGCCTCGAGCCGCTCGATGACTTCGTCGCCAAATACCAGCCGGATTTCAACGATCCGAAGCGCGGCACGCCGACGCCCGAAATCTACGATCTCCTCTACAAATATGCCGGCAAGGTGATGACCGTCTCGCTCGACGGCGACTTCCAGACCTGGGTGTATCGCAAGGACCTGTTTGAAGACCCGCAGAACGTCAAGGAGTTCGGCGACAAATATGGCTGGCAGCTCGGCCACCCGCGCACCTGGCAGGAGCTCGACCAGATCGCCGCGTTCTTCACCGGCAAGGGCTTCTTCGGCAATGGCAACATGATGAGCCCGTTCTGGGGCATCTCGAACTGGTACAACCGCTATGTCAGCAAGGCGGCGCCGAACTTCTATCTGTTCGATGACAACGGCAAGCCGCTGATCGATTCTGACATCGGCATCCAGGCCACCGAGGAACATATCAAGAGCCTCGAATGGACCACCAAGGACGGTCTGGCCTGGAGCTGGTCGGAATATTACGGCTCGATGGCGAGCGGCAAGTCGGTGATGATGTCGACCTTCACCAATCTGCCGAAGTTCAACGACCGGATGGACGACAAGGGCAACCCGGCCAGCGCGATCGTCGGCAAGCTCAACTCGTTCCTGCCGCCGGGCCACAAGTTCGGCAACGATCTGGTGCGCCGCTCGACGCTCTATCTCGGCAACAATGGCAGCGTGTCGAGCCAGTCGAAGTTCAAGGAGGCGGCCTATCTGTTCCTGCAGTGGACCGGCTCGACCCGCATCTTCTCCTGGCTGACCGCGAACCCCGGCGGCTTCTTCGATCCGTTCCAGACCGCGAACTTCGAGGACCCGCTGGTGCTCGAGACCTACAAGCCCTACCACGTGCCGGTGATCGCCGAGACCATCAAGCGCTCGGTGCCGACCCTGGCCGTGCCGGGTGCCTTTGGTCTCCACAACATCCTCGATGAGAACATCTCGGCCGCCATGACCGGCTCGACCACGGTGAAAGAGGCCATGGAGAAGGCCGCCAAGGAGTGGCAGAAGTTCATCAAGAAGAAGGGCGAGGACCGCATGCTCGAGGCCATCAACAAGGCCAAGAGCGGCTGGCCCAGCCTGATCGATAAGGCCTGAGCAATAGCTCCCTGGAATACCCTCCCTTCCGCTTGAGCGGGAGGGAGGGATGGGGTGGGTGGGTGAGATCAAAGCGGGCGGAGCCCGCTATGGGTTCTGCCCCCAACCCAAGCCCTTCCCCCAATCATGGGGGAAGGGTTTTCTGTTAGTATTGAATCATGACCGACTTCCTCCTCCAACCCGATACCGCCGACCCGAAGCTGACGCGCACCGTCGAGGGCGTCGATGAGAGCGGCGCCGCGATCGAGGCGCGCGTCGTCGAGGAGCGGCCGCTCACGCTGTTTCTGAACGGGCAGGAGATCGTCACGCTGATGACGATCCGCGACCATCCGGACTATCTCGCGGTCGGCTATCTGCTCAACCAGAACATGCTGACGCGGGACGACGAGATCACCGCGATCGATTATGACGAAGAGATCGAGACGGTGGTGGTGCGCACCAAGCGGCGCACCAATTACGAGGCGAAGCTCAAGAAGAAGACGCTGACCTCCGGCTGCGCGCAAGGAACCGTGTTTGGCGATCTGATGGAGACATTCGATCGCGTCACGCTGCCGAAGGACGCGGTGTTGAAGACCTCCTGGCTCTATCGGCTGTCAAAGGCGATCAACACGACGCCAAGCCTCTATCTCGCCGCGGGCGCGATCCATGGCTGCGTGCTGTGTGAGGAGGATCGCCCGCTGCTCTACATGGAAGACGTCGGCCGCCACAACGCGATCGACAAGATCGCGGGTTACATGGCGCTCAAGGGGCTCTCGCCCGCGGGCAAGATTTTCTACACCACGGGCCGGCTCACCAGCGAGATGGTGATCAAGACGGTCACCATGGGCATCCCGATCCTGATCTCACGCTCGGGCTTCACCGCTTCCGGCGTGGAGCTCGCGCGCCGAGCGGACTTGACGCTGATCGGTCGCGCCAAGGGCCGGCGCTTCACCGCGCTCTCGGGCGCGCATCGTATCCAGTTCGACGCTGATGCGCGCGAGGTGGCCGAGGAGGACAAGCGCCATCAGCGCAAAGGCGGCCGCGTCGAGGATGACGCCGCGTGATCGTGCGCCTGCGCTGGGGCGGGCCGGTCGGCGCCGGATGCTTTCCCGTCGATCCCGACGCACTTGATCGGCTGGCGGCGCCGGCGGTCTATCTCCGGCTGAAGCTTTATGAACGCGGTCGCACGGTTGCCTATGCCGGCCAGAGCGTGAACCTGCTTTCGCGCATCGATCAGCACCTGACGCGCTTGCTCTCCTTCGCGCAGCCGCTCAGGGATGCCGAGGGCGACGCCTGGTTCACCGCGACGCGCGAGGCGCGCTTCGCCGCCTACAACGACCTCAACGAGACGCTGGCGCTGGCGCGCGCCGAGGCCGAGCGGGCGCGGTTTTTCTATGCGTTGTGCGATGACGAGTTTCCTCCTGAAACGCTGCCGCTGGCCGAAGCCGCATTGATCCTCAGGCTCAAGGAGGGTGAAGGCCCTTGCGAGAACCGCATCGGCGCACCGATCGCCGGGCTTGACCGGCGCATCGCCTTTGAGAGCGTGTTCGAGGCGCTCGCCGATGAGGAGCGCGCGCGGGTCGAAGACCTGATCGGAACCGCGCCGATCACGCTCGCGCCAGTGGAAGCGATCGATGCCGAGTGAGGTTGCCGCGGTGCTGCTCGCGGGCGGCCTGGCGCGGCGCATGGGGGGTGGCGACAAATGTCTGCGCCTGCTCGGCGGGCGGCCGATCCTCGCGCACATCATTGAGCGTGTGCGCCCGCAGATCTCCGCCATGGTGCTGAATGCGAATGGCGATCTCGCGCGCTTCAAGGCGTTTGACATGCCGGTCGTGCCCGATGCGGTCGAGGGCTTTGCCGGTCCGCTCGCCGGCGTGCTCACCGGCATGGCGTGGGCGAAGGCAAACGCGCCGTCTGCCCGATGGCTCGTCAGCATCGCGACCGACACGCCCTTCGTGCCGCAAGATCTGGTCGCGCGCCTGCATGAGGCCACCGAGCGCGAGGGCCAACCGCTTGCCTGCGCGGCGTCGGGCGGGCAGAGCCACCCGGTGATCGGCCTCTGGTCGCTCGCGCTGGAAGGGCACTTGCGCACCGCGCTGGTCGACGAGGGCGTGCGCAAGATCGACGCCTGGACGGCGCGGCATGGCATTGCCACGGTCGAGTTCTCGACCACGCCGCTCGATCCCTTTTTCAATGTGAACACGCCGGACGAGCTCGAGGCCGCCGAGCGCATGCTCGGGCTCTCAACGTTGACCTGACCGAAGCACGCGCTCCGTGGCCCACCACGCCTTCCAGGCCTCAATGTCATAGCCGAAGCGCTGGCCGGTGAGCGTCTGCAAGGCGCCGACGAGGTCGCCGGTGAACCAGGGCGGCTCGCCGGAAACGCCGAGCCGATCGACCAGCGCCTCGATCGTCTCCGGATCATCCTGGTGCAGCACGGCCGCAACCCAGGTGGCCAGCGGCGCGATATCGAAATATTTCTCGGCCGCGTTGCGCGGCGCGCGAAGTGGCTCGGCCAGCAAAGCCGGTGGAACGCGGCCATGGCCGTTCAATCCCATCGCGCGCAGCATGTACCAGCGGGCGATGTCGCGTCGCGCGATGTCCACACCGCCGCCGAACATGCTGACTTCGCCCTCGGGAAATTTCGCGCTCAGCCGGTGCTGAAGCCAGGGGCCGATCAGCGCGCGGCGGCTGCGGGCGAAGGGCTCGACCAGGGCCGAAAGGTGGTGACCGAACGAGGCGGGTGACAGCAGGCGCTCCCCGAATTCCTGAAGCGCCGTGGTGGCGTCATCGTTGGACGCGAAGGAATCGGGCGGATCGGGGAGGGCGCCCACAGGGAGCTCATCGGTGGTGGCGGCGGAGCGATCAGGCGGCGGGCCCCAGAGCGCGCCGTGATCCCCCGGCCCTTCGGCGCCGACAAAGAGACGGTCCTGGAACGCCGCGAGCGCGATCGGTCGTACGTCGGGGAATTCGAACGCAACGCGCCAACTCGATCCGTCTTCGCTTGCCATCAGGCGATCGGCGCGGCCGTCATCGATCGCGGCATAAAG
>VGET01000127.1 GCA_016869195.1 Alphaproteobacteria bacterium | reverse complement strand
GAGCCACTTGTGCGCCTGAACCTGGGTGTTTCCTTCCCTGTCGTTCATCCAGCCGAGATTGCCCTGCGCCCGGGCCTCTCCCTGCTTCGCACGTTATCAATGGAGGTGGTTGAGGTTGTACTTCGCAAAGCGGTTTCCCTGCTCGGCCGCCAGCCGATACCACCGCACGGCCTCGGCATAGTCCTGCGGCACGCCTTGGCCATGGGCGTACATGTAGCCGAGCGACCACTGGGCGATTCCACCTCCCTGCTCGGCGAAGGGCTTGAACAAGCGCAATGCGGTGGTGTAGTCGCCGCGCTTGTATGCTGCAACCGCATCCTCCCAGTCATCCGCAGCCGCCGGCGTGGCGAGCGCGAACAGCATGATGAGGGCGAGCAGCAGGCGATTCATGGTCGGCTCCAGCTAGTGGTCGAAATGCTAGCACCGGCGTCCAGAGTTGTGCAGTTGCCGCCGTGGTCGCTACCATCTGTGCATGTCTCGCACAATCACGATCAACCGCGCCCCCGTGCTTACTCTCTGGGCGGCCGTCGTGGCCGAGCGGCTCGGGTTCGAGTGGCACGAGGCCCTGACGCTTGGGCGAGCTGTCGCGGGCCTGACCGCGCACTCCAAGGGCGAGCGCTTGGGCCTGTTCGAGCCGACGCCAGAGGCCATCAAGGACAAGCGGCGCTTGCAGCACGCCAAAACCGCTGCCTAAACTGAAACCAAAGATGAGCCGGATCCTCCGTTAGTCAACGACCTCGCCTGTCTCAAATATTTTGACGACGGACAGGCATAGGATGTTCGAACCGTAGGTTCTCCCGATCAAGATTGTCGATCTCGATCCCAGGCAATGCCGTCGGCACACCGTCAGTAGCCTCAACGCCGAGGAGAAGGTCCCCTCCTGCCGTGTTCGCAAGCGAGGAGACCGTGGCGAGGAACGGTACGACCTCGCTCTCGGCACCGCCCGGCATCGCACGCTTGTATTCGATCGTCTTCCCCTCGCGCACGCCGTTCGCGATCAAGGCTCGAAGGGAGCCGACGTCGATATCATCGATGCGTCCAGGGATCATGCCTTGAACCTCTTCCTCGAACTTGCAGGCTGAAGCTCGACCTGTCTGCTGCGCGGTTGTTCCGCCCGACACGTCATCGTTTACCGAGTTCGCGCTCCTGCTCGAAGTCGCCGCGGAGCTTGGTGCTCCTGGAATGCAAAAGATCGATAATTCGGGCCAAGATCGGCGACCCGTGATCCTGCCCATCCAAGACAGCTGCTACCTCGTGGGACGCTTCGGTGACACGCTGTGCGATGTCGAGCATGCGGCGGCGAACCATTGGGGCCGCAAGGCCAGCGTCTCGTGCGAAGCGATCCCAGTGGCGAGGCAGAACGTCATCGGGTTGGTACTTGTCACCGACCTTCATGGCGAGGCGGCTCGACAGGTCGGGATATGCGGTGGTGGACACGACGTCGTATAGCGGCGCAAGTTCGACGCCGTGGTCGGTGTGGACGATGGAGTAGTTCTTGCCGTGTGCATCGTGGTTGCCGATCAGGAAATTGAAGATGACGTAGTCGAGGAGTCGGATCAGGTCGACGGCAGGACGGCCGCAACTGCGGCGCACGAGCTCGAAGCAATCGGCCAGCGACGGCCCGCCCTCGTTCTGATACTTGAGTTCCGGCGGCACGCCGAGTGCCTGGCAGAAGTCTTCCTGGTGCAATCTCCGCAGCCCGCCGTCCTTCGTTCGGACACGGTCGTATCGTGCGACGAGGAGGAAGGATTCGTTCTTGGCGCGCCGCACTTCGGCGGGGACGACGTGGAGACCGAGTCGGTTGGCAAGCATGAGGCAGAATGCCTCATTCTGCACGGTGTCCTGGAACCGACGGATCTGGGGCTTCACGATATGGGAGCTGGGAGCACCATGCAGGGGCAACGCGACCTCATCGTTGACGACGAGCACCGGCAGCTTGTCCTGCGCGCCCGCGAGCGACAGCCGCACGCCTTCTTCGCCGGCGAGCAGCGGGCGCTCGGGCAGGCTGCGCAAGATCCGTGCGAGCTCCTCCTCTGACAGAGACCGGTAGTCCGCCGTGGTCGGAGGACGGGGCGGCGCGTCGCCGGCGTGGACGAATGTGATGGCGCCAGCGCACTCGCCGCCCAGACGGTCGAGCAGAATGAAATCGTTGCGCGCCGTCACGCCGAGGACGCGGGCGATCACCTCCCTCTTTTCGGCTTCGGGGAGAAGGCCGGAGAAAAATGGCCGGCACTCCCGGTGGCTGAAGGAGTCGGCGCGGAGTGGCAGCGACTGGGAGATCGGTCGTGCATCGGCCGCTTCTAGCCACCCGGCATCGTATGCAAACTGAAGCTGCCCGGTGTCCTCCTGGATCAGCCGCCCGACCAGCCGGTCAGACAGATAAACGTCAAGCGTCCGTGGCATCGGGCGGTCCCTTGCCCAGGCTGGGGGCTGGCTCGACGGTCACACCGCTCGGCGGGCTCAGGTCGAGGGCTATACCGAGGGTCGCCAACACTGTCAGCACCTTGCCGATCTGACAGGTCGGCTTGCCCTTCTCTACCTCGACGATGAAGCGCAGGCTGGTTCCGGCGGTCATCGCCAGATCGGGCTGGGTTAGGCCCAGCTGCTTCCGAACGGCGCGCACGGCGCGACCGAGCGACTGCGGTGAATCGATTCGCATGACATCCTCTATTTTCCCGATCGGGAAAGTTAAAAGGATCCCGGCCGCCGGTCAAGACGAAATTTCCCGATCGGGAAATTCCCCCGACGTTTGGGCCAATTGTGCCCTGCTATTTCCCGATCGGGAAATTCATGGAGTGCAGGGCGTGGCGGCCGGTGGGCGACCAGCCCGACGGCCAACATACGATCCGGCGAGGATCGAATGGTTTGCCCAACTAATCTTCTTTTTGTTGGGCAAGGCCAAACCGCTTGGCAGATGCCCTCGGAGAACAGGCTGGAGAATGATCAGGATGTCCGGCAATACGCCGTTTTTCGCGGAAATGCGGGAACCTGCGAAGAGAAGGTTCGAACTCCAAGATGTAGCCTTGAATCAGATCTCACCCGATTTGGGAATCCCTTTTGTCCACGAGCCCTAATATACCACATGATCTCGTGGCGATTTCACGGCGCGCCACCATGCTTGACCCGCTCGCTACCTACAGCGCCATGTTGGGCGCGCTCGCTCGCGGCTCGCGCCACCCAGGTACACTGTGATTCGGCGCCGAGGTGGAGTCCAATCCACGTTTTGATTTGCGTCAAGGCAGGCGCTGCCGCCGCCCCATAGGGTCCGCGCCGAAACTGCCAAGGAGGCTGCCGCCATGCCGACCAGCAAACTCGCTTTGTCGCGGCGCCGGTTCCTCAAGCTCGCGGCGGCCGCCGGCTTCGGCACGCTGGCGACCCCGAGCGACGTATTCGCCCAGTATCGATTCCTCGCCCCGGTCGCGGTGCCGAATCCGCTCGAGGCCTATCCGAGCCGCGACTGGGAACGCACCTACCGCGACATCTACCGAACCGACAAATCGTTCGTCTTTTTGTGCTGTCCCAACGACACCCACAACTGCCTGCTGAACGCCTATGTCAAGAACAACGTCGTCGTCCGCATCGAGCCGACTCACGGCTACGGCAAGGCCAAGGACATCGAGGGGCGACGAGCTTCGGCACGTTGGGATCCCCGCTGTTGTCAGAAGGGCCTGGTTCTGGCGCGGCGACTCTATGGCGACCGCCGGGTCAACGGCGCCTTCATCCGCAAGGGTTTCAAGGAGTGGGCGGATCAGGGCTTTCCTCGGGACGCCAAGAACGGCGCCGCACCGCCGGAGCTGATGCGCCGGGGTTTCGATTCCTGGGTCAGGGTGAGCCACGCCGAGGCCTATGGCTATCATGCCAGGACGCTCCACAACATCGCCACGACCTATTCCGGCGAGGACGGCAAGAAGAAGCTGCTGGCGCAGGGCTACGATCCGGACATGGTCGAGGCGACACAAGGCGCGGGCACGCGCGTCATG
This sequence comes from Alphaproteobacteria bacterium, assembly GCA_016869195.1. Taxonomy (GTDB): domain Bacteria; phylum Pseudomonadota; class Alphaproteobacteria; order UBA828; family UBA828; genus SHWC01. The sequence goes on along the minus strand of VGET01000127.1, from coordinate 5,738 downwards.
AAGTTCCGCGGCGGCATGGCGAAGCAAGGCGCGGTGCGAATCTTCGGCGCCTTCCGCATGGGCAACTCGATGGCGCTGCTCGACCATCACGTGCGCGGCGTGCCGCCCGACAAGGCGCGCGGTTCAGGCGTCTGGGACTCCTACTCGTTCCACACTGATTTGCCGCCCGGTCACCCGATGGTGACAGGCGAGCAAACCAACGACTTCGAGTTGTTCGACACCGAGAACGCCAAGCTCGTGATCGCCTGGGGCATGAACTGGATCACGACCAAGATGCCCGATTCACACTGGCTCACCGAGGCCCGGCTCAAGGGCGCCAAAACGGTTGCGGTCACTGTCGAATATTCCTCGACCGCCTCGAAGTGCGACGAGGTGGTGGTGATCCGTCCGGGCACCGATCCCGCCTTCGCCCTCGGGATCGCGCAGGTGATGATCGCGGAAAAGCTATATGACGAGAAATTCGCGCTGTCGTTCACCGACCTGCCCTCATTGGTGCGGATGGACACCCTTGAGCGGGTGAAGGCGAGCGACATCATTCCCGACCATCGCGATTCCGAGCTCAAGAATTGGACGCGCGTCCTGGCCGAGGGTGAATCGGCCGGCCCGACCACGGCGCAGCAGGGCGTGCAAATCCCGGCCGCCTATCGTGGCGAATTCGCCGACTTCGTGATGTGGGACAAGAAGGCCAATGGACCGGTCGCGGTCGGCCATGACCAGCTCGGAAGCCACTTCGCGTCGCTCGGCATCCAGCCGGCGCTCGAGGGAACCTTCAAGCTCACCACGCTCGACGGCAAGACGGTCGAGGCGAGACCTGCCTTCGACCTGATCCGCGAATACCTTGCCGCCAATCTGACGCCGGACAAGGCGAGCCAGCTGACCTGGGCGCCGCAACAAGCCATCACCGCGCTCGCCCGCCAGATCGCCGCCACCGGCGGTCGCACCTTGATCGCCTGCGGCATGGGGCCAAACCAATTCTGGAACAACGACAACAAGGATCGGGCGATCTTCCTCGTACTGTCCCTGGCCGGCAGTCTCGGCCATCACGGCGGCAACATCGGGAGCTATGCCGGCACTTACAAGAACACGTTGTTCTCGGGGGTGCCGGCCTACACCCTCGAAGATCCGTTCGAGCCGCAGCTCGATCCCAAGGGCAAGCCGCGTGTGCGCGGCATGCTGCGGCCTGAATCCATGCACTATTGGGCGAACGGCGAGCGCCTGATGAAGGCCGGCGACAAGAAGATCACGACCGGCGCGCATGTGCCGACGCCGACCAAGGTGATCTGGCAGGTCAACTCGAATTCGAGCCTGGGCAATCAGAAGGGATTCTACGACGTCGTCTTCAACACGCTGCCGCGGGCGGAGTTGGTCGTCTACAACGACTGGTGGTGGACCGCGTCGTGCGAGTTCAGCGACATCGTCTACGGGGTCGATTCCTGGATCGAGTTCAAGTACCCCGACATGACCGCCTCGAACACCAACCCCTTCGTTCAAATCTTCCCGCGCACGCCGGCGAAGCGGGTCGTGACCACGGTGTCCGACAACGACACCTATCTCGGGGTGGCGCGGGAGCTTGGCAAGATCACCGGCGACAAGCGCTTCGAGCAGATGTGGCAGTTCATCGCCGAGGGTCGCGCCGAAGTTTACTTGCAGCGGATCGTCGACGGCTCGACGCCGCTCAAGGGCTACCGCGTCGAGGATCTTGAGGAACTCGCCAGGCTCGGCATTCCGGCGCTCATGAACACGCGCACCTATCCTCGGATCAACAGCTACGAGCAGGTGCAGGAATCGAAGCCCTGGTATACCAAGACCGGCCGGCTCGAATTCTATCGGCCGGAGGCCGAGTTCATCGACGCCGGCGAGAACCTGCCGGTGCACCGCGAACCCGCCGATGCCACCTTCTTCGATCCCTGCGCGATCGTCGCCGCGCCGCACCCGGCGATCCGCCCCAAGCGCCCCGCGGACTGGGGAATCGGCGCCGAGGACAAGGATCACATCACGCGGCAGATGCGCAATTCGACCTATGACGTCGGCGCTCTGCTGGCGACCAAGCACCCGCTCACCGAGCAGGGCTTCCGCGCGATCTTTCACACCCCGAAATACCGGCACGGCGCCCACACCATGCCGATCGACACCGATTTCATGGCCGCGCTGTTCGGGCCGTTCGGCGACATGTACCGCCGCGACAAGCGCTCGCCGGCGAGCGGCGAGATGTATGTCGACATCAATCCCGAGGACGCCAAGAAGCTCGGCGTCGATGACGGCGATTATGTCTGGATCGACGGCGATCCCAACGACCTGCCGTTCCGCGGCTGGCGCGAGGCCGGCCGCGAGGCGGAATACAAGATCGCGCGGCTGATGGCGCGAGCCCGCTACTACCCGGGAACGCCGCCCGGCGTCACGCGCATGTGGTTCAACGGCTACATGGCGACGCCCGGCACGGTGCAGGCACACGAAAGCCGGCCCGACAAGCTCGCCAAGAACGAAGCGACGCAATACCAGTCGCTGTTTCGCTATGGCGGCCACCAGAGCCTCACCCGCTCCTGGCTCAAGCCGACCCACCAGACCCACACGCTGATCACCCGCAAATCATGGACCAACGAGATCACGCGCGGCTTCAACGTTGACGTCCACTGCGTAACCAGCGCGCCCCGCGAATCGATCGCCAAGTTCACCAAGGCCGAGAATGGCGGGATCGATGGAAAGGGCCGGTGGCGGCCGGTCGAGCTCGGCTTCAGGCCGGCCTCGGAAAACGAGGCGCTGAAGCGCTATTTGCGGGGCGAGTTCGTCAAATAGGCCTAGGAACGCGGGCACCGAAGGAGCAGCGCCATGGCGAAAGTCTACAACTGGCAGATCGGGCGGGAGATGGACTATCCCTACGAGGATGTCCGCCCGAAGCGGCAGTTCGCGATGGTCATGGACCTCAACAAATGCATCGCCTGCCAGACCTGCACGGTGGCCTGCAAGACGACCTGGACGCCCGGCCGCGGCCAAGAATACATGTTCTGGAACAACGTCGAATCCAAGCCCTATGGGTATTACCCGCTCGGCTGGGACGTGAAGATCCTCGAAAAGCACGGCGTTCAGGAATTCGACGCCAAGGTCTACTCCGGCAAGACGCTGTTCGAGGCGGCGGCTGACGGCGAGAGCGTGCTCGGCTATCTGCCCGACGATCTCGACTATGCCCATCCGAACATCGGCGAGGACGATTCCGCGGGTCTCATGGGTCAGGGCGCCCATCTCGAGCTGCCGCACATGAACTGGATGTATTATCTGCCGCGCATCTGCAACCATTGCACCTACCCGGCCTGTCTCGGCTCGTGCCCGCGCCAATCGATCTACAAGCGGCCCGAAGACGGGATCGTGCTGATCGATCAACAGCGCTGCCGCGGCTACCGCGAATGCGTGCGCGGGTGCCCCTACAAGAAGACCTTCTTCAACGCGCTCAGCCGGACCTCGGAAAAGTGCATCGGCTGCTATCCCGCCGTCGAAAACGGCCGGCAGACCCAGTGCACCATCACCTGCATCGGCAAGATCCGGCTCCAGGGATTCATCACAACGCCCGATAAGGCGCGTGAAGACAATCCTCTCGACTATCTGGTCCACGTCGCGAAGGTGGCGAAGCCGCTCTATCCGCAGTTCGGGCTTGAGCCCAACGTCTATTACATTCCGCCGATCCATGTGCCACCCGCGTTCCTCAAGCAGATGTTCGGGCCGGGCGTTGACCAGGCGATCGCCACCTATCGCCAGGCGGTGGATGACCGGAAGCTGCTCGGCGCGCTGCTCCTTTTCGGCGCGAGCCGTGACATCATTCACCATTTCCGGGTCGAGGGCGATATCGCCATCGGATACGACGAAGCCATGGCGGAGATGGTGCGCGTGCCGTTCAAGGAGCCGATCTACATTCGGGATCTCTATGACGAGCGCCACCAGAGCCACCGCACCAACGTGACTTGAGCGCAGGGGAGGCGACCATGGTCGTCCGAACTTTCATCGCGACGTTGGCGTTGCTCGCGGCCGGCCAGTCGGCCGTCGCGTTGGCCGCCGCGGAGCCGCCGTCTCTGGTCGCCATGCGCGTCGGCGGGAAAGCCGGCGCGATCGACGACCCCAATGCCGCGCACTGGGCCAAGGCGCAGGCGCTCAAGATCGTCATGCAGGCTCAGAGCGTCGTGGCGCCGCAGAATCTCGAGCCTTCCGTCGCCGAGCTCTCGGTCAGGGCCGCGCACAACGGCCAGTGGATCGCCTTCCTGATCGAATGGGCCGATCCGACCAAGAGCGATCGGATCGTAGTCGACCGATTCGGCGATCAGGTCGCGGTCGAGCTTCCGGTCAATTATGAAAAGGATGCGCCGCCCAATGTCATGATGGGTCAACCGGACGGTGGCCGGGTAACCATCATGCAGTGGCGCGCGGCGTTCCAGCGCGACCTCGACGAGGGCGAGCAGAGCATCGAGGATCTCTATCCCTTCACCCATGTCGACATCTATCCCGACGAGGTTCTCAGAGCGAGCGATGCCCGGGCCTATATGGGCTCGGTCGGCGTCGACAACCCGATCGGGCACCCCAAGCGCGTCCCCGTGCTCGACCAGATGGCGGAAGGCTGGGGGACACTCACCGTGAAGCCCGAGCAGAACGCTTCGGGCAAGGGCGTTTGGCAGGATGGTCGCTGGCGGGTGCTGATCGCCCGGCCGATGGCGACCGACAACAACGAATATGACCCGCGGCTCGCGCCGGGCGACCAGACGGTCGCCGCGTTCGCGGTTTGGGAGGGCGGCAACGCCGAGGTCGGCGGACGCAAGGCGTGGTCGGACTGGGTCGACCTGGCGATCGGCAAATAGGGGGCGGCGATGCAAGAAACGCCAGCGATCTCGGTGCCGCGCCGCGCTCGAAACGGCGAGGCCGTGCTCGCCCGCGCCGCGCTGCTTCGCCTGGTCGCGATCGGTTTCGGCTATCCTGTCCCGGGCGGCGCGGCGGGCGTTCGAGTGGCCCTCGCGCAGCTCGACGGCGCGCGCGCGCGCGGTGCGGTCGAGGCGCCGCTCGACGCCGCGATCGAGGCCGTGAAGCGGGCATGGCTCGAGGCCGACGACGATGGTCTGCGTCGGGAATATGTGCGGCTCTTTCACGGCAACGGTCCGGTGTCGTTGCGCGAGACGGCCTATGGCGACGGCTGCCGCCCCGCCGGGCGGCCGGTCGAGCTTGCCGATCTGAGCGGCTTTTGTCTGGCCTTCGGGCTCGAGCCGTCGGGCGCCAATCCCGAGATGCTCGATCATGTTAGCGTCGAGGCCGAGTTCCTGAGCCTGATGCTCTTGAAGGATGTCTACGCGCAGACCGGTCACCGCCAGAGCCAACGACGAATCGCCCGCGAGGCGGCGCGTCGCTTCATCGAGGATCATCTCGGCCGATGGGCGCCCGCCCTGCGGCTTCGGCTGGCGGAAGAACAGGCGGCGGCACCCTATCAAGGCTTGGGCGTCCTGCTTGCGGATTTGGTCGCGGCGGAGTGCCGCCGGCTCGGGGCGAAGCCGAGGCCGGTGCGAGGACCGGCGCCCGCCGATGACATGCAGTCGGAATGCTTCGTCTGTCCGTTAGCCGGGCCGCCAGCTCAACCTGGCTCTCCCGACGGCACGAATCACCCCCAATCGGTACGGTAGCCGGCTGACGGGCGTCACATCCGAGCACGCGTTGTTCTTCCTCGACCGCCCCGGCTCAACGGCCCTTCCGTTCAGTCCGAGACAAACTTCATG
>VGET01000126.1 GCA_016869195.1 Alphaproteobacteria bacterium | reverse complement strand
TTCATCATGATTTCCCTTGTCCCCCGTTCCGCCGCCCCCGACGCGCCGCCGCCTGCGGTCGCGCTTGGCCTATCCGTGGCGGCGGAGGCGACCCGGGCACAACGGCTGAAGCCGGTCGAGCCCGGCAAGCCGACAACGGCCATCCGCCGGGAGAAGGAAAAGGCCGAGGCCTCGGCACGCGCCAGCGCTGAAAAGGCCAGGGCGCTTCCAGCGGCCGGGACCGTGGAGCCGCTGGAGACCCAGGCGCTCCAGCCCTCCGTGGCCTGGAGCCTGCTGTCCTCGACGCCCTTCATGGCCCAGCTGATCGGCCAGGAAGCGCACCAGGGCGATCAATGGCTCAATGCGCGTGGGCTCACCTCGTTCCGCAAGAGCCCGATCGAGCTCTATGAGCAGACCCATGGCCGGGCGCGGCGCATCGAGTTCCTGTTCGAGCTCGAGGATCGGGTCATTCCTGCGGCCGCCTAGGCCATTCTCCTGATCCGCTGAAGCCGGTTTCCTTGCGCGGGCACCTTCTATAGGGTGCGCGCCGTCACGTCACAGCGTGGGAACCCGCCATCATGGCCGAGGCCAGAACCGTCCACGATATGCTTTCACGCGCGGCGCCGGAGGCGGTTGCGATCGCCGCGCCCGAGCGTGCCTCCGTGAGCTACGGCGGCCTCGCGCGCTTTGTCGCCTCGACGGTCGAGACGCTCAACAAGGCCGGTATCGGGCGCGGTGACCGGGTGGGCATCGTCCTGCCCAATGGCCCTGAGATGGCGAGCGCGTTTCTCGCGGTCGCCGCCGGGGCGACCGCGGCACCGCTCAACCCGGCCTATCGGGCGGATGAGTTCCAGTTCTATCTGTCGGATCTCAAGGCCAAGGCGCTGATCGTGCAGGCCGGCGTCGAGACGCCGGCGATCGCGGTGGCCAGGAAACTCGGCGTCGCGATCATCCCGTTGGCGCCGCGTCCGAGCGAGGCGGCCGGCCTGTTCGACCTTGAGATCAAGGCGGGTGCCAAGCCCGCGCAGGCGGGCGCCGCGGCGGAGAGCGACGTCGCGCTCGTGTTGCACACCTCGGGCACGACCTCGCGCCCGAAGATCGTGCCCTTGACCCAGCGCAACGTGTTGGCCTCGGCGCGCAACATCTCGGACTGGATCAGGCTCAAGCCTGAAGATCGCTGCCTCAACATCATGCCGCTGTTCCATATCCACGGGCTGATCGCGGCCGTGCTGTCATCGCTCTACGGCGGGGCGTCGGTCGCCTGCACGCCGGGCTTCAACGCGCTTAAGTTCTTCGGCTGGATGGAGGAGCTGAAGCCCTCGTGGTACACCGCCGTGCCGACCATGCATCAAACCATCCTCACGCGCGCGAGCCGCAATCAGGACACGATCAAGACGGCGCCGCTTCGGCTGATCCGCTCCTCGTCGTCATCTCTGCCGGCACCGGTAATGGGCGAGCTCGAGGCCGCGTTCAACGCACCCGTCATCGAATCCTACGGCATGACCGAGGCCTCGCATCAGATGACGAGCAACCCTCTGCCGCCGCGGGCGCGGCGTGCGGGCTGTGTGGGCGTTGCCGCCGGGCCTGAGGTCGCGATCATGGATGACGCCGGTAATCTCCTAAGGGCCGGCGAGACAGGCGAGATCGTGATCCGCGGCGAAAACGTGACGCTCGGCTACGAGAACAACCCAAAGGCCAATGAGAGCGCCTTCGCCAAGGGCTGGTTCCGCACCGGCGATCAGGGCGTGATGGATGCCGAGGGCTATCTGACGCTCACCGGGCGCCTGAAGGAGATCATCAATCGCGGTGGCGAGAAGATTTCGCCGCGCGAGGTCGATGATGTGCTGATGACCCACCCTGCGGTCGCCCAGGCCGTGGCCTTCGCCGTGCCGCACGACAAGCTCGGCGAAGATGTGGCCGCCGCCATCGTGCTGCGCGAGGGCGCGAGCGCGACCGACCGCGAGATCCGCGACTTCGCCGCCAAGCACCTGGCCGACTTCAAGGTGCCGCGGCAGGTGCTGATCCTCGAGGAAATTCCAAAGGGCGCGACCGGCAAGCTGCAGCGCATCGGGCTGGCGGAGAAGCTCGGCCTCGGCAAATGAGAATCGCGATCTACGGGGCCGGTGCGATCGGCGCCTATCTCGGCGTCGAGCTCACGCTCGGCGGCGTCGATGTCTCGCTGATCGGCCGGGGCCCGCATCTCGCGGCGATGAAGGCGAACGGCGCGCGGCTGCGCATCGGCGCGGAGGAGAAGCTCGCCCGGCCGCGCTGCACCGATGACCCGGCGGAGCTCGGGGCCCAGGACGTCGTGATCATCACGCTGAAGGCCCACTCCGTGCCCGGCATCTGCGCGCGCCTTCGGCCCCTGCTTGGGCCGGAGACGGCGGTCGTCAGCGCGGTCAACGGCATTCCCTGGTGGTACTTTTACGGGCTCACGGGTCCGTACGAAAACCGGCGGGTGAAAGCGGTCGATCCCGACGACACGCAATGGTCGGTGATCGGCGCTGAGCGCGCCATCGGTTGCGTGATCTACCCGGCCGCCGAGATCGTCGAACCCGGCGTGGTCGAGGTGCAGCCGCATCTCTCGAGCAACCGTCTGCCGATCGGCGAGCCCACGGGCGCGCGCACGCCGCGCATCGAGGCGTTGTCGAAGGCGCTGATCGCGGCGGGGTTCAAATCGCCGGTCAGGCCCGACATCCGTACCGACATCTGGGTCAAGCTCTGGGGCAATCTTGCCTTCAATCCCTTGAGTGCCCTCACCGGCTCCACGCTCGTCGATCTCGCGCGCGATGTTGGCACGCACGCCGTCGCGCGCGCCATGATGGTCGAGGGCCAGCGCGTGGCCGAAGCGCTCGGCGTCAAATTTCCCATCGGCGTCGATGCGCGCATCAAGGGTGCCGAGGAAGTTGGCGCGCACAAGACCTCAATGCTGCAGGATCTTGAATTGAAGCGACCGATGGAAATCGACGCGCTCGTGCTTGCGGTAGCAGAGCTCGGCGATCTGGTCGGCGTCGATACGCCCGCGATCGACACGGTCTATGCGCTCGTGCGCCGCCGTGCGCTCGAGGCGGGGTGCTATCCGGGCAGGGTGGGCTGATCGATCAGCCCGGCCGCGATCAGGCGGTCCTCGATCAACTCCATGATCGCGTGGCCGATCGCGATATGAGCCTCTTGAATCCGCCCGGTCTCGCTCGAGGGCACGACGAGGGCGAGATCGCAGTGCGGGAGCGCCGCACCGCCATCGCCGCCGAGCAGTCCGACGGTCTTGAGGCCCTTTGCGCGCGCGGCCTGCAGTGCCCGCACGATGTTGGGCGAGCGGCCCGAGGTGGTGATGCCGATCAGCACATCGCCCGGCTGGCCGAGGGTCTCCGCCATCCGCGCATAATAGGTCTCGAAGTCATAGTCATTGCCGCAGGCGGTGAGCGAGGAGGAATCGGTCGCGAGCGCAAGCGCCGGAAGCCCTGGGCGATCTACGTTCGAGCGCAGCCGGATCAGCAACTCCGCCGCGAGGTGCTGCGCATCGGCCGCCGAGCCGCCATTGCCGCAGAGCATGAGCTTATTGCCGCCGGCGATGGCGGTGGCGCAGAGTTCCGCGATCTCGATCACCCGGCCCGCATGGTCGGCGATCAGACGCTCCTTCAGCGCGATCGAGCGGCGCAGGAGTTCGCGCACCTGCTCGCCCGCGGTTCGCCTCGCGGCGTCGGACTGAGGCGGCAAACTTCCGGATCTGCCGGACATCGGTTCGGCCTAACCTTTCCACGCCTGTTGAAAACCGGTTGGGGCGCCAGGATTCGAACCTGGGGTCACGGGACCAAAACCCGTTGCCTTACCGCTTGGCCACGCCCCATCCGCGCCGCCTCTCTATCACGCACGGGGGTCATTCCGCCAGCGCGTACCAGACGCGCCCGAGCCACTCGTGAAGCACGCGGTTGCTCTTGGTCATGGCCCCACCCGAAGGCACGAAGTCGAGCGTCTCGATGCCGAGCTCAGGCCCGAAAACCGTCGGTGCCGGCACCACGACGAGCGGCGTTCGACCGAAAGCCTCGACCGCTCGTGTCATGTGCTCTGAATGGGTGACGAGGTAGATCTTCTTGATGCCGGCCTTGTCGAGAATGGCGTGGCTCATGGTCGCGTTCTCGGCGGTGTTGCGCGAGGCCGGCTCGACCCAGGCCACGGCGACGCCAAACTCCTTTTCGAGCGTCTCTTTCATCAATGTGGCCTCGGCGCTGCCACGCCCATCGATATTGCCTCCTGACACCAGGATGGGCCGTCCGGTCTGGCGGTGCAGCCAGGCTGCATAGCGCACGCGCTCGAGGCCTGCGCCGCGGATCGTGTCGCCGCCAAATTCCGGCGCCGAGTAGTAGCGGCCGGCGCCGAGCACGACGATCGCACCCACATCATTGGCGAACTGATCCTTCTGCAACGCCGGATATTGCGCCAGCGGTTCCGCGATCAGCCGCGCCACGATTGGGGTCGAAAAGGCATAGAGCAATAGGAGCGAAATTACGCATAGCGCATAGCCGAAGCGCCAGCGCAGAAGGATGAGGAGAAGGCCAAGCGCGCCGATCACGAAGAACCCGGTCGGCGGCAGCACGACCAGCTGGACAAAATCGCGCATCGCCTAGTGCTCTCCTTTTGCGGCGAGGCGTTGGCTCAAGGCTGCCGCCACGCGCGCGATCACATCGTCCCAGCGATTCGGCTCGGATTGGCGAAACAGCCGCGCCTTCGAATACCAGGCGCTGTCCTCGCGCTCCACCTGCCAGCGCCAGTCGGGATTCTTCGGCAGTGGCACCCAGGTGTCCTGGCCGAGCGCGCCGGCGATGTCCGCGGTTGAGTTGCCGATCGTGATCACGAGATCGAGCGCGTTGATCAGCGCGGCTGCGCCATCCAGATCGGCGCGCATGTCGATTCCGGGCACCTCCTCGATGCCCGCCGGCGCTTGGCGGCGCAGCGTGTCGAGGCCCGCGGCGTCCGGGTCATATTGCAGGCTGACGAAACGCACGCCCTCAATCGAAAGCAGAGGTGACCACAATTCGAGCGCGGGCGTGCGACGCGCGCCGGTCTCGGCGCGCCGGCTCCACCAGGCGAGGCCGCAGAGCAGTCGGCCATCACCCAATTGCTCTTGCAACGCCGCCACACGCACGGGGTCCGCCCTCAAATGGGGAACGCGCGGGATGTTGCTCTCGTCACGTCGGAAGAAACGCCCGAGACTAGCGGCCGGGATCGTGTAGAACACACGCGCGCTCTTCACCGTGCGCTGCCCGCTCGGACGCCGTGCCATGGTCTCGATGCCCGGCAGCGAACGCCGGAGCAGGGGAATGAGCCGCGCATCCGCCTCGGCGATTACGCGCGCGCCGGTCCGCTGCAAATCGCCGAGCATCGAGGCGTAGAGGATCTCATCGCCGATGCCCTGCTCGGCCTCGACGATCACGGTCGAGCCCTTCGGCACATCCGGCGTCCAGGCCGGCGCAACACCGGGTGGATGCGGCGCCGTCGGATCGCGATAGCGCCACTCATATTCGTCGAAGCCTTCGCCGAACTTTCCCTTGGCGAGCAGCGCGAGCGCGAGATTCACATGGTTGCGCGGGCGCGTCGGCGCGCGCGCGATCGCGGCACGGCAGAGCGTTATGCCCTTATCCAGCTCGCCCTCATCGATCAGAAGGGCAGCGAGGTTGCCGAGCAGATCGGCGTCGGCGGGTGCCAGGGCGAGCGCCTGCCGGTAGAGCGCGATCGCCTCGGTGCGCTTCTCTTCCGCGGCCAATTGATCGGCCTCGGTACGGAGCGAGGCTACGTCCCGAAGCGCTGACCCGAAACCGTGCCGCGCCGCTTCTTCACGCAAGGTCGCGGCGACGCGCGCCAGCACGCTCGGCCAGTCGCCCGCCTTGGCCTGCCGGAAGAGGCGCGCGCTCGGATACCAGGGGCTGTTCTCGCGCGCCATGAGCCAGCGCCAGTCGGGCGCAAAGGGAAGCAGCAGCCAAACCGGCTTGGCGAGTGCACCCGCGAGGTGCGCGACCGAGGTGTCGACCGTGATCACGAGGTCGAGCGCACTGATCAACGCGGCCGTGTCGGCGAAATCGCTGAGCTCCTCGGTCCAGTCGGCGATCGGCGCCGTGCGTCGGAGCGCCGAGAGATCGTCGGGCTTTGCGCCCTTTTGGAGGCTCACCCACTGGACATTGCCAGTGGCCATCAAAGGCGCGAGCAAGGCCGGATCGACCGAGCGGTTGCGGTCGTTCTTGCGGTTCGGGTTGCCACGGCAAACAAGCCCAACGTGGAGTGGCTCAGGGCCAAGACGCGTGCGCCAGGGCGCGATGGCATCCGCTGGCAGACGCAAATAGGGCACTTGCGCCGGAACGGACTCGAGCGTCGTGCCGAAGGCGTGCGGCAGGCTGAGCATGCGGATCTGGAAGTCGACCGGCGGCAGCGGCTCCTCCGGCGTGACCGTGGTCGTGCCCGGCAGACCGCTCAGAAGGCGGCGCAGCGGCTTGTAGAGCCCGAGCACCACCTTGTCGCCGCGCGCGATCAGCCGCGGCACGTAGCGCGCGAACTGAATCGCATCGCCCATGCCCTGCTCGACATAGACGAGCGCGCGCGAGCCCCTGGGGGCGTTCGGCGTCCACAACGGTGCGGAATCACGCCAGTGGGCGAGGTTGGGATCGCGCGGGCGCGCCTCATAGTGCTCGAAGCCGGCAGCGAGGTCGCCGCTAAGGAGCTCGGCACAGGCGAGGTTGAACTGACTCGCCTCGAAGGTTGGGTCGAGCGCGACCGCCTTGCGGCCCGCCTCGACCGCGCCCGCGACATCGCCGGTCATGACCAAGGCGCCGCATAGATTATTCTGCAACTCGGCATTGTCCGGCGCGAGCGCGGCAGCCTTACGGCTGGAATCGGCCGCGCCAGCCGCATCACCCGCCTCGGCCTGGGCAGCGGCTTGGTGCTGGTAGCTCGCATGATTGTGCCCGCCGAGCGCAACGGCGCGCCAGCCGAACTCGAGCGCGCCTTCCACGTCACCCATTTGAAGCAGCGCCGCGCAGATGTTCTGCAGCGCCTTGGCGTCGCGCGGATCGAGCTTGATGGCCTGACGATAAGCAGCGATCGCCTCGTCGGGCCGTCCCTGGGCGGAGCGCAGCACGCCGAGATTGGTGTGAAGCAGCGCGAGATTCGGTTTGAGCGCGAACACGCGCTTGAGCGTTTCATCCGCGGCAACGAGCTGCCCGCTCTGATGCAGGGCGATCGCGAGGTTGCACAAAATCTCGGCCGAGTCCGGCGTAATCGCGAGTGCCCGCTCATAGCGCGCAATGGCGTCGGCGTGGCGGTTCGCGTCGTTCAGCAAATTGCCGAGATTGCCGAGAAGGTCGGCTCGGCCTGGCTTCAGCGCGATCGCGCGTTCCAGATAGCTGATTGCCTCGTTTGTGTGGCCGATCGAGCGTTCGGCGAGCGAGAGCCCGGCAAGTGCGTCGGCATGGTCTGGCGCCAATTCGAGCAGGCGATTCCATTCGGCGATTGAATCCTCGTGGCGGCCAAGACCGTGCAACAGGCGCGCACGGCCGATCCGCGCTTCCTTGAGCGTGGGCCGGCGCACGATCGCGGCATCGAACAGGGCGAGCGCGGCCCGCGGATCACCCGCCTGATGCAAGGCGACGCCGAGATTGCTGGTCAGCTCGACGTGCTCAGGGCTGTGGGTCAGCCCTGCGCGATAGGCCGCAATGGCCTCGTCGAGCCGCCCAAGGTCTTTCAGGGCGTTGCCGAGATTAAGTCTGGCATCCGCCGACTTTGGGCGCAGTAGCAAGACCGCCTCGAAGCGCGCGAGCGACTCTTCGTGCCGGCCCAGGGCACGAAGCGCGAGGCCGAGATTGGCCAAGGGCGTCCACAAGCTTGGGGTCGAGCGCCAGCGCCTTTTCGTAGACCGCGATCGCCTCGTCGAACCGGCCGAGCCGGCGGAGCGCGATGCCAAGCGTGTTGTGCGCGCTTGCGTCTCTCGGCGCGAGACCGATCGCCTGGCGTACCAGCGTCACCGCCTCCTCGTGCCGACCAGTCTGCGCGCAGGTGGCGCCCAGCAGATGGAGTGCGCCGGCATGGCGAGGTGTCGCCGCCAGGGTCACGCGGAGCAGCCGCTCGGCTTCGGCGAAATCGCGCCGTCCGAATGCGGCATTGGCCGCAACCAGCTGATCCTCGGCCGCAGCGCTCGCGCGTGCGCTGTGCTTGTTCGCCTTGCCCGTCATGCTCGCCCTTTGCTGCGCTCTCAACGCCGGCAGGCGATGGTGACAATAGATCGTTAAGGAAGATTTCGTTAAGGAATTGCGCGGGGCGAGGGTGCGTGCCCCTCAAAGCCCATGATAGGCCTTGAACCAGGCGACGAAGCGCGGGATGCCCTCTTCGATCCGCGTCTTCGGCGTGAAACCGAAATCGCGCTGGATGGCGCTGATGTCGGCATAGGTCTCGGTCACCTCGCCGGGCTGCATCGGTGCCAGCTCGATGATCGCCTTTTTCCCAATCGCCCGCTCCAGCACCGCGACATAGTGCAGAAGCTCCTCGGGCCGGTTGTTGCCGATGTTGTAGAGCCGCTCGCGCACGCCGGACTTGTCGGCCGGTGGCGGCCCCGCCATCACCTTGAGCACGCCGTTCACGATGTCGTCGATGAAGGTAAAGTCGCGCCGCATGGCGCCGTTGTTGTAGAGCTGGATCGGCTTGCCGGCGAAGATTGCGTCGGTAAACAAATAGGCTGACATGTCGGGGCGGCCCCACGGCCCATAGACCGTGAAGAAGCGCAGGCCCGTGGTCGGGATGCCGTGGACCCGCGCATAGACGTGGGTCATCAGCTCCGCTGAGCGCTTGGTCGCGGCGTAAAGCGAGAGCGGATCGTCCACCCGATCGGTTTCTGAGAAGGGCAGGGTCGTGTTGCCACCATAGACCGAGCTGGTCGAGGCGTAGACGAAGTGGCGCACGCCCTCGAGCTTGCGGCACAGCTCGAGCATGGCGAGTTGACCGACGACATTGGCATGGACATAAGCGTCCGGGTTGATGAGCGAGTAACGCACGCCGGCCTGGGCCGCCAGATGCGCAACGGCGCTGATTGTGCCGGGATCCGGCAGCGCTCGGAGCAGTGCCGCGCGGTCTGCAATATCGAGCTTGAGCGGTGTGAAGGCCTTGTGGGTGGCAAGCCGGGCGAGCCGCGCCTCCTTGAGCGCAACCGAATAATAGTCGTTCAGATTGTCAACGCCGATTACGCGCTCTCCGGCGGCCAGCAGGGCGTGGCTCAAGTGGTAGCCAATGAAGCCGGCGGCGCCGGTGACGAGGATGGCCATGGCTCCGCGGGCTATAGACGGCCGCGCGAAGCGCCGCAAGAGGGTAGGCGTCGATGTCTCCCCCTAATTCGTTGACAGCACCACCGTTTGTGGCCATTGCTCTGGCGTGCCGGACAAGGCCGAACTCAAGGATTGGACGAAGAAAATCAAGCCAATGGCTCGCCGCTTCACCGTCGCCATCATCGGTCTCGGCTATGTCGGCTTGCCGCTCGGAGTCGCGCTGGCCCGTCACCATCGCGTCATCGGGTTCGACGTCGATTCCGAGCGCATTGCCGAGTTGAAGGCGCATCACGACCGCACCCGCGAGGTCGATCCCGCAGCGCTCGCCGCCAGCACGATCGAACTGACCGACGATGTACGGGCGATCAAGGGCATCGAGGTCTATGTCGTGACCGTGCCCACCCCCGTGGATGAAAAGAATCGGCCCGATCTCGGCGCCGTGATCG
>VGET01000125.1 GCA_016869195.1 Alphaproteobacteria bacterium | reverse complement strand
GGCCGGCATGTTGGGGAAGGTCGCGAGATACGCATCGAGCGCTTCGCCCGCCGTGCGTTCCTCGGCCTCGAGGACGCTCGTGCGCTCCTTGAGCTGTGCCACCTCGGCCATCAGCGCGCTCGCGTCCTGGCCCTTGGCCTTCGCCTGGCCGATCAGCTTGGACGCCTCGTTGCGCCGGGATTGCACGGCCTGAAACTCGGTCTGCAGGCGCCGGCGCTCGGCATCGCGCGCGATGATGTCGGCGGCGGCCGGTGGAGCGCCGCGGCGCTTCAGAGCGGCATCAAACTGGTCGGGGTTGTCGCGAATCCATTTGAGATCGTGCATCGGAGCGGCCTACGGCTGAAGCCCACCCCAGGCATCGATTCGGGGCGATTGGCGCCCCTTATCAGGCGCCCGCCGCCTGAGTGCAAGGCCGAGCGCGACGCGCCGGGTCGGCAGGCCGTCCAACATCCGTCCGCACCCCATGCCTCGTCCTTCGACAAGCTCAGGACGAGGACACCATGATGACAGCGCGAGTTTCCAACCTCATCCTGAGCCTGTCGAAGGATGAGGTCGATGCACCGCACAATAAGCGTCAACGGCCGTAGTTGAAGTCGGTGTCCTCGAAGGTGCTGACGTCTGTCTCGCCGGCGAACAGCTCCGCCAGCTCCTTCTCCTCCTGCCGCCGCTTCTCTTCGCGCTTTCTTTCGACCATGCCGACCGTGAAAATCGAAATCTCGTAGAGCGCGAGCAACGGCACCGCAAGGCCGATCTGGCTCACGAGGTCGGGCGGCGTGATGATCGCCGCAACGATGAAGATGATGACGATGGCGTATTTCCGAAATCGCTTGAGACCTTTGGACGAGGTCATGCCGACCCGCCCGAGGAGCGTCAGCAGCACGGGAAGCTGGAACGCCAGGCCGAACGCGAAAATCAGCTTCATCACGAGCGAGAGATACTCGCCCATCTTGGGCAGAAGCTCGGTGTGGTTCGCGGCCGTGCCGAGCCCCGCGCCAGGGTCGCCGGGTTTGGTCTGGAACGAGGCGAAGAACTCCCAGGCCTGCGGGAAGATGAAGTAGTAGACAAGCGCGGCGCCGGCGAAAAACAAGACCGGCGAGACGAAGAGGTAGGGCAGGAACGCCTTCTTTTCGTGCTTATAGAGCCCGGGCGCCACGAACATCCAGATCTGCGAGGCGATCACCGGGAAGGCCACGAAGAAGCCCGCCCAAAAGGCGATCTTCAACTGCGTGAAGAAAGCCTCGAGCAGGTGGGTATAGATCAGCTTGAAGTCGGTATTGCCGCGTGCTTCCTCGGCCTTGCGCAGCGGCTCGACCAAAAAGTCGAAGATGTCCTGCGAGACGAGGTAACAGGCCACCACCGTGATGATGATCGCGATGACCGAATAGGTCATGCGCTTCCTGAGCTCGACCAGATGGTCGATCAGCGGCGCACGCGAGGATTCGACGGGATCTTCGGCCTGGGTCGCCATGGCTCAGGCCGTCCCGGCGGCGCTCGGGCCGGCGGCCGGTGCGGCCGGTGCAGGGCTCGCCGATGCCGCTGGGGCTGGGCTCGGCGCCGGCTTTAGAGCGGCCTCCGCGGACGCTGGCGCGCTGCCGCCGATGGCATTTGCCGTCGTGCCGCCGCTGAACTGGGCGGCTTGCGGATCGGCCGGCTCGGGATCGACCGCCACCTTGCCATCGAGGTCGACCTTCTGGCGCTGGATATCGGCCAGCTCGCGGTTCGCCACCTCGATCTCCTTGCGCACCGCGGCCAGCTCGTTCTCCTCGGCCGCCTCCTCGATCGTGCGTTGGAAGTCCCGCGCGTAGCCGCGGGCCTTGCCAGTCCACTGGCCGAAGGTGCGCACCACGCGCGGCAGATCCTTCGGCCCCACCACGAGCAGGATCACGACCATAATGACGAGTATTTCGGACCAGCCGATATCAAACATCGCGTCCTCCGCGAGCCGTGAGGCCTGCGGCCGGTGACGCGCGCGAGCGGCGCGTCGCTGACCTCAGCGCTGCACGGTCTCCTTCTTCTCGGAGGATTCAGCGGTGTCGGCCGAGACGGTCTTCTGCTCGTTGACCTTGGGCGCTTCGGTTCGCTGGGACTGCTGCTGATCGGCCTCGGGCCCGTCCTTCAGGCCCGATTTGAACGCCTTCATTCCCTTGGCGAAGTCACCCATCAGGCGCGGCAGTTTGCCGGCCCCGAACAGGAGGACGATGATGAGTACGATGAGGAGGATCTGCCAAATGCCAATGCTCATGGAACGCGCTCCCTAGACGCGATGCGCCTTTACCTGGTTGCTGTCGGCCACGAGTTTGGTGGGATGAGAACCGGCATCCGGGCGACGCCGGCAAGGGCACGACGGCTAGCTACCGAGATGGAAATACAAAAGCACAATCCAGGTCAAGACCGAAGCTGACCTCCCGGTCCGGCGCGAGGCCGGAACTTGCTCGGCATCGAGCCCGGACCCGCTCGCCGCCGGGCAGGTCGAGCACCAAAAGCGCGCTCGCGCCGAGGAACCGGACGGCCGCAATCCGCCCGCGAACAGGGCCGTTTTCGGCCATCAGCTTGATTCCCTCCGGGCGCACGCAGACCTCGACCGCCGTCCCATCGGCGAGGCCGGGGCATGGGATGAGACCGAGCGGCGTGGACACCGCGCTGCCGGCCGCGCGGCCCTGAAAACGGCTCAGATCGCCGAAGAACCCGGCCGAGAAGGCATTGACCGGGCGGCGGTAGAGCTCTTCCGGCGTGCCGAGCTGAACCAGACGGCCCTTGTCCATCAGGGCAATCCGATCCGCCATCAGGAGCGCTTCCTCGGCGTCGTGGGTTACGAGCAGGGTTGCCACCCCCTGCTCCTTCAGAAGCGCCAGGGTGTCATCGCGCACCTGGTCACGCAGGCGGGCATCCAAGCCCGAAAACGGCTCGTCCAGCAGCATGACCACCGGCTTGGGTGCGAGCGCCCGCACCAGCGCGACGCGCTGCTGCTCGCCGCCCGAAAGCGCGTGCGGGTATGTGCTGGCGAGCGCGCCTAGCCCCACCCTCTCGAGCAGGGCCATGGCCTGTGCGCGCCGGGCTATCTGGGGTAGATGGCGCAGGCCGAAGCCCACATTGTCGAGCAGGTTCAGATGGGGGAAGAGCGCGAAGTCCTGGAACATGAGGCCGACACGGCGATGCTCGGGCGCGAGCGTGGTCGCCGCGGTCGAGACAAGCTCGCTCGCAATCGCGATCGTGCCGCGCTGAAGGGTCTCGAGGCCAGCGGCGAGCCTAAGGGTCGTCGTCTTGCCGCAGCCCGAAGGCCCCAGCAGGCAAACCACTTCGCCGGGTGCAACGGCAAAGCCGAGCGCCTCGATCACCGGCCGGCTGCCATAGGCGTGATGCACGTCGTCGAGCGCGAGACCCGCCGGGAGGATGTCTTTGCCGGGCGGAGGTGACTGCATCGATTTGCGCGTCGCGTTCATTGCGCGCCCTCGCCGTCATGTCGGCCGGGCCGGGAGCGCGTGATCGCACGGCTGATGATCGCGACCGGCACGAGCCCGACCGCAACGATCAAGAGCGCCGGCACCGCGGCTTCTCGCAGCTGCTCGTCCGACGCGAACTCATAGGCGCGCACTGAGAGCGTACCGAAATCGAATGGACGCAGGATGAGGGTCGCCGGCAGCTCTTTCATTGTGTCGACCAGCACCAGGAGCCCTGCCGTCAAGAGGCCGCCCGACACGATCGGCGCGTGAACCCGCACGAGCGCGTTGACCGGCGACGCACCGAGGGAGCGCGCCGCGCTGTCCATCGAGGGCGTCACCTTGGCGAGCGAAGCGTCGACGGTGTTCAGCGAGACCGCGAGGAACCGCACGATGTAGGCGAACAGGAGGGCCGCGACCGTGCCGCCGATGATCAAGCCGGTCTCGATGCCGAAAACGCCGCGTGCGATCGCGCCGAGGCCATGATCGACCCAGGCCAAGGGCAGCAGGATGCCGACCGCGATCACCGAGCCCGGCACCGCGTAACCGAGCCCGGCCAGCCGAACCGCCGCTCGCGCGATGCGGCCGCTCCTGAGGCGCAGCGCATAAGCCAGCACCAGCGCGCACGCGACCGCCAGTAGCGCGGCGGCCGCAGCGAGCGCCAGGCTGCGCACGGCTTCGAGGGCGAAGCGTGCATCGAGCACCTCGCCGGCGGTCGCAATCGCCCAGGCCAGCAACTGCCCGCCTGGGAGCAGAAATCCGAAAATCACGGGCAACAGGCAGGCGACGAGCGCTGCGACCCCCGCAATACCGCCCAGGCGAACCGGCTGAAGAGGGCGATAGCGTCGCGACGTCTGCTCGAAGCGTGCCGAGCCGCGCAACAAGCGTTCACCCGCAAGCAGCGCGATCACGACGGCCAGCAGAACGACGGCGAGCTGGGCAGCGGCGGTGGCATCGCCAAGCGAGAACCACGTGCGATAGATGCCGGTGGTGAAGGTGTCGACACCGAGATGCTGGACCGCGCCGAAGTCGCTGAGAGTCTCCATCAGCGCAAAGGCGACACCGGCCGCGAGCGCTGGGCGTGCCAAGGGCAGGCCGACGCGGAGGAACTCGCCAAGCGGGCCAAGCCCCAAGGTGCGGCCAATCTCGAGCGCACAGACCGACTGCGCCAGGAAGGCCGAACGCGCCAGCATGTAGACATAGGGGTAAAGCACGACCGTGAAGATGAAGGCTGCGCCACCAAGAGAACGGAACTCGGGGAACCAGTAGTCGCCGCGGCTCCAGTCGAACGATGCCCGCAGCCAGCTCTGCACCGGGCCGGCGAAGTCGAACAGGCCGGCATAGGCGTACGCGATGGCGTAGCCCGGCGCAGCCAGCGGCAACAGCAGCGCCCACTCCAGGACGCGCTGGCCCGGAAAGCGATACATGGTCACGAGCCACGCCGTGCCGATCCCGAGCACGAGCGTGCCGAGCCCGACCCCAAAGACCAGCCACGCGGTGTTGACGACG
The DNA here is from genome assembly GCA_016869195.1 of Alphaproteobacteria bacterium. Taxonomy (GTDB): domain Bacteria; phylum Pseudomonadota; class Alphaproteobacteria; order UBA828; family UBA828; genus SHWC01. Next base: position 4,853 of record VGET01000125.1, on the reverse strand, counting down.
TAGCGGGTCAATACGGTCTCCGCGAGATGGCCCCAGACCTCGCCATGCGGCGCGAACAAATGCCCGACGACCACGAACACCGGCAGCGCAAGAAGGAGCGCCAGAAACGCCGCACCGAACACCAGTCCGCTCGGTCGCCGCCAACGCAGCGCCGTGCGCGATGGCCTGAGCCGATGGATGTCTAGCGGAGCGTCTGCGTGGCGCGCGGTCACCGACCGATCGATCCTATATTTGGCCTCAAGGTGGCGTGGCTAGCATGCGATTGCAAATCACTATCATTTATTCGGCGCACGCGCCCCCGCAAACCTATCAGCCGCCGATCCATGTTGGACCGACTTAAGCCACAACCGATATAAGGATATTACGAGCGGACTGGCCGGCGCAAGCGTGCGGACAGGCCCGAGGCTTCACGCGTCGCTGGGCCGCGGCTCGTCATCCGCATCCGCGTTATCGCCCTGATCCGCGGAACCGTCCTCATCCGGCAAGCCACCGGGCATGCCGACAGGTAGTGGCTCCAGCAGCCCGGCCGAGCGCAACTCCTCGATGCCCGGCAAGTCATCCAGGGCGTTCAGCCCGAAGTGCGACAGGAATTCCGGCGTCGTGACCCAGGTGACCGGTCGGCCCGGCACCGCGCGCCGACCCTTTGGCTTGATCCAATTGGCTTCGAGCAGCTGATCGAGCGTGCCACGCGACAGGCCGACGCCGCGAATGGCCTCAATTTCCGCCCGCGTGATCGGCTGGTGATAGGCGATGATCGCGAGCGCCTCGAGTGCCGCGCGCGAGAATCGCCGAGCGACCGAGCGATAGATCGTCAGGTGACGCGCCAAGTCAGGCGCGGTGCGGAAGGCATAGCCATTGGCGACACGCTGCAACGTGACGCCGCGCCCGGCATAGTGGTCGATCAGCTTCTCGAGCAAGGGCTCGATCGCGACGCCATCTGGCAGGTGCTCGGTCAGCGCCTTCTCGTCCAGCGGCGTGGTCGAGGCAAAAAGCAACGCTTCCACGATCCGGAGCGCCCGCGCCTCGATCTCTTCCGCAGTGCTAGGTTCCTCGAAGGGGCTGGGCGCAGCCTCGGCTGGCTCAGCCTCGGTCGCCGGTTCGGCTAGCGGGGCCCGGGGCGGGCGCACCAACCGGGCCTCAAGATCGTCAATGGTCGCGTGCTGTGTGGTCATGATCCGGGTGCTGCGCTGCGAATGTAAATCTGGCCGAACGGCTCGAGCTGGCGGATCTGCAGCTTACCCTGCTTCACCAGCTCGAGCGAAGCGACCAATGCGCTTGCGACCGCGGAGCGCCGCCGTGTCGGGCTTGTCGGGCCGCCCGGCAGAAAGCGCGCGAGCGACTCCCACTCCGGCATCGCGCCAATAACCCGGCCGAGCCACTGATAAGCGTCCTCCAAGGAATAGTGCTCCGACGCTTCGACACGAAAAGCCTCGGCCCGCGCGGTGCGCGCGCGATAATCGGCATAGCTCTTGAGCAGGTCGTAGAGCGCGGCTTCGAAGACCGGTGTGCGCACCACCTCGATGACCTCCGCTGCGCCGCGCGCGAACGTCGCCTGCCCAAGGCGCGGGCGCGCAAGCAGCTTGGCCGCGGCCTCGCGCATGGCCTCAAGCTTGCGCAGGCGCAGCGCCAGAAGCTCCGCCATGGCCTCGACGGACGGCCCCTCGTCGTCCGGCGGCGCCGGCAACAGCATGCGCGATTTCAGATAGGCGAGCCATGCCGCCATCACGAGATAGTCGGCGGCCAATTCGAGCTTGAGGGTACGGGCACGCTCGATGAACCGAAGATACTGCTCGGCCAAATCGAGCATCGATAGGTGGGTCAGATCGATCTTCTGCTGGCGTGCCAGCGTCAGCAGCACATCGAGCGGGCCGCCATAGCCGTCGAGGGCGACGATCAACGCATCTTCGCCCTCGCCCTGCAGGGCGACGACACTTGTGCCGTCGGTTGCGGCCTCGCCGGTTTGCGATTTGGTCTCGTTCATGTGTCAGCCAAGCGAAAAAACCTGCACTAGCACCCAGACCACCGCGTCCACGACCGGCAGCAAGATCCAGGCCAGAATGTTAAGGTCGACCCCGAGCTGCTGCCCGACCAACGGCAGAATCACCAGGATCCCGATCAGGAGCAGGAAACCATAGCGCTCAAGGCTCGCGAAGCGAATGGCCAAATCGCGCGGCAAAAGCGAGGTCATGATGCGACCGCCATCGAGCGGCGGTAGGGGCAGCAGGTTGAACACCGCCAGCATAACGTTGAAGAAGATGCCCTTGATCAGCATGTCGAGCCAGAACTCGGCCACCGCCTCCGGCAGGACGCTATGCAGATGCCACAGAACGGCCGCCGCCGCCGCTAGCAGGAGATTGGCCGCGGGTCCCGCCGCGGCAACGATCGCCATGTCGCGCTTCGGCTGGCGAAGTCGGGAAAAGTTGACGGGAACCGGCTTGGCATAGCCGAACATGAACGGTTCCTGGGCGGCGATGAAAAGCGCGGGCAGAATGACCGTGCCGAACGGGTCGATATGGCGGATCGGGTTGAAGCTCACCCGGCCGAGGTGGCGCGCGGTGTCATCGCCGAGCTTGTCGGCGACCCAGGCGTGAGCCGCCTCGTGGAGGGTGATCGCGAGCAGGACCGGGACAATCCAGGTCGCGACCTGATAGACGATGTTGTCCATTGCCGCTCAGGCCACCCGCGCCTCGCCCATCAGGCCCGCGAGCTCGACGCAGAGGGCGGCTGGATCCGTCGTCACCGGCGTCCGGCGCATACCAAGCGCGCGCTCATAGCGCCGGACGGATTTCGGTCGCATGACAGGCGCGACCGATGCGATCTCGCACATCTCTTCCAGCCTGCCGTTGCAGTGGAGCGCCACATCGCAGCCGGCATCGAGCGCCGCCTTCGCCCGCTCCGCCCGTGTGCCCGAAAGCGCGGCCATCGAGAGATCGTCACTGAGCAGCAGTCCGTCAAAACCGATCGCGCCGCGGATCACGCGCTCGATGATGAGTGCCGAGGTCGTGGCCGGGCACGAGCCGTCGAGTGCCTGATAGCAAACGTGGCCGGTCATGCCGATCGGCATGTCGGCCAGGGCCCGAAACGGCTCGAAGTCGCTGGCCTGCAGAACGTCGAGGGACGCGCTGACGACGGGCAGGCTGTGATGGCTGTCGACGGTCGTGCGGCCATGGCCAGGCATGTGCTTGATAACCGGGAGGACACCGCCGTCGAGCAGCCCCTGACAGGCCATTCGTCCGAGCGTGGCCACCTGGGTTGGGCTAGTGCCGAGCGATCGATTGCCGATCACGGCATCCGCGCCGGGGACACGCAGATCGAGCACAGGGTAGCAGTCGACGGTGATGCCGAGGTTCACAAGGTCCGCCGCAATCAAGCGGGCATTCAGGTAGCAGGCGCGCTCAGCCGCAGCCGCGTTTCGACCCGCGAGCTGATCGAACGCCTCCCCGGCCGGCGGTCGACGCCAGTGCGGCGGGCCGAGGCGGGCAACCCGTCCACCCTCCTGATCGATCAGGACGAACGCTTCGGGGTCGCGAACCGTGTCGCGCAGTGCCGACGTCAACGCCCGTACCTGTGCCGGTGACTCGCAATTTCGTGCAAACAGGATGAAGCCGAGCGGTTGGCTCTCGCGAAGGAATGCCGCCTCGTCGGGCAGCAAGGTTGGGCCTGCGCAGCCGCAGATGAACGCTCGCCGCGTCCCACCGAAGAATGAGCTCATCAGATGCTAGAGCGTCGTGAGCTTGCAGGCTTGCCCTGCCGCCAGCAACGACTTGCAGGCCTGCTCGGCCGCGGCCTTGTCGGCATAAGGGCCGGCCCTGAGACGGAACCAAATCCCCTTCTCTCCGAGGTCAGCCTTGTCGACCTTCGGCTCCATGCCCTTGAGTGCTGCCGGATATTTCTTGCTCAGGCGCGACCACTCGCTGGCCGCTCCCTTCTCGTCCCTGAGCGACGCCAATTGAACCCAGATGCCGCCTGCGGCCGGCGCCACCTTGACCAAAGCGTCGATGGTCTGCTCAGTCGGAGGCGCCGTGGCTTCCGTCGCTCCGGATTCTCTCGGGCTCTGATCTCCCGGTGCCCCCACCGCGTCAGCCGCAAGGGGCGTCCGCCACGCCTCGCCCAACGAGACGCTGGCCAGCGGTCCGAGCACCGGTCCGAGATCGACGGGCTTCTCCATCGGTTCTTCCGGTGCCGGCAGAAGCTGCTCGATCTGGCCAGACGTGCTGCCGGCGCCCGGCGTCTCGAGACTCTTGTACACGTATTTGTCTCGGTTCGGGATATCGGCCCCACCCGGGTCTTCCGGGCGCGACTTGATCGGCTCCGTGCCTGAGGTCAATACCGGCAATTGGCTGGTCGGCGGGCCTGACCGGTTCGTGACAAGCTCGCTCAGATACCAGGCGACCACCCCAAGGCCGACGGCGAGACAGACGATGCCAAGCTTGCGCAGCCGCCCGCTGCCACGCTTCGGCTCCTCCTCGTCGATGCCATCCGGAAGCAGGCGCCCCTGATCGACCGGTTCGTTCAGATCGGTCGCCGCCTGTGCCAGACGTCCGTCTTGGGTGGTCGAGGTCATTTCGCGCGCATCTCCTCAACCGGCGTGATGCCGAATAGCCGAAGCCCGGCCGCGATGACCAGGCTGACCGCAACGATCAACCCCACCCGGGCGGTGGTCAGGGCCGAATCGTCCGGCATTATGAACCTGAATTTGGGATCGTCGTTGCCTTTGTTCCAGAGCCGATGAAAGGCCGCCGCGAGTTCCTGCAGGAAAAACGCGAGTCGGTGTGGCTCATGGGCAAGCGCCGCCTGCTCCAAGACACGCGGCCAGGTGGCCGCCAGCTTGATCAGTCCGAGCTCGGCCTCGT
>VGET01000124.1 GCA_016869195.1 Alphaproteobacteria bacterium | reverse complement strand
GGGGAGATCGCGATGCTGGCGGCGAGCGGCCGTCTCGATCTCGGGGTCGACCCGACGCTGTTCATGGATCGCGCGATCCAGGCGCGCGCTCTGTCCGTTCTCCCCATCACCCCCGCGATCGCCGTGCGCGACGCTCAAGCCGAATATCAACGCACGCCCTCTGCGGCCATGGCTCCGGCGAGGCATCCGAGGGCTTGTTGAGGCACAGCAGCAATCGCGTGCGGCCGGTGCGTGCGATCGGCGGCGAGCGATGCACGATTCCGCTGCCCGGTCCGGCGCAGCTTCCCTTGAATACCGCCACGTCGTGGATGCGGAGGTGCTCGATCGGGCCGCCATAGCGCTTCTGTTCGTGCAATGCCTGCCTGGCATGGCGCGGCTGGACCCATTCGGTCGCAGGACCGCGATAGGTCGTCAGGAGGCGGGCCTCCACGCAGTCGCGATGGAACTTCCAGCAAGCATTGTGGCTGACGCGCTCCAGCCTTACGTCAACGAGGTCGGTCTGGGTAATCTTGGAGAATGCCGAGACGAGATCATCAACGTCCCCGATCAGCAGGTTGCGCATGTCTCCCCGCGGCAGGCCACACTCGTCCAAGTACGGCTCCACCGCACGACGAAGGTGGCTCGGTTGGACAAGAATCCGTAGGTCAGGAAGACGCGAAGCGTCGATTCGTTCGAGCCAGGTCGCCAGGCACGGGGGCAGCACGCGCCGCCAGATCGCAAGCTCCATGTCGGTTTGGTTGATGGCAGCGAGGCCTTCCGACGCATCGCATGTCTCGACCCCGGGCCCCAATGCGGAGAGGGTTCCGGCCGCCTCGCTGTGGAGATACTCCAACGGACCTTTCATGACGGTTCTGCACGCTTCCAGACCGGGAATGGGTCCTTCAGCTTTCTCCACGCTGCGGGGCTGCATGGGCTTGGCATCGGCGTCGCCGGCCTCGATCAGGTTGGCGTCGGGATTGAGCGAGCGAACGATCTTGCGCGCGGCATCGAGCCGTTCAGGCGACGCGCGTGCCTTCCTCGCCCAGAGCGTCGCCCCAGAATTCGACCTGCCGCGAAGTGGCAATGAAGGGCGGTTCAAGGCGGCTGCACTGCGACCGTGTCGTTACCGCCGCGTAACGCCCCTGCGACCCTCAACCCCCGGGCGATTCTCTCAAAATGCGTAGTGGTAGTGACACGCCAGGCACTGGTAACGTACGGCCGCGAGCTCGCTTTGCAGCCGCTCCGTTGCACTCGTCTCGACAGCCTGAAGCAGGCGACCTGTTGCAAGGCTGAATTCCGCGACATGCTCAGCGAACTCCTTGGGTTCCTGCCAGATCGCTGCCTTGGCGCCGAACGGCGTCCGCCGGGGAGCCTCGACGGCGAATAGCCCCGTATTGCGCTGCCCGAGGTCGTGCAGTGTCCGCGCCGCAGCTTGGCTCAGCGGCGTGAATGGCGTGCCGGCCAAATAGAGAGCCTCGATCGTTCGGAATTGCGATGAGACGGCTCGCATGCTCTGCTGGCGCAGGCGTATGGCGGCATCCCCAGGATCGGCGACCGGCCCGGCTGGCGATTCTTCCCGCATCTCTCCCCAAGGGCCCTGCAGGATGGTTGGCGAAGTCTGTGCGACGCTGTCCCCAGCCGCAGACATGAGAAAGAACAAGGCAGCGAATGCCGTAGCCGCCGCGGCCGGCGCGAATGCCGAACGGCGCGTGAAGGTGAGGTGGGCGGTCATGTGTGTCCTCGGACCGGTTAGGTTGAATGAGTCAGGTGTTTCGACGGGCGCGGGACGCCGTTCGACGCCGTGAACCGGCGCTCGAAAGCTCGAGAGCAAGCTGACTGAGCGACGACGCCACACCACTTGGTCCGTAGGCTTGGACGAGACGTGGCATCAGCTCCGTCATCAGCGCGGCGAGCAGCGTATCGTTGGGGATGCCGGCTTTGTCGCAACGCGCGATCGCCACGCGCACTTGTTCCAGCGCTTCCGCGAAGCGTGGCGGCAGTTCGACGCCGGTGGCGTCATCGACGGGTTCGAGCAGACCTTGCGCTGGAAGCATGAGGGGCATCTCACCGTCCCTCAAAGCTGCGTCGGGTTGGGCGCATCGCCGTAGACGATCTTCGGATCGAAGGTCCGCGACGCCTCGGTGAAGGAGAGGCGGGCGGGCCCGCCAGACGGTCCCCGCAGCTCAACGGACCGGTAGAAGCAGGAGCGGTAGCCGACATGGCAGCTGGCACCGCCGCCGCCGATCTCCACGCGCAGCCAGACGGCGTCCTGATCGTCGTCGATGCGCATCTCGACGACCGTCTGGACGAGGCCGCTGGTCGCGCCCTTGCGCCAGAGGCGCTGGCGGCTTCGGCTCCAGTAATGCGCCTCGCCGGTGGCGATCGTTTTTTGCAGAGCCTCGCCATTCATGTAGCCCAGCATCAGCACCTCGCCGCTGATGGCGTCGGTCGTGACGCAAGGGATGAGACCATCGCGATCGAACTTCGGGGCGAGCGCCAAGCCTTCCTCGACCCGCTCGACCGTGGTGCGGGCGGCGAAGGGAGAAGGGGCGGCCGCGCCCGCCTCGTCAGGACTCATGCGGGGCACTCCTGGGGCTGCCGATCATCGCGAGAAACTCCCGGCGGGTCGCGGGATCGTCTCGGAACGAGCCGAGCATGCGGCTGGTCAGCATGCTGACCCCCGGCTTGCGGATGCCGCGCGTGGTCATGCAGTGGTGCGCCGCCTCGATGACGACGCCGACGCCGCGCGGCTTCAGCACGTCCTGGACGGTGTCGGCGATCTGCGACGTCAGCGCTTCCTGAATCTGCATCCGCTTGGCGAACACCTCGACCAGGCGCGCAAGCTTCGAGATGCCGACAACCCGCCCAGACGGCAGGTAGCCGATATGCGCTTTGCCCAGGATGGGGACGATATGGTGCTCGCAGTGCGATTCGAGCCGGATGTCGCGCAGGACGATCATCTCGTCGTAGGCGGCGGTCTCCTCGAACGTAGTGGCTAGCAGCGCGACCGGGTTCTCGCCGTATCCGGCGAAGAACTCCTTATAGGCGCGGACGACACGCTCGGGTGTACCCTTCAGTCCCTCCCGGTCAGGATCGTCGCCGGCCCACTCGATCAGTGTGCGGACGGCCGCTTCCGCCTCGGACTGACTGGGCCGGCGGCGCATCGTCGATGCGGAGCGGATTGAATTCGCCGGTCTGCTCACGACCACCGCTGTATCCATGTCGAACCCTTCCCTGCGGCCACGCCCGGTTTCCAAGGGCACTTGGCTCTTGTAATCAAATCGTGCAACGTTATAACATTTCATATTCCAAATGCAACTAGGGATAAGGCCATGACGCCCCTGTCGATCCAGCCCCGGCCCTGCACCGATTCCAACTGTCGCGGGCAGCATGCGCCGGCTGAGCGGGTTGCGTTGGCAATGTCCCTCTGCGGCGCGCGAGGGGCGCAGTTAACGACGCTCAGGCGGCAGATCCTGGAGCTGCTCTGGGAGAGTGGTCGACCGACGGGCGCTTACGAACTGATCGAAGCGCTGAAGCTCAGGGACTCTCGCCCGGTCGGACCGCCCACCGTTTACCGGGCGCTCGAGTTCCTGATGTCCCAGGGTCTCGTCTCGAAGATCGAGAGCCGGAACGCTTACGTCCCCTGCACGCATCCGGAGCGTCGGCATGATTGTCTGTTCTTCATTTGCAGCAACTGCGGGGCATCGGTCGAATTGGAAGACCCACGGGTCGCGCAGCTACTTGTCGAGGATGCCGCGGTCCTGGGGTTCCGCGTGACGCGACCCGTGGTCGAGGTGGAGGGCACCTGCGCGAGCTGCATCGCGGCTGGCGCGGCCTGAACGGGCGAGAGGGGCCCATGGAAAGCTGGAATCTCGATGGATCGTCGCAGCGTCTGCCGATCTCGGTGCTGACCGGGTTCCTGGGCAGCGGCAAGACGACCGTGCTCAACCATCTGATCCAGCAACCCGCGCTGAGCCGGACACTCGTGCTCATCAATGAGTTCGGCGAGATCGGCCTCGACCATGACCTCGTGACGCACAGCAAGGATGACGTGGTCATCGAGATGGCGAGCGGCTGTCTCTGCTGCACCATTCGGGGCGACCTTGCCAAGACGTTGCGCGAGGCACCGGGGCGCTTCGCGCGTGGCGGCAAGCTGTGGTTCGACCGGGTCATTATCGAGACGACCGGGCTCGCGGACCCGGCCCCGATCCTCCACACGCTGATGACCGAGCCGTCCGTCGCGCGGCGCTATCGCCTCGACGGGGTCATCACCACGGTCGACGCCGTCAACGGCGGCGGCACGCTCGATCGACAGATCGAGTCCGTCAAGCAGGCGGCAGTCGCCGACCGCCTGCTGATCACCAAGACGGACCTCGTCGATAACGAAGGGTTGCTCGGATTGCAGAACCGCCTGCGGGGCCTGAACCCCGCCGCGCCGCAGATCATCGCAGAGAACGGTGCCGTCGATCCGGCAGTGCTGTTCGATGCCGGCCTTTACAACCCGAACACCAAGACCCTGGACGTGCAGAAGTGGCTCAAGGCGGAAGCCTATGCCGCGCCGCACGATCATGGCCACGGAACGGCCGGGCACGGCCATACCCACCGACCCAACGACGTCAATCGCCACGACGCGCATATCAAGGCGGTTTGCCTCACGATCGATGAACCGATCCATGGGGATGCGCTCGATCTCTGGCTCGAAGCGCTGCTTCTGCTTCGGGGCGCGGACTTCCTGCGTACCAAGGGAATTATCAACGTGGAAGGTCTCAAGGGACCGGTGGTCATTCACGGCGTCCAGCACATCTTCCACCCGGCGGTCATGCTGAAGGAGTGGCCGAGTGAAGACCGGCGCTCCCGGATTGTCTTCATTACGCGCGATATCGACGAGTCCGTCCTCCGAGACACGCTGCGGATGTTCAACCCTGCCGAGGCCCAGCGGCCGCGTCTCCTTCCAGTCGACGCCGGTGACAGCGACATCGCCATGTTCGAGGTGCGGGCATGACGCTGCGTCTGACCAACACGCTGAGCCGGGCGAAAGAGCTCTTCTCGCCGGCGGACCCCGATCAGGTCACGATGTATGTATGCGGGCCGACCGTCTACGACTTTGCTCACATCGGTAATGCCCGCCCGGCGGTCGTGTTCGACGTTCTCTATCGTCTCCTGAAGCGGCGCTTCGGGCGGGTCGTCTACGCCCGCAACGTCACGGATGTCGACGACAAGATCAACGCCGCCGCGCGACGAACCGGCCAGCCGATCGCGGCGATCACCGAGCGCTACATCGAAGCTTACCGTGCCGACATGGCCGCACTCGGGGTCCTGACGCCGGACCTCGAGCCGCGCGTGACGGAGCACATTCCCACGATCATCGGCATGGTGAAGGGGCTGATCGCGCGGGGTCACGCCTATGCGGTTGAGGGACACGTCCTGTTCGATGTGCGCTCCTTTCCGGCATATGGGGCCCTGTCTGGCCGCAATCGTGACGAGATGATCGCCGGTGCGAGGGTGGAAGTGGCCCCTTGGAAGCGCGACCTGGCGGACTTCGTCCTCTGGAAGCCCTCGACACCAGACCTTCCGGGCTGGGAGAGCCCCTGGGGCCGCGGGCGACCCGGCTGGCATATCGAGTGCTCGGCGATGATCGAGCGGCATCTGGGGGCGTCGATCGACATTCATGGTGGCGGCCAGGACCTGATCTTTCCGCACCATGAGAACGAGATCGCTCAAGGCACTTGCGCCCATGACGGAAAGCTCTATTGCCGTTTCTGGGTCCACAACGGCTTCGTCACCGTCGAGGGGCGGAAGATGTCGAAGTCGCTCGGCAATGTGCTTCTCGTTCGCGGCCTGTTGGGTCAGGCGCCGGGCGAAGCGATCCGTTACGCGCTTCTTTGCGCGCACTACCGCCAGCCGCTCGACTGGAGCACGGCAGGGCTCGTCCAGGCGAAGCGCGGACTCGACCGTCTTTATGGTGTGCTTCGGGACCTTGGCGATGCCCCGGACGATGCTTGTTCGCCGGACCTGCTCGATGGGTTCGAAACGGCCCTTGAGGACGATCTGAACTTCCCAGGAGCAATCGCCGAACTCTTCCGAATAGCGAAGGCGGCGCGCCAGGCGACGAGCGTGGCGGATCGTGCCGCATACAAGGCGACCTTGCGGGAAGCGGGCGGCTTGCTGGGCCTGCTGCAGCAGGATCCAGCCGCGTGGTTCGGACAGAACGCGGCAGAAGTCGGAGACACGGAAAAAGTTCAGCGTCTGGTTGAGGCACGGCTGGCCGCGCGATCAGCACGAGACTACGCAACCGCGGACAGGATCCGCGACGAACTCGCCGCCCTCGGCGTGGCTGTTCAGGATCGGGCCAATGGCGCGGCTCGGCAGAGAACCGGATAGGTCGATGTCGCCATGTCCCCGCCGGTCTCAAACCGTGTCAGCCATGAAAACGGGATTGCCGTCCAGATGATCCGCCGTAATCCGCGTGGCGATGTCCCGGTCGTCCATGACAGCGCTTTCGTCGATCCAACGGCCATTCTCTGCGGCCGTGTGGTCGTCCACGAGAACGTCTTCATTGGGCCGTACGCCGTGATCCGCGCCGACGAGGTCGATGCAAACGGCCACATGGAGCCCATCGTCATCGGCGCGCACTCAAACATCCAGGATGGTGTCGTCATCCATTCCAAGTCGGGCGCGGCGGTCACGATCGGCGAGCGCACCTCGATTGCGCACCGCGCCATCGTGCACGGCCCCTGCACGGTGGGTGGCGGCGTCTTCATCGGATTCAACAGCGTGCTTTTCAACTGTGCCGTGGGCCAAGGCTGTGTCGTTCGCCACAACGCTGTTGTGGATGGCTGCGACCTCCCACCCGGCTTCTACGTCCCCTCTACCCAGCGCATCGGCCCGACAACCGACCTGGCGACGATTCCGAAGGTCACGGCCGATGCCTCCGAGTTCTCGGAGGACATCGTGCGCACCAACAACTCTCTCGTTCAGGGATACAAGCGCCTGCAATCGGAGCTCTGAACGTGAGCGATGCACTGCCTGACGGCTGTTCACCCGTCTACCGAGCTACCGAAATCTCGAGGTCGCCGTCATGATCCAGATTGCTTTGCCCGACGGCACCCAAAGCCATGTCGGGCCCGTTCGTGGTGACGAGATCGCTGCCCGGTCAGGCGACGCTACCGCCGACAAGGCGCTGGCCATCCGGACCGATGGCGTCTTGCGAGACCTCAATGATCTCATCGAGCGCGATGCGCGTGTTGAGGTCATCACCCGCGATCACCCGGAGGCACTTGAGTTGCTGAGGCACGATGCGGCGCATGTCATGGCCGAGGCTGTCAAAGAGCTCTATCCCGAGGCCCAGGTCACCATCGGCCCTACGATCGAGAACGGGTTCTACTACGACTTCGCGCACGAGACTTCGTTCACGCCGGAAGACCTCGTCCGAATCGAGGAACGCATGCGGGAGATCGTCGCGCGCGACGAGCCGATCGAGCGCGAGCTCTGGCAGCGCGACGACGCAGTCCGGTACTTCGAAGCCAAGGGCGAGCGCTACAAGGCGGAGATCATCGCCGGCATTCCGACGGCGGAGCCGTTGAGCGTCTATCGGCAAGGCGAGTTCCGCGACCTCTGCCGTGGCCCGCATCTCCCCTCGACCGGCAAGTTGGGCGTTGCCTTCAAGCTGCTGAAGATCGCGGGCGCCTATTGGCGGGGGGACTACCGCAACCCCATGCTGCAACGGATCTATGGCACCGCCTGGCGCGACCGCGCCGAACTGGACGCCTATCTCTACCAGATCGACGAAGCGGCGAAGCGCGACCACCGCAAGCTCGGTCGCGAGATGGATCTTTTTCACTTCCAGGAGGAAGCACCCGGCGCCGTATTCTGGCATCCCAAGGGCTGGATTTTGTTCCAGACCCTGATCGACTACATGCGCCAGCGTCAGAGGCGAGCCGGCTACGTCGAGATCAACACACCCGACATTATGGATCGGAGCCTGTGGGAGCAGTCGGGCCATTGGGAGAAGTTCGGCGAGAACATGTTCATCACCGAAGCGAAGGAGGAACGTGTCTTCGCGTTGAAGCCGATGAACTGCCCCGGCGGAGTCCAAGTCTACAAGCAGGGGATCAAGAGCTACCGCGATCTACCCCTGCGAATCGCCGAATTCGGCAAGGTTCACCGGTTCGAACCGTCAGGTGCCCTGCACGGTCTCATGCGCGTGCGCGCCTTCACCCAGGACGACGCGCACATCTTCTGCACGGAAGAGCAGATCACTCGGGAATGCCGGATCGTCTGCCAGCTCATCCTGAACATCTATCGCGACTTCGGTTTCGAGGATGTGCGGATCAAGTTCTCCGACCGCCCGGCGAAGCGGATCGGATCGGACGCGAGCTGGGACAGATCGGAATCGGCCTTGAAAGCCGCCGTCGATGCAACGGGCCTGTCCTTCACGACTAATCCCGGCGAAGGCGCCTTCTACGGTCCGAAGCTGGAGTTCGTACTGCGGGACGCCATTGGCCGCGACTGGCAATGCGGCACGTTGCAGGTCGACCTCAATCTGCCCGAGCGCCTCGGTGCGTTTCATGTTGGCCCGGATGGCGAGAAGCACCCGCCTGTCATGCTGCATAGGGCACTGTTCGGGTCGCTGGAGCGGTTCACCGGCATTCTGCTGGAGCACTACGCCGGAAAGCTGCCGCTCTGGCTGGCGCCGGTCCAGGCCGTGGTCGCGACCATCACCTCCGATGGCGATTCTTACGCCAATGAGGTCGCCAGTCTCTTGATGGCGCGCGGCCTCCGGGTCGAGACCGATCTGCGCAATGAGAAGATCGGTTACAAGATCCGTGAGCACAGCCTGGCCAAGGTGCCAGTGCTTCTGGTCGTGGGCAAACGCGAGGCGAAAGACGGGACCGTCTCGCTGCGCCGGATCGGCCGCAACGACAATGAAACCCTCACGCTACGCGAGGCCATGGTTCGGCTCGAAACCGAGGCGCTTCGCAGCACGCGTGCTCCCGCGAGCTATCCGAACGAAAGCCCGCGTGAAGTCGACGAACAGCTCCCCGAAGCCGTGGCCGGGTAACCGTCATGATGAAGCTGAAGACGCACGGCCGATACCGCTACAGCCCCATCTCTAGCCGACCGCATTACGAATGGCCCGGCGGCAAGCGGCTTGCCTTTTACGTTGCGGTCAATGTGGAGCACTTTCACTTTGGCGAGGGGCTCGGTCATACGCCGTCCTACGCGACACCTCAACCCGATGTGCGGAACTTTGCCTGGCGCGATTATGGCCTGCGTGTGGGCATCTGGAGGCTCTTCGACCTTTTCGACGAATTGCAAATCCCTGCCTGCCTTCTGGTCAATTCCGCAGTCTATGACTATGCGCCACAGATACTCGAACGCGCGCGGATGCGTGGGGACGAGATTGTCGCCCATGGGAGGACGAATTCGGAGCGCCAAGGCGATCTCGGAGAAGCTGCCGAGCGCGCGCTGATCGCCGAGGCGACCGCCACGATCACGCGACATGAAGGCCACGCGCCGCGCGGCTGGCTCGGTCCGTGGATATCCGAAACAAACGTCACTCCCGATCTGCTCAAGGAGGCAGGCTATTCCTATGTCCTCGATTGGCCGCTGGATGACCAACCGGTCTGGCTCGCGACGCGTGCTGGTCCGCTATTGGCAATGCCCTATCCGGTTGAAATCAATGACGCGCCAGCCCTGCTCACCCGCCACCATACGGCCGCTGACTTTGCCGCCATGATCGTCGACCAGTTCGACGAGATGCTGCGTCAGTCGGTGCAGCAGCCGCTCGTCTGCGCGATCTCACTCCATACGCCGGTCGTCGGCCAGCCGTTCCGGCTGGCCCAACTCCGCCGCGCGCTTCAGCACGTTCGGACGCACGCTGACAGTGCGCATGTGTGGTTCACGCGGCCAAGC
>VGET01000123.1 GCA_016869195.1 Alphaproteobacteria bacterium | reverse complement strand
AGCTATGACGACATCCTCGCCCTCTGTTGTGCCGCCTGGAACGCCCTCATCGACCAGCCCTGGAAGATCATGTCCATCGGCCTGCGCGACTGGGCCGCCATCGGTCACCATCAGTGAGGATTGGTATAAGAGACCTTCGGACCGCCGCCTAATCTGAATCGATCGAACGCTTGAAGGCCGGCTCCGCCGGCCTCGATCTCCACCCTCCATCCCCAACCCTTCCTCCCGCCTCAAGGCGGGAGGAAGGGCTATCGAATGAGCTTGCTGACGCTCTTGAACTGCTCCGTGCCCGCGACCTCGAGCCATTCGAACAGCACCATCTCGGTGGTGACGCACGCGACCCCGAGTCGCGACAATCGGCGCACCGCCGCCTTCTTGTTGGCCTCGGTGCGGGAACCGGCGGCATCGGTGACCAGGAACACCTCGGCGCCCCGCGCCTTCAAGTCCGCTGCCGTCTGCAGCACGCAGACATGGGTCTCCGTGCCGCAGATCACCACCTGATCGCGCCCGGCCCGGCGCTTCTCGCCCCAGACTTTCAAAAAGTCCTCACTCTTGCCGGCGCTGAACGTCAGCTTGCTAAGAATGGCTGCGTCGTTGGGCAGCGCGGCCTTGATGGCCGGCACGGTCGGCCCCAGGCCCTTCGGATATTGCTCGGTCGCGATGATCGGCACGTCGAGGTTTCGCGCGGCCTCGATCAGCTGGCCCGAGCGGCGCACGACTTCATCCGCCCCATCGATCGCCGGCATCAGCCGCTCCTGCAAATCGATCACCACGAGGGTCGAGCGCTTGGCGTCCATCAGCATCGCGGGGTCTCCTTGCACGTTGGGCGCGAGCCTGCCGGAGCCGCGCGCCTCCAGCAAGGCTCTTGCCTATGGTGCGCTCGGCGCCGATAACCCCGCGGGGAACCGGCCAAGGGAGCATCGCCGCCATGGACAAGCCCGCCAATCTCGACCACCCGATCCACGACTTGCTGCGCCGGCGCTGGAGCCCTCGGGCCTTCAGCGCCGAGACGGTGCAGCCGGAGGCGCTGCGCTCGTTGCTCGAGGCCGCGCGCTGGGCCGCCTCGGCCTCGAACCTGCAGCCCTGGCACTTCATCGTGGCACGCAAGGAGGACAAGGCGGCGTTCGACACCTTGATGAGCTGCCTCGTGCCCTTCAACCAGGGCTGGTGCAAGTTCGCGCCCGTGCTGATGCTGACGATTGCCAAGATGACCAATGACAAGGGCGAGCCCAACCCGCACGCCTGGCATGACGTCGGCCAGGCCGCCGCTCAGCTGACAATGCAGGCTTCGGCGCTCGGGCTCTACGCTCACCAGATGGCCGGCATCGAGCCCGCCAAGATTCGAGAGGTCTATGCCGTTCCGGCTGGGTATGACCCGGTGACCGCGATTGCCCTGGGTTATGTCGGCAGCCCCGACATGCTGGATGAGAAGCTGAAGGGCCGCGAGATCGCGCCGCGCACGCGCCGCCCGCTCGGCGAATTCGTGTTTGTCGGAAGTTTCGGCAAGGCCGCGAAACTTTAGGGGCCATGGCGGCAACTTCGTCGTTTCAGGGGAGGGAAGCTTGCGCTAGTCTCTCGCCGCCTTTTGGCCAGACCATCCAAGCGGGAGACATTGACGGGCCATGGGTCTTAGCATCGCCGTCGTCGGCTCAGGCCCGGCGGCCTTCTACACGGCGGCGGCGCTGATCGAGAAGGCGCCCGACTGCACCATCGACATGATCGAGCGGCTGCCGACGCCCTTCGGGCTGATCCGCTATGGCGTCGCGCCGGACCACGAGCACACCAAGAACGTGATGAAGGCCTATGGCCGCACCGCGCAGGCGCCGCAGGTGCGCTTCTTCGGCAATGTCGAGATCGGCCGCGAGCTCTCCTTGAGCGAGCTGCGCGGTCTTTACGACGCGGTGGTGCTGGCGGTGGGCGCCGCGCGTGACCGACCGCTCGGCGTGCCGGGCGATGACAAGGAAGGCGTCATCGGCTCCGCTTCGTTCGTCGGCTGGTACAACGGCCACCCCGACTTTGTTGACCTCGCGCCCAATCTCGAGACCAAGAACGTCGTCATCGTGGGCCAGGGCAATGTCGCGATCGACATCGCGCGCGTGCTGGCGAAGACGCCGGAAGAGATGGCGCGCTTCGACCTCGTCGATCATGCCGCACAGAAGATTCAGTCCGCACCGATCGAGGATATTTACATGATCGGTCGGCGCGGGCCGATCGAGGCCAAGTTCACCAATGTCGAGCTGCGCGAGATGGGCCATCTGGTGAACTGCAATCCGGTGGTCGACGCGAGCCAATTGCCCGCCACCGCCGAGGGCGAGATGAGCGATCGCGACCGGCGCATGAAGGAGAAGAATCTCGCGACCCTGAAGGGCTTCGCCGACGCGCCGGCCGACTCCGCCAAGAAAAAGCGCATTCACTTCTCCTTCTACGCAGCGCCGGTCGCGGTGCTCGGTGGATCGAAGGTCGAGGGCATTCGGTTCGAGCGCACCGCGGTGAAGGACGGCCGCGCAGTCGGCACCGGGCAGTTCTTCGAGATCCCGTGCAGGCTGGTGATCGCGGCCATCGGCTACTGTTCGGCCAAGGTGCCCGAGACCCCGTTTGACGACCGCGAGGGCATCGTGAAAAACGCCGACGGTCGGGTCGAGCCCGGGCTCTATGCGGTCGGCTGGATCAAGCGCGGGCCGTCCGGCGTGATCGGCACCAACAAGCCGGACGGCGAGGCTTGCGCCACGCAGATCACGACCGACCTGACCCCAAGCGCCAAGGCCGGGCGCAATGGGCTCGAAAACCTGCTGCGTGCGCGCAAGGCGCGCCCCTTGAGCTTTGCCGACTGGCAGGTGATCGAGAAGGCCGAGATCGCCAATGCCCGGCCGGGCGCGCCGCGGCGCAAATTTCCCCGTGTTGCAGAGATGTTGGCGGTGCTCGGCGCCGGCGCGGTTGCGGCCTCTTAGGATTGACCCCAGAGCGTAACGGGTGGATTTGGCCGGCCCATGTTCCCATTGTTTACCGAGGGGCGCTAAAATGCTGGCTGGTGACAGGATCGGCGTTGGCCCCGGTTTAGGAGCGTAAAGGCGTCATGTCAGGTAGTGCGGCTCATCAGATTGACCCGGCGGAACGTCCCGAGATCGATTCCGTCGTGGTTCGCTTCGCCGGCGATTCGGGCGACGGCATTCAGCTCACCGGAAGCCGGTTCACCGAGACGGTGGCGATCGCCGGCAACGATCTCGAGACCTTCCCGGACTTCCCGGCAGAGATTCGGGCGCCCGTGGGTACGACCTATGGCGTGTCGGCGTTCCAGATCAATTTCGGCTCGCGCACCATCATGACCTCGGGCGACGCGCCCGACGTGCTGGTCGCGCTCAACCCGGCCGCGCTCAAGACCAATGTCGGCGACCTCAAGCCCGGCGGGCTGGTCATCGTCGATACCGGCACGTTCATCGACAAGAATTTCGAGAAGGCGGGCTACCCCGCGAACCCGCTCGAGGACGGCTCGCTCAGCCGCTTCCAGGTGTTCCCGATCGACATCTCGAAGCAGACGCTCGAGGCGGTGAAGGACTCCGGCGTTAGCAAGCGCGATGGGCTCCGCGCCAAGAACTTCTGGACGCTCGGCCTGATCGACTGGATGTACGACCGCGACCTCGCGCCGACCATCAAATGGATCGAAGCGAAATTCACCAAGGAGCCCGAGGTCGGCAAGGCGAACGTCTCTGCGCTGAAGGCGGGCCACGCCTATGGCGAGACCGCCGAGATGCCGGCCGGCGTGCGTGGCGTGACCATTCGCCCGGCCGAACATGCGCCCGGGCTCTATCGCACCATCACCGGCGCGGACTCGCTCGCTTATGGTCTGATCGCTGGCGCGCAGCTCGCGGGCCTCGATCTCTTCTTCGCGTCCTACCCGATCACGCCGGCCTCGGCCGTGTTGCACACGCTGGCTGGTCTCAAGGGCTACAACGTCGCGACCTTCCAGGCCGAGGACGAGATCGCGGCCGCGGCCGCGGCGATCGGCGCGTCCTATGCCGGCGCGCTCGGCATCACCTCGAGCTCAGGCCCCGGCATGGCGCTCAAGACCGAGGCGATCGGCCTTGCGATTGGCGTCGAGCTACCGCTCGTCGTCCTCGATACCCAGCGCGCCGGCCCTTCGACCGGCATGCCGACCAAGACCGAGCAGTCCGACCTCTACCTTGCGGTCTATGGCCGCAATGCGGATGCGCCCGTGGTGGTGCTGTCGGCGCGCTCGCCAAGCGATGCGTTCGACACGGCGATCGAGGCGATCCGGATTGCCACCAAATTCATGACGCCGGTGATTCTGCTCTCCGACACTTATATCGCGAGCGCGGCCGAGCCCTGGCTCATTCCCGATTTCGGCACCTACAGGCCCTTCCCGGTGAAGTTCCGCACCGAGCCTGAAGGTTTCCACCCGTTCCTGCGCGATAAGGACACGTTGGCGCGTCCCTGGGTGAAACCCGGCACGCCCGGCATGGCGCACCGCGTCGGAGGCCTCGAGAAGAACTTCAACAGCGGCCATATCTCTTACGACCCGATCAACCACCAGCGCATGACCGATGTGCGCAAGGCCAAGATCGATGGCGTTGCCAAGGACATTCCGGCCCAGGCCGTCGATCAGGGCGATTCCAAGGGCAAGGTCGCCGTGGTCGGCTGGGGCTCGACCTATGGACCGATCAGCCGTGCGGTCGGAAACCTCCGGCGCGAGGGCAAGGCGGTGTCGCACATCCATCTGCGCCACCTCTGGCCGCTGCCGCGCAATCTGGGCGAGCTTCTGAAGGGCTTCGATCAGGTGATCGTGCCCGAGATGAACACCGGGCAGCTGATCACGATGCTCCGCAATCAGTATCTCGTGCCCGCCGAGGGCCTGAACAAAGTAATGGGTCGGCCGTTCACGATCTCCGAGATCGAAGCCGCCATTCGCAGCAAGCTGGGTTGAGCCATGAACGATACCGTGATGCCGCGCGCGCTGACGCCGGAGAGCTTCGAAAGCGACCAGGAAATCCGTTGGTGCCCGGGCTGTGGCGACTACGCCATCGTGAAGGGCGTGCGCAAGGCGCTGGCCGAGATCGGCACGCAGCCTGACCAGGTGGTGTTCGTTTCAGGCATCGGCTGCGCCTCGCGCTTTCCCTATTACATGGCGACCTATGGCTTCCACACCATTCACGGCCGCGCGCCCGCGATCGCAAGTGGCGTGAAGCTCGCCAATCCGGCGCTCGATGTGTGGGTGGTGGGCGGTGACGGCGACATGCTCTCGATCGGCGGCAATCACACGATGCACGCCATCCGCCGCAACATCGATCTCAACATCCTTCTGTTCAACAACGAGATCTATGGGCTGACCAAGGGCCAGTACTCGCCGACCTCGCGCGTCGGCACGCGCTCGCCCTCGACGCCCATGGGCTCGATCGACTACCCGGTGAACGCGCTGCTTTACGCGCTCGGCGCCGGCGCACACTTCATCGCGCGCACGGTCGATACGCTGCAGAAGCATGTGCCCGAGGTGTTGAAGCGGGCGCACGCGCACAAGGGCGCAAGCTTCGTCGAGATCATCCAGAACTGCATCGTTTACAATGACGGCGCGTTCGATCACTTCACCGCGAAGGACGTGGCGTCCGAGCGCCAATTATTGCTCGAGCACGGCAAGCCGCTCCGCTTCGGCAAGAAGCTGGACAAGGGCCTGCGCTTCGACCCGAAGGCGATGCGGCTCGAGGTGGTGCAGGTGGGCGAAGGCGGCGTACCGGAGAGCGAGCTCGTGGTGCACGACGAGACCAACCTCTCGCTCGCCTCGATGCTGGCCGCGCTCGAGCCGCCGACCTTCCCGATCGCGCTCGGCGTGATCTATTGCAACCCGGCCGAGAGCTACGATCACGCCTTTACCGGCCAGCTCGAAGCCGCGCGCGCCAAGGCGCCGAAGGCCGACATCAACGCCCTGCTCCGCAAGGGGCACACGTGGAATATTGGGACGCCGCGATAGGCCGCATCCGAACCAAGCCTTTTGCTGCTATCCCGTTTGACGTCGTTGATGGCCTCATCCTTCGACAAGCTCAGGATGAGGCATATATCTTCCCTTTTCGGTTAGGCCTCCTCGCCCCGAGCTTGTCGAAGGGCGAGGAGCACGCTCAATCCCCCCTGAGCCTTGGCACGAGCGAGGCGGGCACGTCGAGCTCGAGGCCGAGCATCAGGGCGCCGAGCGTCTTGCCATATTGATCGAGGCAGAGGCTGCGCGAGACGCCGCCGCCGAGCGCGCCATGCGCCACGATGTTGATGACGCCGAGCCGCTCGACTTCGTAGCGCTCGACCTCACCTCTGATCACCCCGGCGAAGTACTGCTTGACGCGCTCCGGCGTCAACTGATCGCGCAGCAGATCGTAGAACATTGGCTCATAGGCAATGACGACGATGTTCGAGATGTCGCCCTTGTCGCCCGAGCGCGTGTGGGCAAGGCGGCGGAGCTGAACGCGCATCGCTCAGCGTCCCCCTCTACTGCCGTGCGAGTCACCCCCACCCCAACCCTCCCCCATCAAGGGGGAGGTGTAAGAAAATGAAATTTCGCCCTCCCGGTTTCTGATCCCTCCCCCCTTGTGGGGGAGGGTGAGGGAGGGGGGTGGAGCAGGCATGGAGGCGTCGACCATCACACGAACTGAATTTCGGGCACGACCGTATCGCGCGGCACGAGCGCCGACCAGATGCCGATGACCTCGCGCACGCGCTCGCCATGGGGTACGCGTTTTCCCGTGTGGCCGACGCCCGAGACCGCCATGGCATCGACCTCGCGCCCGATCTTCTCGGCCTCGGCGCGGGATTTGGCGCGCGCGGCCACACGCACCGCCACCTCATAGGGCTCGTGCACGGGCGGCGGCGACGCCGGCCCGTGGATCGCGTTGACGCCGAGCAGATCGATGCGCAGATCCTCGGCGCTCAGGCCGACGATGCGGAAGCGCTCGCGCAAGATCGTGTCGGCCAGGCGCGCGCGGCCAAGCGCGCCCGGGCCGGCATAGAAGAACATGTCCTCGCCGATGAAGCCGTCCGCCGCGCCGATCGAGACCTTCAGCGTCGGCGTGCGCGGTTTGCCGCCGATGGCGGACACGCGCACCCGGTCTTTGCCCTGCTCCTCGATCTCGGCGCTCGTGAAATCGACCACCACGTCCGGCGTGATGTAGTTGGCGGGGTCGTGCACCTCGTAGAACATTTGCTCGAGCACGGTCATGCGATTGACCACGCCGCCGGTGCCTTCGACCTTCGTGATGACCGCGCTGCCGTCGGGCGCCACCTCGGCGATCGGGAAGGCGAGGTTCCATGGCTCCGGCACGTCCTTGTAGCCGGGATCGGCGAAATAGCCGCCGGTCACCTGGGCGCCGCATTCGAGCAGATGGCCGACGCCCGCGCCTGGGCCGAGATGGGCCACATCGTGCTCGTCCCAGTCGAACTCAACCATCATGGCCGCGAGAAAGAGCGACGGATCGGCGACCCGGCCTGTGATCACCACCTTGGCGCCCGCCTTCAAGGCCTCGACGATCGGTGCGGCGCCGAGATAGGCCTCGGCCGAGATGATCGGATTGGCGATCGATTCGACCGGCTCGCTGGTCTCAAGCAGACGCGCGCCGAGTGTCCCTATTCGGTCGGTGATGATATTGCCGGTGATGGCTGCGACCTTCCAATCAGGCGCGCCGTGCTCAGCCAATAGCGTCTTCACGCGCCTTGCTGCGCCGACCGGGTTGACCCAACCCTGATTGCTGATGATGCGCGTGCCGCGCTTGAGGCAATGCGGCAGGACCGCCCGGAAGCGATCGTCGAGATAGGTATCATAGCCGGGGAAGCTCGGGTCGCGGCGTGCGCGCACTTGCGCGGCGGAGACGGTCGATTCCGCCATGGTCTCGAAGCACAGATAGTCGAGATCGCCCCGCTCCGCGTTGAGCGCAGCCGGCGAAATTCGGTCACCCCACCAGGCCGAGCCCGCGCCGATGCGAAGCGCAGCACCTCGCCTCAACCGCGCCGCCCAACCACGAACCGCACGCCGCCGGGCGCCACGTCCTCGGTGTGGGCAACGTGGGCCGCCATGCGAAACACCTCGCCCGGCCCGTAGGTTTCGCTCGTGCGCGTGCTCGCGATGGTGAGCCGGCCCTCGAGCACCAGGCCGAGTACGTCGAAATCATGCGCGTGATCGGTGCGCTTGCCCGCCGGCCAGCTCTTGATCTCGATCTCGCGGTAACCGTCACGTTCGGCCTCGGCGACGAATGTCTTTTGGTCCATGGCAATCTCCCGCGTGCCAAGGAGTCATCATAGCGTGCCGGCGCGGCCTGGTCAGCAGAGGCCGTGACGCGCGAGGAAATCGAGCACGAGACGCGCCATGCCGTGCTCATAGAGGTTGGTATGGCCGGCAACGGGGATGAACACGCCCTCCTTCGGCAAATTGGCCGCCTCGAACAGGCGGCGGCCGAAGCGCACCGGAATGGTGTGGTCCTCCTCGCCATGGACCAGCAGAAGCGGCGCGTGAACACGCCCAACCTTCGAGAGCGAGTCGAAGCGATCGAGGATCAGCGTGGCGACCGGCGCGATCGGCACGCGCCAGGCGGCAATGTCAGGAATCGAGGTATAGGGCGCCTCAAGCACAAGGGCCGCGGGCTTGCGCGCAGCGGCAAGCTCGACGGCGACACCGGTACCGAGCGATTCGCCATAGAGCACGACGCGCTCGATCGAGCAGCCACGGGCCTCGAGAAAGCGGAGCGCCGCGCGCCCATCGGCATAGAGGCCGGCCTCGTTCGGGTGGCCTTGATTGCCGCTGAACCCGCGATAGGACGTGAGCAGCACGCCGAGCCCGCGCGCGAGATAGGCCCCAAGACGCGGCGCGCGCATGCCGAGATGGCCGGCATTGCCGTGGAAATAGACGAGGGTCGGGAGATTCGCGGCGCGCGGCGGCTGATGCCAGGCCTCGAGGGTCAGCCCGTCATCCGTGTCGTAGCGGACCACATCGACTGAGGGCCAGACGGTGCGGTCGGGCTCGGGCCGACCGCCATGGGGGAAGTACATCAGATGGCGCTGCCACGATAGCGCCGCGCTTGCGACCGCATCGAGGCCCTGAAACCACGAGGCCCACATGAGCTGCCGACCCCTCTCAAACGGAAGCACCCGGCGGGTTGCCCCGCCGGGTGCGGTGTCCGACACTCTTCAGCGCGCTATTCGCGCGAGGCGCCCATGAAGTTCAGCAGCATCATGAAGAGGTTGATGAAGTTGAGGTAGAGCGAGACCGCGCCGAGGATCGACTTCTTCACCATGACGTCCCGGCCGTCGCTCTCGACATACACCTCCTTGATCCGCTGGGTGTCGAAGGCCGTGAGCCCGGTGAACACCACGACGCCGATCGCCGAGATCACGAACTCGAGCGTGGAGGAGCCGAGGAAGATGTTCACGATCATCGCGATGATGATCCCGATCAGGCCCATGAACAGGAACGAGCCCATCTTCGTGAGATCGCGCTTCGTGACGTAGCCGAACAGGCTCGCGGCCGCGAAGGTGCCGGCGGTAATGAAGAAGACGCGCGCGACACTCGCACCGGTGTACCGGATGAAGATGTAGGAGAGCGACGCGCCCATGAGGGCGGAGAACACCCAGAACAGCACCTGCGCGGTCGAGGTGCGCATGGTGCGCGCCTTGAAGCTCATGAAGAAAATGATGGCGAGCGGCGCAATCATGACGATGAAGCCGGCGCCACTGCGCATCATGGCCTCGTAGAGGCCGGTATGGGCGAACACATAGGCGACGATGCCGGTGAGCGCGAGGCCCGACGCCATGTAGTTGAAGACCCCAAGCATGTACTTCCGCAAGCCCTGATCGATTTGGGCCTGGGTCATCGTGCCGGCGCGTGGGGCCCGAAGCTCGATAGTCATGTCTAAATTTCCCCCGTACGTTCCTCGGAAATTGCGTATGGTCGATATTGGCACAGGATATTGGAT
>VGET01000122.1 GCA_016869195.1 Alphaproteobacteria bacterium | reverse complement strand
GGCCGCGATGACCCCGTCGGTGAGGCCGCCGCCGAGTTCCCCATCATGGCCGCCCAGCGCCGCCCCGAAGCGCCGCCTGAGCCAGCTGACCCGGCGGCCGACCGCGCGCAGCCGCACCCTCTTGCCCAAGCGATCGCGCAGGATCGCCCGCAGATCGCCGATCCCGTCAATCAGACCAAGCTCAAGCGCGCGCCGGCCCAACCAGAACTCGCCATTGAACAGTGTGTCGTCGGGCGCCTTCAGGCGCCGGCCGCGGCGGGCGCGTACCATCTCCTTAAAATTCGTGTGGATCTGGCTTTGAATCGCGCTCAGCCGCTCCAAGTCTTCGGCCCGCTCCGGCTGGAACGGGTCGAGCATCGACTTGCGCTCGCCGGCAGTGTGCAACCGCCGCTCGATGCCGAGCTTCTGCAGGGCCTCGGTAAAGCCGAAGCCGGAATAGATCACGCCGATGCTGCCGACGATCGAGCTCTCATTGGCCCAAATCTCATCGGCCGCGAGCGCCAGCCAGTAACCGCCCGAAGCCCCGACATCCTCGATGAAGGCTAGCACGGGCACCTGCTTCTCATCGGCCAGCGCCCGCACCCGGCTCATGATCAGTGCCGACTGCACGGCGGAGCCGCCGGGTGAGTTGATCGCCAACGCGACCGCCTTGAGATCACGTATCGCGAAGGCGCGCTCGATGGTCTCTGCCAGGCCCGCGATGTTGAGACCGGCGCGGAGCGCTCCGCTTGGCCCGATCACGCCGCTCAGCCGGATCACCGCCACGATTGGCGGAGGACTGCGGAAGGTCAGTCGTGCGATCACCCGTCGAACGGACATGCGTCCCTCCTAGCCTAAGAGCGCCAGCGGCCCGCCATGACGCAGCACGTGCTCGGCCGCGGCGGTGTATTTGCCGTCGGCCTCGTGCACGCAGAGCCCGCCCAGCAGGCGCAACGGGGCCTTCGAGCCGACCCTCGCCTGCACGATGACCCGCTTGGCCGGGACGTCGCCGGCGCCGGCCGTCGGGTCGCGTGGCCAGACCGGGTAGACGACGATGCCTCCGGTGCGCTCGGTCAAGGCGGCCAACAATTCGGGCAGACGATCCGCGCGGTGGATCATGGTCACCGTGCCGCCGCCCTTGGCCATCGTCAGGCAGAACGCCATCCAATCGTCGAGCTTGGCCTCGCCCTCGATGGTCGCGATCGCCTTGATGCGGTTGATCGTGGGCGTGGCGCGCTCGGCCTCCTGATAGGGCGGATTGGCGAAGACATGGTCGAAGCTGCGTGGCCCGAGCCGCGGCGGCGGCCGCTTCAAATCGCCGATCAGCATGTCGATCCGGTCGGTCAGGCCATTTTCCTCGACATTGTCGGCCGCAAGTCGCGCAAGTTCGCGCTGCATCTCAAGGCCGACCACCCGCACACCTTCGACACGTGCCGCGAGGCACAGCGCCGCCGCGCCGACGCCGGCCCCGACGTCGAGCGCGACATCCCCCTTGGCCGCCGGAACCGCGGCCGCCAGCAGCACCGGGTCGATCGCGACCCGATAGCCGACGGCGGGCTGGCGCAACAATACGCGCCCACCCAGAAGCGCGCCCGCACTCGCGCCGGCCGGCTCAGCCATCAAGCTCCCCTGCCTCCCGCAAAATGCGGCGGGCTTGCTCTGCGTCGTCATCGGCGACCATGAGACGCCGCGGAATGGCGATCAGACTGCCTTCGAGCACGCTCATGTGCGTATCGAGCACCACGGGTTCGACGCCACCGTCCCGAAGCATGGCGATGAGGTAGGACAGGCGTACCGGATCGTTGAGACGCAGCAACTCGATCATCGACCGCCCGGCGTCGGCGCAGTTAACGCCGCGAGATCGCGGTGATAGAGTGCCCGCCGACGCGACCCCATGCTCGATGGAGCCGCGCCTGTCGTCAAGCTTCGGGGGTTGGTCGTGGGATCTGTGGTGCGGCTCGAGCAGGGCAAGGGCAAGAAACCGGGGGGTCGGGACAACCGGCTCGAATTGTTGCATGGCCTGGTCGCGGAAGACCTGCGCGACGTGAATGCCGTCATCCTCGAGCGCATGAAGAGCCCGGTGGTGCTGATCTCCGAGCTCGCCGGCCATATCATCTCATCGGGCGGCAAGCGCCTGCGACCGATGCTGACACTCGCCTCTGCCAAGATGTGTGGCTATGCCGGGCGGCGCCATGTGAATTTGGCGGCCTGCATCGAGTTCATTCACACCGCGACCCTTCTGCACGACGACGTGGTCGATGACAGCGAGCTTCGGCGCGGCAGCGCCACCGCGAATGCGGTGTGGGGCAACAAGCCGAGCGTGCTGGTCGGCGATTTCCTGTTCAGCCGCGCCTTCCAGCTCTCGGTCGATGACGGCTCGCTCAAGGTGCTCGACATCCTGGCGTCGACCTCGGCGATCCTGGCGGAGGGTGAGGTCATGCAACTCATGACCTCGAACGACACCAGCACGAGCGAGGCCGCCTATTTGGACGTCATCACGGCCAAGACCGCCGCGCTCTTCCGCTCCGCCTGCCAGCTCGGCGCCGTGGTGGCGAGCCGGCCGAGCAGCGAGGAAGAGGCGCTCAAGGCCTTGGGGCTCAATCTCGGCATTCTCTATCAGCTGGTCGATGACGCGCTCGACTATGCCGGGCGGTCCGACACGCTGGGGAAGAACTCGGGCGACGATTTCCGTGAGGGCAAGATCACCCTGCCCGTCGTGCTCGCCTACCGGCGGGGCAGCGAGGAGGAGCGCTCGTTCTGGCGCCGCGCCATGGAGGAAGGCGAGCAGCGCGAGGAGGATTTCGGCCACGCGCTCGAGCTTCTCGAGAAGCACGGCGCTCTCGCCGATTCGTTCGAGCGCGCGCGACATTATGGCGCCATGGCGCGCGACGCCCTCGGCCTGTTCCCCGATGGCGAGGCCAAGCGCGCGCTGCTCGGGGTGGTTGATTTCTGCGTCGAGCGTGACAAATAACTGGGGGATGTGGCGGTCCTGCGGCCTTCACGCTTGATTAATTCGGCTTGACGCAAAATTGTCCCCACACGCCGGTCGTCTGTGGCGCTATGATGACCATGCGGTGTGGTCGTTGGGAGATTGGCCATGACGCGGCTTTCGAGCCTGGCCATGTTAGGCGTCGCGGCCTTGGCGGTTACTGGTGCCGCCCGCGCGGATGACTCGACGGCCGGACCCGCCGCTTCCGACACCTATGTCACCTTGCAGCCCCTGGCCATTGACGGCGCAGGCGCCTTGGCCCCGAACGAGCCCCTGGTCGATGTCGAGCTTGGCCTTAGCCTTGGTGGCGAGGCGAGCCCGGTGACGACCTCGGACGTCGCCGCGCCTCTCTCCGCCTCCAGCACCTTTGGGCGTGACCTTCTCGTCGGTCTTGGCGAGACGGACGATGCCTTCAGCGGTGGCCCATTCGTCGGCACATTGCTTGAGCTGGCGGATACGTTTTCGCTCGCGACGGCGTTTCGCACGAACAGCGGCGGCCTGATCGCCGGTGACCGGGTGACCGGCGTTTCAGCGCTGGACGAGATGCCTGACGACTCCTGGTATCTCGGCCTGCAGGCGAGCTATCGGCCGAGCGACCATCTCACCATCGGCCTGAACTATGGGCTGGTGCGGGAGGTCGACCGGGTTCTTGGCACCCCGGGCTCCGGCCACCTCGCTGAGGCCGACCAGGCCCTGACCCAGAGCCTGGGTCTTGGTGTCAGCTATGTCTTCAACGACCGCCTCAGCGCGACCGTGTTCTACGACCATGTGCGCGTGGAAGCGGAGGGCTCCGGCCTGACCCATCCCGGGGGCGAGACCTGGGTGGGCCAGAAGCTCGGTGCGTCAGTGGCGTACAACCGAATCTTCACCGAGACGGATCGGTTGAGCGTTGCTGCGCTCCAGCCCTTCAATGTGTTCTCGGCCGAATCGCGCGGGTCAGCGGGCTCGGGCGAAGGTGCGTCCTTCGGGCCGAGCGATCCGATCTCCCAGTTCCTCGATCCCGAGGCGATCCCCCTCACCCTCAGCTTCAGCTATTTGGACGAGGGCGCGGCCATTCCGCGTGGCCTGACCTTCTCGTTCGAGGACGACGACGTGCGCGACCGCGATGGCCTCAATGTCAGCGCCATGGCCACCGTCAAGGTGCCGTTCTAAGCCTTAGGGCCGACCCGTTGCTCCGATCGGGTTTTTGAGCCCCTCATAGGCTGAGTAGGCCCCCGGAACCCCAAAGTACGCTTGACGGGGCACGGCTGGCCGGTAATCGTCCGCGCGGACCGCCCGCGAGGGCCACGTACAAGATTTACAGATCGGAGCTGCGGATGCCCCAAATGCGCGTCGCCGTCGATATCGGCGGCACCTTTACCGACATTTGTATTCTGAACGAGAAAAGCGGCGACATCCGCATCCACAAGATCGCCTCGACCCCGGACGACCCCATTCGCGGCTGCCTCGCCGGGTTGGGTGAAGCGGGCGTCGACCTCAAGGAAGTCAGCCTGTTCTCCCACGGCACGACGGTCGCGACCAACGCGCTGATCACGCGCCGCCTGCCGCGCACCGCCATGATCATGACGCGCGGCTTCCGCGACGTGATCGAGGTGCGCCGCGGGACCAAGGAAGATCTGTGGGATACCTACAAGGACGTGGCCCCGCCCTATGTGCGCCGGCGCGATCGGCTGACCGTGTCCGAGCGCATCGACTTTCAGGGCAAGGTCCTGACGCCGCTCGATGAGAACGAGGCGCGCGAGGTCGCGCGTGTGCTTAGGAAGCGAAACGTCCAGGCGGTCGCGGTCTGTTTCATCAATTCCTACATCAACGGCACCCATGAGCGCCGAATGAAGGAGATCCTGGCCGAGGAATTGCCGGGCGTTGAGATCTCGACCTCCTCCGAGGTGCTGCCCGAGATCTTCGAGCACGAGCGCTTTTCGACAACTGTGGTGAATGCCATCCTCAACCCGGTGGCCGGGCGCTATGCCGATCGACTCGCCGACGATCTGAAGGATCGTGGCTACAAGAGTGACCTCCTCTTGCTACACAGTGGTGGTGGTGTCGTCACCGGCCGCACAGCCCGGCAATTTGCCGGCCGCCTCGCGGGCTCAGGCATCGCCGCCGGCGCGATCGCGAGCCGCTATATTGCGACCGAGGCGGGCTATCCGAACTCGATCGGCCTCGACATGGGCGGCACCTCGACCGACGTGTCGCTCGCCTGGGAAGGAAATAATCGCGTCACCAAGGACTGGTTCATCCAGTATGGCTATCCGATCCGCTTTCCGAGCATCGAGGTGCTTACCATCGGCGCCGGCGGCGGCTCGCTCGCCTATATCGACGAGGCCGGCGGCCTCAGGAATGGCCCGCAATCAGCGGGCGCCGATCCCGGCCCGGCCTGCTATGGCCGCGGTGGCACCGTGCCGACCAACACAGACGCGAATCTGTTCCTCGGTCGGCTGGGCGCCGGGCTCGTCGGCGGCGGGCTCAAGCTTGACCGCGCGCTCGCCGAGACGGCGGTTCGTGACGGCGTCGCCAAGCCGCTCAAGATGGATACGGCCGAGGCGGCCAAGGCGATCATCTCGGTCGCCAATGCCAACATGGCCGCGGCGGTGCGCCTGATCTCGATCAGCCGGGGCTATGACCCGCGTGACTTCGCGCTGGTGGCCTTCGGTGGCGCCGGTCCGCTCCATGGCGTCGCGCTCGCCCGCGAGCTCTCGATCCCGACCCTGATCGTGCCGCTCAACCCGGGCATCACCTCAGCCATGGGCTGCCTCCTGGTCGACATCCGCCACGACCTCGGCTTCACCTATATCGCGGCAGCCGACGAGGTGGACCCGAAGACGGTGGAATCGGAGTTCCGCAAGATGGAGGCCGAGGCGCGCGAACGGCTCGAGCACGAAGGCGTCAAGCCCAAGAACATGGTGCTGACCCGCTCGATCGACATGATGTATCGCGGCCAGTGGCGCACGCTGAACGTGCAGGTGCCGGCGCCGTTCAACTCGGTCAAGAAGGCGATCGAGGCGTTCCACGCCAATCATGACCGCGAATACAATTTCCGGCGCGACGACACGCCGGTTGATCTGTTCCGCCTGAATTTGAGCGCCATCGGTCTGTCGCCGAAGGCCGAAATCGCGAAACAGAAGCCGAAGCGCGGCACGCCAAAGCCGGTGGAGAAGCGCGCGGTCGTGTTCGACGAGAAGCCGAAGGCGCTACAGACGCCGGTCTATAATCGGCGCGACTTGTTCGCCGGTGCCACCATCGAGGGCCCGGCGGTGATCGAGCAGATCGACTCGACCACTCTCATTCCGCCCGGCCTTGTGGGCAAGGTCGATCCATGGTTGAACATCATCATCGAGGTCTCGGAGGCGAAGCGATGAGCACGAAGCAAGCCAAGGCGCTCAAGGGAACCGCGGTGAAGGCCGTCAGGAAGCCGGCCAAGGCGAGCCGGGCGAAGGTCAAATCGCTCGACCCGGTGACCTTCGAGGTGCTGAAGAACTCGTTCATTTCGGCGGTCGACCAGATGGCGGAGCAGATCATCCGCACCTGCTATTCCTTCGTCATCTACAATCGCGACTTCTCGTCCGCACTGAACGACATCAACGGCGATTCGATCGCTCAGGGCAATCAGGACATCTCGGTTCACGTCGGCACCCTGCACTATAGCTGCAAGGCGGTGATCAACGCGTTCAAGGGCGATATCAACCCGGGCGACGTGTTCATCGTCAACGATCCCTATGCCGGCGGCACGCACTTCAACGACGTGCGCGTCATCCGCCCGATCTTCGTCGGCAAGGAGCTGATCGGCTATGCCCAGTCGAACGGTCACTGGGCCGATATCGGTGGCTCGGTGCCAGGCTCGTTCGACGTGCAGGCCAAGGACATGTTCAAGGAGGGTCTGCGCATCACGCCGACCCGCATCTGGGACAAGGGTCGCTTCTGCGAGGACGTGGCCCGCCTGATCGGTGCCAGCACGCGCGACCCGGAGACGGTCTTGGGTGACATGCGTGCCCAAGCCGAGGCGACGCGCGTGGCCGAGCGCGAGATTCTTCGCCTCGTCAAGAAATACGGCAAGGACACGGTGGTCGCCGGCTTCAACGAGGTGCAGAACTATGTCGAGCGCGCGACGCGCCAGCGCCTGCGCGCCCTGCCGAACGGCAGCTGGGAAACAACCGACTATGTCGACCAGGATCCTGCCGGCAGCGAGGGGCTGATCCCGATCAAGGTCAAGCTCACCATCGATAATGACCAGGTGATCTACGACTTCTCGGGCAGCCACCCGACTATCGGCACGCTTTACAACTCCGCCTTCGGCACGACCTTCTCGGGTGTTGTCGCCGGCATGAAGACCTTCTTCCCCGACCTGCCGCTCAATTCCGGCTTCTACCGGCCGATCAAGATCATCGCGCCGGAGAACTCGATTGTGGATGCGCGCTGGCCGGTCGCGGTCACGGGCTTCCTCATGGTGTTCGAGAAGATCATGGCGATGATCTTCGAGCTCTGGTCGAACATCATGCCGGAGCGCTCGATCGCCGCCGCCTATCAGCTCGAATATCTGCTCACCGGCGGCACTGACCTGCGCTTCAAGGACAAGCCCTATTTCATGTACTACGACTGGCTTCCCGGCGGCTGGGGCGGGCGCGAGGGCAAGGACGGCTGCAACTCTACGTGCTCGCCCTTCGGCGTCGGCCTCATGGTGCAGCCCATCGAAGGCCAGGAGCGCCTGTCGCCCATCCTCATCGTCGACAACACGCTGGTGACGGATTCCGGCGGCCCCGGCAAATGGCGCGGCGGCGTCGGCATCAACAAGACTTCGCGGCTCTTGAAGGCGCATGGCACCGTGCTCTCCTACATCTGCGACCGCGAGCGCTCGATCGCCTTCGGCATCAAGGGCGGTCTGCCTTCGAACCCGCACGGGCTCTGGCTCAACCGTAAGGGTGAGAACCAGCCAAACTGGTTGGGAGCGGTCTTCTCCGATGTGCCGATCAATGATGGCGATGAATATGCCCGCGTCGCGGGCGGCGGTGGCGGCCTCGGCGATCCGCTGGAGCGCGATCCGA
The DNA here is from genome assembly GCA_016869195.1 of Alphaproteobacteria bacterium. Lineage (GTDB taxonomy): Bacteria > Pseudomonadota > Alphaproteobacteria > UBA828 > UBA828 > SHWC01. Next base: position 1,954 of record VGET01000122.1, on the reverse strand, counting down.
AGCTGGTGGCCGACGACGTGGCCGACGATTATGTCTCAGTCGAGCGCGCGCGCATCGACTATGGGGTCGTGATCAAGGTCATTGACGCCGATCTGTGCGAATACTCGATCGACTGGGAGGCCACGAAGGCCGAGCGCGCCCGCATCCGCTCAGAGCGCAAGAAGTGGCTCGATGAGGATGCCGAGAGAGTGGCGGCGCGCTATCGCAAGGGCGAGCTCACCGCGTTTGACCTTGTGCGCCGTTTTGGCGTGATCGTCGATTGGGGCACGGGCGATCTCCTGCCCAAGACGACGGCGGAGTTCCGCCGCATGATGAAGCGGCGCACCGCGGCCAATTGGGGCGGCTCTGCCCCCTCCAAGCAGGCCGCCGAGTAGCGTTCGAGTGGGGCCGGCCTTGTGCCGGCCCTTTCTTCTTTCGCGTGACAGATGACCGAGCGCCTCGTCTACAAGATCTGTCCGCGGCAAGACTGGGACGACGCGGCAAAGCGCGGCCGCTTTGACGGATCGGCCGTCGATCGGCGCGACGGCTTCATCCATCTCTCCGATGACTCGCAGGTGGTCGAAACCGCGGCGCGCCATTTCAGCGGTCAGGCTGATCTCGTGCTGGTCGCGTTCGAGGCATCACAACTCGGCCCGGCATTGCGTTGGGAGCCGTCCCGTGGCGGGGCGCTGTTTCCGCACTATTATGGTGCGCTGCCGGTTTCCGCCGCGCTCTGGGTTGAGCCTTTGAAGCTGGACCGGGCGGGCGATCACGTGTTTCCTGCGCGTTCCAAGCGCCGCCTCATGAGGTAATGCCATGCCGTCGTCCGCCGTTCTCGTTACCGGTGCTGCCGGGCTGATCGGATTCACCCTCGCCAAGAAGCTGACCGAGATGGGCCGCCCGGTGATCGGCACGGACACCGTGCGGCCCGATGAGGATGGCGGCTTCCGCTTCGTCAGGGCCGATCTGTCTGACGTACATCGGATCCATGCGATGTTCGCCGAGGGTGTGGATGCAGTCGCGCATTGCGGCGCGGTCTCCGGCCCCATGCTCGGGCGCGACAATCCTCGGATGGTGGTTGAGTCGAACCTCGTCGGCACAGCGAACATTCTCGAGGCCGCGCGCATCCATAAGACGCGACGCGTGATCTATTGCTCTTCGACCTCGGCCTATGGCGATTCAACCAAGAGCGCGACCAACCTCGATGAATTCGCGCCGCTCTCTCCGACCGACATCTACGGCGCGACCAAGGCCGGCGGCGACATCCTGACCCGCGCCTATCGCGTGAGCGCGGGCGTCGATGGCATCGTCCTGCGCTTCTGCTGGGTCTTTGGCCCTCGGCGGCGGACCGAGTGCGTGATCCGCCAGATGCTGAAGGACGCGCAAGCCGGCCGGCCGACCACGCTGCCCTATGGCGGCGGCTTTCATCGCCAATATGTTTATATCGACGATGTCGTCGGCGCGCTCCTGAAGGCGATCGACGTCAACGCGGTCAACCAGCCGGCCTACAACATCACGGCCGGCGTGCGCTCGAGCTTCGAAGACATCGTGAAGCAGGTGAAGGCGCTCTACCCCATGGCCGCGATCACCCTCACCCAGGGAGCAGACCCGCAGGATCAGGTCCATGCCCGCTTCGAGGTCGCGGCCGCCGCGCGCGAGCTCGGTTGGACCCCGCAATGGCCCTTCGACAAGGGCTTGGCAGCCTACGCCAAGTGGCTCGAAAGCCACCCGATCTGACCGATTTGGCCGGGTTGCTTGCCGGCATCGCGCCGAAACGCTATAAGGCCCGCTCCCGCCGCCGCAAGCGCGGCGGCAGGCGCCGGTCGGAGTGTAGCTCAGCCTGGTAGAGCACTGCTTTCGGGAGGCAGGGGCCGGAGGTTCAAATCCTCTCACTCCGACCAATCATTCCCGTGTCCAGTCCGGAGACATAGGTAACGGAACGTACCTAAGACATGGGTGACAGCCCAGGGCCGAA
>VGET01000121.1 GCA_016869195.1 Alphaproteobacteria bacterium | reverse complement strand
AGCGCCGCGATCGGCCAAACCCTAAACACCATCACAGCCCGCGAATGCGCAAACTACTTCGTGAATTCAGGCTATGCACAAACCTGAACTCATCACGCTCTAGCGGGCGCGGAGCAACCGCTATTCGCCGAGCTTGATCTGAACGGGAATGAGCGGGCCGTCCTTGGCCTCGAAATCGATCGGGCCGAGGGTGCCGATCGGGATCGAGCCGAGCGCCGAGCCGGCATAAAGCCGGCCATCCCTGGCCTCGAACGAAACCGGCAATGGCGCGTTCGGGTCATCCTGGCCCGAGAGCAGGCCGAGCAGCACGACGATCAGGCTTTCGAGCGTGCTCGGCTTTTCGTTCGGCGAATCCTGGCTGGCCGCAACCAGCGGCGCCAGCCCTTCGATCTCGGCGTCGACGGTGCCGCTCGGCCGGAGCTGGCCGTCAAGGTTCAAGCGACCCTGCCATGCAGCCTTCAGATCGGGTGCATCGAGCCTGAAGCCAGCCAGATCGACCCGCCCGTGCGCGTCACGCCAGGCCGCCATCGCGCTGTTCGATGTCGGCTCGGGCAAGGGGCCGTGCACCGTGAGCACGCCGCTCAGGCGATCGATGCGAGCGAGCGCGCCACCATTGGCCGGCCCGAAGAGCGCAGCCGAGATTTCGGTTCCGCGCAAATCACGGCCTTCGACCTCCCAGCGCGCCGACGGTTCGGTCCGGCCATCGCCGTAGCGCCCGGTGAGCAAGAGGCTGGCGAGAACCTCGATCGGTTTTGGCTCGTTGTCGCGATGGGCCGCCACTTGGGTCAACTCGGCGCGAATCGGCAAAGCGCGACCATCAGCGAGCAGAACTTCGGCCGACGCCGTTGCCGCCGTGAACGCAACGGGCGGCGCGCGTGTGCCATCGGGGGCGACCACGACGATCTCGGCGAGCTTCGGCCAGTCGAGCGCGAGCACGGTTGGACGGAGCGGGTTTGCGCGCACGGTCATCAGATCATCGTGCCAGGTCAACATGGCGCGCGAGCCGTCGGAGCGCTGCCAGGTGTAGCGATAGGTCGGCTCCGTCACCTCGACGGTGATCGTGCCGGGAAAACCCGATGTGCGAAGCCCGCTATGGCTCGTGACGAGGCTGGCGCCCTTCTCGGTGATGACGGCGTCCCGGACGTGCCCCTCAAGCACGCCGGCGGCGATGAACCAAACGATGGTGTAGGCGAGCGCAAGCCCCGCGATCACCCATCCGCCAATGACGACAGAGCGGAGGAGCCAACCACGCGGCCAGAACAGGCGACGAAGAATTGCACCGAAACCAAGTACCACGCCCGCCCTTTTGCCGCAAAGCGCGCGCCGCGTCGACCTTTAAGTCGTAGCCTAATCGAGGTCGAGCGGCGGCAATTTTGCGAACTGCACCGGGCCGACGAACAGGTCGCCGTTCTGCGCCGTCAGCGGAACCTTGCGCAAAACGGGCGGTCCGCCGTCCGCAGGCTTCTCGGCCATCACGTTGAACGCCACCTTGGCCATGAAGGCATCGCCCAAGGGAATGACGTCCGACAAAATGAGGGCATCGATCACATCGCCATAGCCGACGATATCGGCGGTTAACGCGCCCATCGGCCGCAGCTCCTGATCGAGCGCGAGCGTGCCCTGGGTCGAGAGGCCAAGCGGCCCCCAGCGCAGATTGAGCGACTTCAGCTCGATCGTGCCGCCGGCATCGCGCCACGCCATCACCGCGTCGCGCTTGGTGTCCGCCGGCATGGGGCCGACCCAGCTCGCGTCGACATTGAGCGTCTCGATTCTGGGGCCAAGGCCTTCGCCGATATCGTCGGGCAGCTCGACTCCCTCGAAGCTGAGCGCGGCCTTGATCACCTCCACGGGTTCGCCCGCGGCCTTTGCGTCGCCCTCGCGCGCAGTAGGCAGCAGGCTCTGGGCGCGCACATGGCCAATGATTGCCGGTCCCCCGGAAAGCAGACCGGCCACCCGCACGCTCTTCATGTCGAGCACGATATCCTTGACGCGGCGGTCGCTGGTCAGCGCGAGACGCGCCTGGCCATCCTCGACCTGCCAATCCATCTCGCGCCAGACCTCGCCGTCCCTGACGCGCATTTGGCTCGCGCCGACGACCTTCAGCGTGATCTCGCTGAAATCCCACGGGCTGACCTCGGCCAGCAAATGCTCGCCCTTCCAGGCCCAGCCGTCCTCCTCGGCGTTGACGGAAGGCTTATGCAGCGTCACCGAGAAGCGCGTCGGGAACCCGCTGATCTCGGTCTGCGCCGTGGTCAGCACCCAGCCGAGCTCGCCCTGTTCGTCTGCCCAGCTCGAGATCCGGTCTTCAATGGCGTCAGCGGCCAGGAACCAGTACGCGGAGTAACCAGCAGCCGCGATCGCAATGCCTCCAGCGATCGCTCCCGTCAGATGAACCGCACGCATGGCCCATCCTCCATCCCCAAATGGGAGTTGCCCGCCCGTTCATTTCTTCAATAAAACAGTAACCCTGCGCCGGGCTGGTTTCAAGGGGCCGAGCCGCCGGCCGCCAAGATTTCGCAGGTTGATGACCCGTCATTTACCACCGACATGAAATAAAATAGCGCCTTTCCCTGGGGCATGAAAAAATCTTCGCCGGATGGTACCGCCAGTGGTTAAGTCCAATATTTACCAGGTCGATTAGGGATGTCTGGCTCAGAACCCGACTCGACTGACGGATACAGGACGCCAACTTCGGACAGCGTGACCGCCAATGGGGCGGATGCCAGGACCGATCTCTGGCTTTTCGCCTATGGCTCGTTGATGTGGCGGCCGGACTTCCATTTTGCCGAGGCCCGTCCCGCGCGCCTTGCCGGCTATCACCGCCGATTCTGCCTCTATTCCTACGTGTATCGGGGGGCCCCGGGAGCGCCTGGCCTCGTGCTCGGGCTCGATCGTGGCGGCTCGTGCTGGGGGCGTGCCTTTCGCGTCCCGGCCTCGGAGGCGGCGCAAGTGCTGGCCGCGGTCGATGCGCGCGAACTCCTGCACGACGTCTATCGCCGCCGGCTGCTGCCAATTCGGCTCGGGCGGCAGAACCACGGCGGGGACCGCGTGTTGGCTTTCGCCTATGTCGTCAACCGCGACAACACGCAATATGCCGGCAAGTTGCCCCCTGAGCGCACCATCGAGCTGGTACGCCAAGGCCAAGGGCAGCGAGGCTCCTGCCTCGATTACCTGCGCAATACCGTGGCACATTTGGACGAGCTTGGCCTGCCCGATCCGCACCTCGCGGCGCTGCTCCGCGCCGCGGAGCGGGATCACCGCGCCTGAAGGATCAGGCGCACTTCGAGTAGCCGCAGGTCGTGCAGATGTCGCAGCCTTCCTGGCGCAACAGACCAGCCTGGCCGCAGCGCGGGCACGGATCGAGGCGATAGGTCGTGCCGGGCCGCTCGACGGCGGATGCAGCAGCAACCGCGGGCGCCTGCGACGCCTCCACCTGGCGCGCCGGCAGGAAGCCGATGTTGATCAGATGCCGCTCGATCACCTCGCCGATCGCGGCCAGCAGGGACGGCACATAGTGCCCTCCCATCCACTGCCCGCCGCGCGGGTCGAACACCGCCTTCAATTCCTCAACCACGAACGACACATCGCCACCGCGCCGGAACACCGCGCTGATCATGCGGGTCAACGCCACCGTCCAGGCATAGTGCTCGGTGTTCTTCGAGTTGATGAAGATCTCGAACGGGCGGCGGCGGCCGTCGCGCACCACATCGTTGATCGTGATGTAGATCGCGTGGTCGCTGTCGGGCCAACGCAGCTTGTAGGTCGAGCCCGGCAGGGCCTCGGGCCGGTCGAGCGGCTGGGTCATGTAGACCACGCCGCCCGCCTCGAACGCGTCGCGCGCGCGGGCCGCGGGCGATTTCAGCGGCAACTCGGTCTGGCGCGGCTGAACCGGGCGCGGCGCGGGCGGCGGATTCGCCTCGGCAGACATTGACTTTGGCGCGGAAGGCGCCTCGAGCACCGCGCCGGTCACCGGGTTCGGGCGATAGGTGGTGCAGCCCTTGCAGCCGAGCTCATAGGCTTGGCGATAGATATCCTTGAAGGCCGCGAAATCGATCGCCTCGGGGCAGTTGATGGTCTTGGAGATCGAGCTGTCGATGTATTTCTGCGCCGCCGCCTGGATCGCCAGGTGATCCGCCGGCAACAGCGACTGGGCATCGACGAAGCTCTCGGTCAGCGGCGCATCCTCACCCTTGAGGCTTCGGTACAGGCGGAAGGCGTAGTCGGCCACGGTCTCGGCCTTGCGCGAGCCGTCGGGCATCAGCACGTTGCGCGTATAGGAATAGCTGAACACCGGCTCGATGCCCGAGGAGACATTGCCGGCGAGCAGCGAGATCGTGCCGGTCGGCGCGATCGAGGTCAGGAGCGCGTTGCGTATGCCATGACGCTCGATCGCCGCGCGCACATCGTCTTCGAGCGTCGCGATGGTCTCGCCGGTGAGGTAGCGCGCCGCGTCGAACAGAGGGAACGCGCCCTTCTCGCGCGCAATCTCGACCGACGCCGAATAGGCTGCGCGCCGGATCGCCTTGAGCCAAGTCTCCGTCAGCGCGAGCGCTTCGGGCCGGCCATAGCGCGCGCCACACATGATCAGCGCATCGGCGAGCCCGGTGACGCCGAGGCCGATGCGCCGCTTGGCTTTGGCCTCGGCGGCCTGGGCGGGCAAGGGAAAGCGCGAGGCGTCGATCGCGTTGTCGAGCATGCGGATCGCGAGGCTCACCAGCCGCTCCAGCGCCGCCATCTCGATTCCCGCGCTCGCCTCGAACGGCCGCGCGACCAGCGCCGCCAGATTGATCGAGCCCAGCAGGCACGCGCCATAAGGCGGCAGCGGCTGTTCGCCACAGGGGTTCGTGGCGAAGATCTCCTCGCAATAGGCGAGGTTGTTGGCGCGGTTGATGCGGTCGATGAAGATGACGCCGGGCTCGGCATAGCCATAGGTCGCGCGCATGATGCGCTCCCACAGCTCCCGCGCCTGCACGGTCTTGAACACCGTGCCGCCAAAGACAAGCGGCCACGCCTCGTCGCCCTTGACCGCTGCCATGAACGGGTCGGTCACCAGCACCGAGAGATTGAACATGCGCAGCCGCCCGGGGTCGCGCTTCGCCTCGATGAAGGCCTCGATATCCGGATGGTCGCAACGCATCGTCGCCATCATGGCGCCGCGGCGATGGCCCGCGCTCATGATGGTGCGGCACATCGCATCCCAAACGTCCATGAAGGAGAGCGGGCCTGACGCATCGGCGCCGACGCCGCGCACCAACGCGCCCTTGGGTCTCAAGGTCGAGAAGTCATAGCCGATGCCGCCGCCCTGCTGCATGGTGAGCGCGGCTTCCTTCAAATGCTCGAAGATACCGGTCATGTCATCGGGCACGCGGCCCATGACGAAGCAGTTGAACAGCGTCACGTTCCGGTCGGTGCCGGCGCCGGCGATGATTCGCCCCGCGGGCAGGAAACGAAAGCCTTCGAGCGCCGTGTAGAAGGCGTCGGACCAGCGTTTCGGGTCGGATTCGACCGCGGCCAGCGCACCGGCGACGCGCCGCCAGCTATCCTCGACCGTGCGGTCGACCGGTGTGCCGTCCGGCCCTTTGAGCCGGTATTTCATGTCCCAGATCTGGCTGGCGATCGGGCTCATCAAAGGCGGCGACACGGCGGGCCCTCACGGGAACATTAGCGGAACAAAATTCTAGGCGGCCTTTTCCATCGGGTCAAGGATGGGCGCCGGTTTCACGCCTTCGCGGCCTTGCGCCGTTCCGCGCACTCGGTGAGCAAGACTTGCGCCGCCCCCTCCATCGTGTCTTCGAGGCGGCGCATGAAGACATGGCGCTCGAGCCCCGGCGGGATCGGCGGCAGGAATTGCACGATGATCGTGCCGGGGTATTTGCGGAAGGACTTCTTCGGCCAGTGCAGGCCCGAATTGTGCACGACCGGCACGACCGGCACGTCGAGCTCGGCGTAGAGCGCGGCAACACCAGGGCGATAAGCGAGCTTCCGGCCCGGCGCGACCCTTGTGCCCTCCGGGAAGATCACGATCGGCCGTCCACGCTCCAAGCGCTCACGCGCCAGCTTGACCAGGCGCCTGAGCGTCTTTGCGTGACCACGCCGATCGATGAAGATCATGCCGATACGCGCCGCGAACAGGCCATAGAAGGGAATGTAGAATAGTTCCTTCTTCATGACATAGACCGGGTCATGCAGCAGGTGCAGGAAGACGTTCGATTCCCACTCCGACTGGTGCTTGGAGGCGACGATCGCAGCCCCGGTCGGGATGTATTCGCGGCCCCGGATCTCGACCTTGATGCCCGAGATCACCCGCAACAGGACTTGATTGCCAAACGACCAGGTTTGCACGAACAGCCGGAAGATCGGCCGCGGCAGGATCATCGCCGGGATCATGACGAGCCCGATGCAGATGGCCCAGATGTAGAAGCCGGCGGTGCAAAGCGCCGAGCGGATCGTGTTCACGCGGTTTTGGGTGGGGTAGGCGAGCTCGGCAGGAACGACTTGATCGTCACCCCGAGGTATTTCACGTACTCGCTCGCGATCAAGCCCGCTGTTCCGCGAAAGCGCCACCATTGCTCTACCTTGACACGTCCGGGAAACACCGGATTGGCGATCACCGTTATTGTGGGCATGGCACGACGGAATTCCAGCAGGCTCCGCGGCATGTGGTAGCTGCCGGTCACCAGCCTGAGGCTTGTGAATCCCTCGCGCGCCAACCAGCGAGCGGCCTCGCTCGCGTTCCCTGCGGTGTTCTCGGCAGTATGTCCCAACTCGATGCAGCACGCCACCTTTTCGGGCTTTGGCGTGAGGTCGCCGAAGACCTCCGCGGGCGACAGCCCCTCGGCCACCCCGCTAATGAAGAGCTTCTTGCCGAGGCCGGAATCGAGCAGCGCGAGGCCCTCCTCGATGCGTTCACTGCCGCCGGTGAGCACGATGATGGCATCGACCGGGGTCGTCCGATCGGTCGGGCTCGTGGGGATCGAGAATGCGAAGGCGGCGAGCCCGGCGGTCCAGAGCAGCGCGGCGACCGAGATGACGACGAGCACCGGCCGCGCCAGCTTCAACGCGATGACGGGGTGGCGCCCTGGGTTCACGGCATGCGCTTGAGCGCGCGGAGCACGGTGACCCTCGAGGTCAGCGCCGCGATCAGCCCGGTCGCGACCGGCAGCGCCGCGAGCACGGCATAGCCCGGCGCCTTCAGCGCGACGTCGAGAAAGATCGTCGCGTCGAGCCGGTGGACCGCCTGGCCGATGCCGTAGAGGGTTGCCGCCGCGATCGCCGCGCCGAGCGCGCCCCCGATCAGCCCAACCTTGAGCGCCTGCATCTGAAACAGGCGCGCGATGAACGAATCCTTGGCCCCCATCAGGTGCAGAAGCTCGACCACCTCGCGGTGTACCGCGAGCGCCATGCGCGTGTTGACCACCGCCATGACGCCGAGCGCCGCCGCGATCAGCGCCATGATGATGCCCGCAACTACCGCGAGCGACCGTCCAAAGCTGCCCAGCCGATCGAGCCAAGTGCGCGGATCGTCGATCTTTATACCGGGCCCCAGTGTTGCGAAGGCCTCGGACAGCGCCGCAAGGTTCGGCGTCGCGCCCGATTTGAGCCGAACATCGATCAGCCGCGGCATGGCGAGGTCACCAGGCAGCGTGTCGCGCGAGAGCCAGGGCTGAAGCAGCGCGGCGACCTCGTCGTCCGAGATCGCTGTCGCCTCCGCGACCGCGGGGTCACGCGTGAGATGCGCGATCACGAGTTGGGTTCGAGCGTCGGTATCGCCCGATTGATCGGGCTGGACCTCGACCGTCAGGCGATCAACCTCGGGCTTGCCAATCTGCTCGGACGCGCCGCTGAGGGCGACGACACCCGCCAGCGCCAAGCCGGCGAGGAAGGTCATCAGGCCGAACACGAAGGGCAGAAGCCGGCTGGCCGCATCGCGACCCAAGGGGATGATCGGCAACCGCGTCGGGTTCATGCCGCCACCGCCGCCAATTCCTCGAGCGTGCCGCCCGAGAGGCGCATGATGCTGTGCGGCCGCTGGGTGACGAGCGCTTCATTGTGGGTCGCGATCACGACCGTGGTGCCGACCTTGTTGAGTTCCTCGAACAGGCGGAGCAGGCGCAGGCCTAGCGCGCTGTCGATATTGCCGGTCGGCTCGTCGGCGAGCAGCAGATCCGGCTTGGTGATCACGGCGCGGGCGATCGCGACGCGCTGCTTCTGGCCGCCCGAGAGCGTCGGCGGGCGCGCGTTCATCTGATCGGTCAGGCCAACCCAGCCGAGCAGCTCGGGCACGTGCTGCCTGATCTCGGCCTCGGACGCACCCGCGATGCGCAAGGGCAGGGCCACGTTCTCCACCACCGTCAGATGGTCGAGCAGGCGAAAGTCCTGAAACACGACACCGATGCGTCGCCGAAGGGCGGCAAGGTCAGCGCGCGGCGTGGTCGCGAGCTCGTGGCCGAACATCGTGATCAGGCCGCGCGAGGGACGAAGCGAGAGGTAGAGCAACCGGAGCAAGGTGGTCTTGCCCACGCCGCTCGGGCCCAACACATAGCGGAACTCGCCGGGTTCGATCGCAAAATTGAGGTCGTGCAGCACTTCGGGACCAAGGCCATAGCGCAAGCCAACGGATTCGAAACGAATGAACGCGGAAGATAGCGTCGGCGCGCTTGCCGGCGTGCGTTGGCGGATCACAATCCCGCCTCCCTTTTGTGCTGCATTGGGTCTGACCGGGTCCCTTGCCTTGCAAGCCTCGAAGTGACTTCCTATAACTTACGCAAAATTGGGCCGCAGCGCATGATATTGAGTTGTCCGTCCTGTGGGACGCGATATCTGGTGGACCCGGGCGTATTGGGACCCGGGGGTCGCGCGGTCCGGTGCGCCAAGTGCGCTCATAGCTGGCGCCAGGAGCCCCCGGCCGACATGCCCCGCCGGGTCGACGTGCTGCCGCCCTTGGCGGGCCCTGAGCCGATCGGGCCCGGCTCAAATCTCCCGGTAATCGTCAATCCGCGCCGGCGGCACGATCGAGTCGGCTGGCTCGCGCTTGCGCTCGCGGTGGCCGTGGTGGTCGTCGGAGGGCTCGCCGCGCGCGAGCCGATCGTCGCCGCCTGGCCCGAATCCGCCAAACTATATCGCGCCATCGGGTTCGAGAGCGCCCCGGCGACCACGCCCGGCCTCGAGATTCGCAATGTTGCCTCGAGCCAGCTGGTCGAGAGCGGCGTGCCGATCCTGGTCGTGACTGGTGAGATCCAGAACGTCTCGGCGAGCGAGGTGCGGGTGCCCGCGATCCGCGTCGGCCTGGTCGATGCCAATCAGCAGGAGCTCCATCATTGGACCTTCGCGATCGAGGCCGATCACCTCGCCCCTGGCAGCGCCACGAAGTTCTCGACCCGCCTGACCGGCCCGCCTCAAGGCGCCATCACGCTCTCGGTGCGCTTCGCGCCCGACGGCAATGGCTGAGCCGAAACGGGGCCGGCGCGAACGCTCATGGCGAAAATCCTGATCGCGGAAGATGAAACCGCGGTGCGCGAGTTCCTCACCCGCGGCCTCGCGGCGCACGGCCACGAGGTCAAGGCGGTGGGCGATGGCGTGGCCGCGCTCCATGCGCTTGAAGAAGATGCCTACGATCTCCTCCTCTCCGACATCGTGATGCCCGAGCTCGATGGCCTCGGCCTCGCGCTCAAAGTGGCCAAGGAATGGCCCGGCCTGCCGATCGTGCTGATGACCGGCTTCGCCGATCAGCGGGCGCGGGCGCGAAACTTGAACGCCCTCGTGCGCGATGTGATCTCGAAGCCCTTCACGCTCGACGACATCAATCGCACGGTGACGAAGGCGCTCAGGCGTTAGGCCAGCCAATCCGGCAGCACGTCGCGCGCAAGTAGCGCCTCCAGGCTCAGGCGCGGGCGGATCACCGCGAAGCGACCGTCCTTCAGCAGCACCTCGGGCGCGGGCGGGCGACCGTTATAGGCGGACGCCATGTTCGCG
>VGET01000120.1 GCA_016869195.1 Alphaproteobacteria bacterium | reverse complement strand
CCCGCGCTGGGAGGCGCCGCTCGTGAATGCGCGCCTGCGCAAGCGCTTCCGGCGTGGCGGGTTCTCGGTCGGCCTGATCGGGCAACCGGTGGACCTTACCTATCGCTACACGATGATTGGCGATGGCCCGCAGGCCTCGTCGGTGCTCCTGGCCGGCAGCCATCCGTTCGCGGGCGTACTCAAATCGGCCAAGGCGCCCATGATGATCGTCGGGCAGGGCGCGCTGGCGCGGCCGGATGGCGCTCAGGTGCTGGCGGCGGCGCGCCAGCTTGCGCTCGACCTTGGCATCGTGCGCGACGGCTGGAACGGCTTCAACGTGCTGCACACCGCCGCCGCGCGCGTCGGCGGGCTCGATCTCGGCTTTGTGCCAGGCCCCTCCGGCCGCGACGTGCAGGGCATCATCGAAGGTGCCGGCGCCGGCGCGATCGAGATTGTCTATCTCCTCGGCGCGGACGAGATCGATACCAGCCGGCTCGGCCGCGCCTTCGTGATCTACCAGGGCCATCACGGCGATGCCGGCGCGAAGCGCGCCGACGTCGTTCTTCCGGGTGCTGCCTACACCGAGAAGAGCGCGACCTATGTGAGCCTCGAGGGTCGGCCGCAGCGCACGCGCCTCGCGGTCCATCCCCTCGGCGAGGCGCGCGAGGACTGGAAGATCATCCGCGCGCTCTCGGAGCGTCTCGGCCAGCGTCTGCCCTATGACACGATCGAGGCCGTGCGCCGCCGGTTGGGCGAGGTCGCGCCGAGCTTCCGCGCGCTCGGGCGCATCGAGGCCGCGAGCTTCGGGCGCTTCGGGGCGCCGGGCGGGCTCGACGTTCAGCCCTTCCGCAACGCGATCGCGAACTACTATCTGACCGATCCGATTAGCCGAGCGTCGGACACGATGGCGCAGTGCGTTGCCGCGTTCCTGAACCCGGCCCAACAGAAGACCGGCACCCATGGCTGAGACCGGCGTCTGGCACGACTATCTGCTGCCACTCCTGCTCACGATCGGCTATGTGCTGGCGATCGCGGTGCCGATGATGCTCGCGGTCGGTGCGCTTTCCTATGTCGAGCGCAAGGTCTGGGCCGCCATGCAGCTCCGGCGCGGCCCGAACGTGGTCGGCCCGTTCGGCGTGCTGCAGTTCCTGGCCGACGGCCTGAAGATGGTCCTGAAGGAGACCATCATTCCGGCCGGTGCCAATCGCGCGCTCTTCATCATGGCGCCGATCATCACCTTCTCGCTCGGGCTCGTCGGTTGGGCGGTGATCCCGTTCGACAAGCATTTGGTGCTGGCCGATCTCAATGTCGGCATCCTCTATCTGTTCGCGATCTCTTCGCTCGGCGTCTACGGCATCATCATCGCGGGCTGGGCCTCGAACTCGAAATACGCGTTCCTGGGCTCGCTCCGATCAGCCGCGCAGATGGTGTCCTACGAGGTTTCGATCGGCTTCGTGATCGTGACCGTGCTGCTCTGCGTCGGCTCGCTCAACCTGAACGACATCGTCGAAGCGCAGAAGGGCCTGTGGTTCTTCATTCCGCTGTTCCCGATGTTCGTGATCTACTTCATCTCGGCCCTGGCCGAGACCAACCGTACGCCGTTCGACCTGCCGGAGGCCGAGGGCGAGCTGGTGGCGGGCTATCAGGTCGAGTATTCGGGCATCTCGTGGGGCCTCTTCATGCTCGGCGAGTACGCCAACATCATCCTGCTCTCGGGCCTGTGCACGATCCTGTTCCTGGGTGGCTGGCTGCCGCCGTTCCGGGTCGAGCCGTTCACCTATGTTCCGGGCGTGGTCTGGTTCCTGCTCAAGACGGCGGTCGTGATCTTCGCCTTCACCTGGACCCGCGCGACCCTGCCGCGCTACCGCTATGACCAGCTGATGCGTCTCGGCTGGAAGGTGTTTCTGCCGGCCTCGCTCGCGTGGCTCGTGCTCACGGCGGCGGCGCTGCATTTGTTTGGCTGGCTGCCGGAAAAGGTGGCGGGCGGATGAGCGATTGCGGCATGAGGCGGCTCCATGTTATGGGCGGCCCGCGCCTCGGCCGGCGCCGGGCGTAGGAGGGGCGAATGGCATTCGTCGATCGCACCGTAAGATCGCTGCTCCTGACCGAGCTGATGAGTGGCCTTGCCATCACTTTCCGGCAGATGTTCAAGCCGCGCGTGACGCTCAATTATCCGCATGAGAAGGGACCGCTGAGCCCGCGCTTCCGGGGCGAGCACGCCCTTAGGCGCTACCCGAATGGCGAGGAGCGCTGCATCGCCTGCAAGCTGTGCGAGGCGATCTGCCCGGCGCAGGCGATCACGATTGAGGCTGAAGCGCGGGCGGACGGCAGCCGGCGCACCACGCGCTATGACATCGACATGGTGAAGTGCATCTATTGCGGCTTCTGCCAGGAAGCCTGCCCGGTGGATGCCATCGTCGAGGGACCGAATTTCGAGTTCGCCGCGGAAACCCGCGAGGAACTCCTCTACAACAAGGAGAAGCTGCTTTCGAATGGCGATCGCTGGGAACGCGAAATCGCCGCCAACCTCGCCAGCGACGCACCCTACCGCTAAACGCCGGACGCCGAAGCCCCACCGATGATCATCCAGACCATCGTCTTCTACGTGCTCGCGGTGATGACCGTGGGGTCGGGCCTCGCGGTGATCAGCTCGCGCAATCCGGTGCATTCGGTGCTGTTCCTGATCCTCGCCTTTTTCAACTCGGCCGGTCTGTTCGTGCTGATGGACGCCGAGTTCGTGGCGATGATCCTGGTCATTGTCTATGTCGGCGCGGTGGCGGTGCTGTTCCTGTTCGTCGTCATGATGCTCGATGTGGATTTCGCCAAGCTTCGCGCCGGATTCATCCAGTATCTGCCAATCGGCGCGGTGGTCGGCGCCATTCTTTTGGCCGAGCTCATCCTGGTGTTCGCCTCGGGCTCGATCGACATCTCGAAGCCGGCCAAGATGGCGATGCCAATGCCCGACCCGGCGCAGGTACAGAACACCGAGGCGCTCGGCAACATCCTCTATACCAACTACGCCTATCTGTTTCAGATCGCCGGCCTCGTGCTGCTGGTCGCCATGATCGGTGCGATCGTGCTGACCCACCGCGCGCGCGTTGGCGTGAAGCGGCAGCGGATCGCGGATCAGGTGGCGCGCCGGCCAAAGGACGCCGTGCGGCTGACCGACGTGAAGCCGGGAGAGGGGGCATCGTGGAAATCGGACTAGGCCACTATCTCACCGTCGCGGCCATCCTCTTCACGATCGGCGTGTTCGGTATCTTCCTGAACCGCAAGAACGTGATCGTGATCCTGATGTCGATCGAGCTGATGCTGCTTGCGGTCAACATCAATTTGGTCGCGTTCTCGGCCTTCCTGCAGGATATGACCGGCCAGGCCTTTGCCATGTTCGTGCTCACGGTCGCGGCGGCCGAAGCCGCGATCGGTCTGGCCATCCTGGTGGTCTATTTCCGCAATCGCGGCTCGATCGCGGTTGAAGACGTCAACATGATGAAGGGCTGAGCCCCGGTGGGCCTCGCAGTCGCCATCGTCTTCCTGCCGCTGATCGGCGCGGCCATCGCCGGCCTGTTCGGCCGCGTGCTCGGCCAGCGCGTGGCGCCGCTCGTCACCGTGGCGGCGATGGGCGTGGCCGCGATCTTTGGCGTGATCGTCTTCATCGATGTTGCCTGGGGCAACAACCCGGGCAAGGTCGAGCTGTTCGATTGGATCACCTCGGGCACATTCCAGGCCGCCTGGGCAATCCGGGTCGATGAGCTGACCGCAGTGATGATCTTCGTGGTCACCGTGGTCTCGTTCCTGGTGCACGTCTACTCGCTTGGCTACATGTCGCATGACGAGCACAAGCCGCGCTTCTTCGCCTATCTCTCGCTCTTCACCTTCTTCATGCTGGCGCTGGTCACCGCCGACAACCTGCTGCAGCTCTATTTTGGCTGGGAGGGCGTCGGCCTCGCGTCCTATCTTTTGATCGGCTTCTGGTACAAGCGCCCGAGTGCCAACGCCGCCGCGATCAAGGCCTTCGTGGTCAACCGGGTAGGCGATTTCGGCTTCGGCCTCGGCATCCTCGCCATCTATCTCACCTTCGGCAGCATCGAGTACGACGTCATCTTCGCCAAGGCGCCGGAGATGGCGAACCAGACCTTCAGTTTCCTCTCGGGCGAGTTCCCGATCCTCGAGGTCTGCTGCGTCCTCCTTTTCATCGGCGCGATGGGCAAATCGGCCCAGTTCCTGTTGCACACCTGGCTGCCGGACGCGATGGAGGGCCCGACCCCGGTCTCCGCGCTGATCCATGCCGCGACCATGGTGACCGCCGGCGTGTTCATGGTGGCACGCTGCTCGCCGCTCTTCGAGTACGCCCCGACAGCACTCTCGGTCGTGACCTTCTTTGGCGCGACAACCGCGATCTTCGCGGCCACCATTGCGATCACGCAGAACGACATCAAGCGGGTCATCGCGTACTCAACGTGTAGCCAGCTCGGCTACATGTTCTTCGCCTGCGGCGTCTCGGCCTATCAGGCCGGCATTTTCCACCTGACGACACACGCCTTCTTCAAGGCGCTGCTCTTTCTCGGCGCGGGTTCGGTGATCCACGCCATGTCGAACGAGCAGGACATGCGCAAGATGGGCGGCATCTGGAAGCTGATTCCGCTCACCTATGGCCTGATGTGGATCGGCAATCTGGCACTCGCTGGCATCCCGTTCTTCTCCGGCTTCTTCTCGAAGGACGCCATCCTCGAATCCGCCTTCGCGGCGCACACCGGGCTCGGTGAGTACGCGTTCTGGCTCGGCTTCCTCGCGGCGATATTGACCGCGTTCTATTCCTGGCGACTCCTGATCATGACGTTCCACGGCAAGCCGCGCGCCGACCATCACACGATGGAGCATGTGCACGAATCGCCGTGGATCATGACCCTGCCGCTGATCGTGTTGGCCGCCGGCGCGATCGTCTCGGGCTATCTGCTCTGGCCGATAATCGACACGCATCACCACTTCTTCGGTGAGTCGATTCTCGTGCTCGAGCACCACAAGGCGCTCGAAGAGGCTCACCACGTGCCCTTCTGGGTCAAGGCGCTGCCGACGGCGGCTGGCGTGATCGGCATCTTCCTGGCCTACATGCTCTATATGGCCTTCCCCTCGATTCCAGGTCGGCTCGCGACGCGGCTTCGTCCGCTCTATCTCTTCTCGTTCAATAAGTGGTATTTCGACGAGCTGTACGAGGTTCTGTTCGTGCAGCCGGCCAAGTACATCGGCTACGGCCTGTGGAAGCGTGGCGATGGCGGCCTGATCGACGGCGTTGGGCCGGATGGTATCGCCGGCGCGGTGCGCCAGATCGCGCAGCGCGCGGTAAAGCTGCAGTCCGGCTACGTCTACCACTACGCGTTCGCGATGCTTCTGGGTGTCGCGGCGATCGTCACCTGGTATCTCTTCGCGTCGATGCCCTGAGGCGGTGACGATGGACTGGCCCATCCTCTCGACGATCACCTTCCTGCCGCTGGTAGGCATTCTGGCGCTCGTCCTCTTGCGCGGTGAGGCGGCCGTGGTGGCGCGCAATGCGCGCTATGTCGCGCTCTGGACCTCGATCGTCACCTTTGCCCTGTCGCTGGTGCTGATCGGCGCCTTCGACACCGCCAACCCCGACTACCAGTTCGTCGAGAAGGTGCCGTGGTTGCCCGAATATGGCATCAACTACCATCTCGGCGTCGACGGCATTTCGATCTTCCTTCTGGTGCTGACGACGTTCCTGACGCCGATCTGCGTGCTCGCGAGCTGGGATTCGATCCAGTCGCGCGTGCGCGAGTACATGATCGCGTTCCTCGCGATGGAGGTGCTGGTCGTCGGCGTCTTCTGCGCCCTCGATTTCGTGATGTTCTATATCTTCTTCGAGGGCCAGCTCATCCCGATGTTCCTGATCATCGGCGTCTGGGGCGGCGATCGGCGGGTCTATTCCGCCTTCAAGTTCTTTCTCTACACGCTGGTCGGCTCGGTCCTCTTCCTGCTCGCGATCCTCTACATGTATCTGCAGGTCGGGACGACCGATATCCCGACCATTGCGGCGCATACGTTCTCGCGCGAGGCCCAGATTTGGCTCTGGCTCGCCCTGTTCGCCTCCTTCGCGGTCAAGCTGCCGATGTGGCCGTTCCACACCTGGCTGCCGGACGCGCATGTCGAGGCGCCGACCGCGGGCTCGGTCATCCTCGCGGGCATCCTCTTGAAGATGGGCGGCTATGGCTTCATCCGCTTCTCCCTGCCGATGATGCCGGAGGCGAGCGAGTTCTTCACGCCCTTCGTCTTCACGCTCAGCGTGATCGCGATCGTCTACACCTCGCTGGTCGCGTTGATGCAGGAGGATATGAAGAAGCTGATCGCCTATTCGTCGGTCGCCCACATGGGCATCGTGACGATCGGCATCTTCACCTTCACCCAGCAGGGCATCGAGGGCGGCATCTTCCAGATGCTCTCGCACGGCATCGTCTCGGCGGCGCTCTTCCTCTGCGTCGGCGTCGTCTATGACCGCGAGCACACCCGCGCGATCGCGGCCTATGGCGGCCTCGTGCACCGCATGCCGATCTATGCCGTCGTCTTCCTGGTGTTCACCCTTGCATCGGTCGGTCTGCCCGGCACCGGCGGGTTCGTCGGTGAGTTCCTGGCCGTAATTGGCGCGTTCAAGGCGAACACGTGGGTCGCGACGACCGCGCTCATCGGCATCATCCTTGGCGCGGCCTACATGCTCTGGCTCTATCGCCGCGTGATCTTCGGCGAGCTCACAAAGCCCAATCTGAAAACGATCACCGACCTGAGTTGGCGGGAAATCGGCGTCTTCGTGCCGCTGATCGGCCTCACGCTGTTCATGGGCATCTATCCAAAGCCGATCCTCGAAGTGATGCACGGCTCGGTCACCAAGCTGATGACCGACAGCCAGCTTGCGCGCGTCATCTCGCCGGTTGGCGGCGATGGCCTGACGCCGACCATCATGATCGCCGACGAGCGCTAGGAGCGGGGCATGGCTGGCTTCGTCGCACCCGACTACCTGATCGCGCTGCCCGAGATCCTTCTGGCCGGCCTCGCCTGCGTGTTCCTAATGGTGGGCGTCTTCACCGGCAATCGCTCGACCACGCCGCTAACCGTCGCGAGCGTCGCCGCGATGGCGATCGCGCTGGCCCTGGTCCTCGGCTTTGGCGGTGAGAAGCGCACCTCGTTCGGCGACATGTTCATCGTCGACACGTTCACGACCTTCATGAAAAGCCTGGTGCTGATCGGCGCCGGCGCCACCCTGATCATGGGCCTCGGCTATGTGCGCCGGGAGGGGATGAACCGCTTCGAGTTTCCGGTGCTGATCGTGTTCGCCACGCTCGGCATGCTGCTCATGATCTCGGCCAACGACCTGATGGCGCTCTATGTCGGCCTCGAGCTCCAAAGCCTCTCGCTCTACATCGTCGCGGCCTTCAGGCGCGATGCCGTGCGCTCGACCGAGGCGGGCCTGAAATACTTCGTGCTCGGCGCGCTCTCGTCCGGCCTCCTGCTCTACGGCGCCTCGATGATCTACGGCTTCGCGGGCGGCACAAGCTTTGCCGCCATCGCCGAGGGCATCAAGAATTACGGCGCCGAGGGGCCGCCAATCGGCGTGCTGATCGGCCTCGTCTTCATCGCCGCTGCGCTCGCCTTCAAGGTTTCGGCTGTGCCGTTCCACATGTGGACGCCGGACGTCTATGAAGGCGCGCCGACGCCGGTCACCGCGTTCTTCTCGGCCGCGCCCAAGATCGCCGCGGTGGCGCTCCTGCTTCGCGTCGTGCTCGGGCCGTTCCACGAGATGGTGGCGAGCTGGAACCAGATCATCATCTTCCTCTCGATCGCTTCCATGGCCTATGCGGCCTTCGCCGCGATCGGGCAGCGCAACATCAAGCGCCTCCTGGCCTATAGCTCGATCGGCCATGTCGGTTACGCGCTGGTCGGCCTCGCCGCGGGCTCGGAGGAGGGCGTGCGTGGCGTCCTCATCTACATGGCGATTTACATGGTGATGACCGTTGGCGCGTTCGGCGCGGTCCTCGCCATGCGCCAGAAGGGTCAGATGGTCGAGGAGATTGCCGACCTTTCGGGCCTCGGCAAGACCAACCCGGCCATGGCTGCGGTCGTCGGCATCTTCATGTTCTCGATGGCCGGCATTCCGCCCTTCGCCGGCTTCTTCGGCAAGCTCTATGTCTTTCTTGCCGCGGTCAATCAGGGCCTCTATGGCCTCGCGATCGCGGGCGTTCTGGCAAGCGTCGTCGGCGCCTACTATTACGTGCGCATCGTCAAGGTGATGTATTTCGACGAGCCGACCGAGGCGTTCGACAGGCCGGTCGGCCGCGAGCTGACCGCGGTGATCGCGGCGAGTGGCATCATCACGGCACTCTTCTTTGCCTTTCCGGCGCCGATCCTCCAAGGGGCGCAGGCGGCGGCCGCTGCGCTCTTCCCGTGAGGCTGGTGGCGCGCCAGCCAGAGCGACTGATGACCTGGCAAGGAATCGACGCGCACTTCCACCTCCGCCGGTTCAACGACATCGACAGCACGAACACGGAGGCCAAGCGCCTCGCCGCCGACGGCGCGCCCGAGTTCACCGTCGTGCTGGCCAACTCCCAGAACGCGGGCCGTGGCCGGCGCGGGCGGCACTGGGCTTCGCCGCCCGGCAACCTCTATTCCTCGGTCGTGCTGCGCCCCGAGGCGACGCCGCTTGAAGGCGCGCAGGTGTCCTTCGTTGCCGCGCTCGCCGTGTCTGACGTCGCACGCAGCGTGCTGCCGGCCGCGGCTGCCATTGCCTGCAAGTGGCCGAATGACGTGATCGTCAACGGCCACAAGATCTCAGGCATCCTGCTTGAATCCGCCGCGACCGCCGGCCGGCTCGATTGGCTGGTGCTCGGGGTCGGCATCAATGTATCGCACCATCCGGGCTTGAGCGGCGCCTACCCGTCGAGCGCGCTGGCCGAGGAAGGGGCCGCCGTGCTCGAAGTCGAGACCGTGACCACTCACTATCTTGAAGCGCTCGCGAACTGGTATGGCCGGTGGCGGCGTGACGGTTTTTCGGCTGTTCGCGCGGCCTGGCTCGATCGGGCGCTCGGCCTCGGCGGCCCGATTTCCGTGGCGCTGGAGCGCGAAACCGTGACCGGCCGGTTCATCGATCTCGATTCCTCGGGCGCGCTCATTGTCGAAAACGAGGGCGGCGCCCATGTCATGATCGTGGCCGGTGACGTGACCTTCGGCACCCCGAGGCATTGAGATGCTGCTCGCGATTGACGTCGGCAACACCAACACCGTGTTTGCCGTGTTCGACCAGGGCGCCCTGCGTGACCAGTGGCGCGCCGCGACGGATGCGCGGCGCACGGCGGATGAGCACGCCGTCTGGCTCGATCATTTGCTGCATCGGGCCGGGCTGTCTCTGGCGTCAATCGATGCCGTGATCGTGTCGAGCGTGGTGCCGCAAGGGTTGTTCGCCGTTCGCCAGCTCTGCAAGCGCTATTTCAACTGCGCGCCGCTCGTGGTGGGTGAGCCCGAGGTCAAGCTCGGCATTGGCGTCAAGGTCGAGCGTCCGCGCGAGGTGGGCGCCGATCGCCTGGTCAATGCGGTCGCGGCGCACGCCCGCTATCCCGGCTCCCTCATCGTGATCGATTTCGGCACCGCGACCACCTTCGATGCCATCGCGCCGAACGGCGACTATCTCGGCGGTGTCATCGCGCCGGGGATCAATCTGTCGCTCGAGGCGTTGCATCGGGCGGCCGCGCAGTTGCCGCGCATCGCGGTCGAGCCGCCGCCAAAGGTGATCGGCACCGGCACCGTCTCCGCCATGCAGTCCGGCGTCTATTGGGGCTATGTCGGTCTGATCGAAGGCATCGTCGCGCGGATGACGCCCGAGCTGACAGCTCCCGTCACCACGATCGCAACCGGCGGCCTCGCGCCGCTCTTCGCCAAGGCAACGCGCACGATCGAGCAGCTCGACTCCGACCTTACGATTCGCGGCCTCCTCGAGATCTACCGCCTGAGCACCGGCCGCG
>VGET01000119.1 GCA_016869195.1 Alphaproteobacteria bacterium | reverse complement strand
CGATGCCCTCTGGGACGCCATCGTCGATGCCATCGATCGTTTCACGCCCGACGAGTGTGCAAGCTACTTCCGAAACTCGGGATACGAACCAGAATGAACAGAAAATGCTCTAGGTCGTGGCAAAGCAAGCGGCGGCACAGTTGGGCACCATCGGTTGAGGTCAGAATGACGCGGCGCGTATCGAGCAAATTGCGCGCCGTCGTGGTCGGTGGCTCGCTCGGCGGCCTGCTCGCCGGCAACATGCTCGAGCGCATTGGCTGCGATGTGACGGTGCATGAGCGGGTCGCCGAGACACTAGCCGAACGCGGCGCCGGCATTGCCACGCATCCGGAGCTTCACCGCGGCTTCGAGCGCATCGGCATTCCGATCGATGCAGGCTTCGGCGTCGCGATCGAGGAGCGGCTCATGCTCGGCCGCGACGGCCAGGTGCTGGCGCGCTTTCACAAAAAGCAGCTTCAGGCCACCTGGGGCCATCTCTATCGTCTGCTGTACCGGGCGTTCCCACGCGAGCGCTATTTTGCCGGGTCGACCTTTGTGCGGGCCGAGGCGGAGGGCAAGGGCGTGTGCGTGTACTTCGCCGATGGCAGTTCGATCGATGCCGATCTTCTGATCGGGGCCGACGGCATTCGTTCGAGCGTGCGCGCCCAGTTCTGGCCCGACGCGGTGCCGCGCTATGCCGGCTATGTTGCCTGGCGCGGCGTGGTCGACGAGGCGCGGTTCTCCCTTGAGTCACACAGCACGTTGTTCACGCGCTTTGTCGTGTGCCTTCCGCCGGGCGAGCACATGGTGGGCTACCCCGTCGCCGCACTGGATGGCGACCTCACGCCCGGCAAACGGCGCTTCAACTTCGTCTGGTATCGCCCGGCCGACGACGAGAAGCTGCGGCGCATGATGACCGATGCCACGGGTCGTTATCACGCCATGGGAATCCCGCCTTTCCTCATCGCGCCGGAACATCGTGAGGAAATGCGCCGTGCGGGGCGTGACACCTTGGCGCCGCCCTATGCAGAGGTCGCGGAGCGCGTGCAGGAACCGTTCTTCCAGACCATCCTCGACCTCGAACTGCCCACGATCGTGAAGGGAAGGGTGGTGCTGGTCGGCGATGGCGCCTTCATCGCCCGGCCGCATCCCGGCATGGGCGTGATCAAGGCCGTTGGTGACGCCGTTGCGTTGGCAGACGCGATTGACGCCAATCCCAACAGCCTCGATGCCGCACTTGCGGCCTACAATGATGCGCGCTGCGGCTATGGCCGGTTCCTGGTGAGCTGCGCCCGCGATCTCGGCACCCAGATCGATACCGGACGGCGCTCAAACGCGGAGATTCAGCGGGGCGAGTATTTCAGACGGCCGGAAAACGTGATCCGTGCGATCTCGATGCCGCCCGACGAATCGCCTTTGCCGGACTACGGAAAGGCCGCGGTCTGAGCCACTCTACCCGCCGCCCCTGGCGCCGCTGACCCAGCCGCACTAATATCTGTTCCGGGGAGAGCCGTCTGACATGGCTTGAGGGGAGGCAGGGCCGAATCATTGTCGGCAATGCCTGCATCGAGCCTTGCATCGGCGGCAAATCGAACAACCGGGAGGCTCGCGCCATGAGGTTCAATCGTCGTCAATTTCTGGTCGGGGCCGGTGCCGCAGCCGCGACCGTGCCGTCACTGTCCACCTTGCTGCGCTCCAAGAGCGCGGCGGCCGCGATCGGCGACACGCTGACCATCGCCTATCACGTCTCGCCGCCGTCATGGGATCCGACGGTCGGGCCGTCATCGGTCAATCCGGGTCTGCAGTCGATCTACAAGTCCGTTTTTGACCAGTACATCGAACAGGAGCCCAACCTCGCCTTCTCTCCCGGCGTGCTCACCGGGTGGGGCTGGAACGACGACAAGACCAAGGTCTGGATGGATGTACGCGAGGGCATCACCTGGCACGACGGCAAACCGCTGACGCCGGCCGATGTGGTGTGGAACCTCGATCGCGTCGCCAACAAGGACACCGGGAATGTCGTCCAAGCGGTGTGGGCGAGCGCGGGCAATCTCAAGGTCGAGGGCAACCGCATCACGGGCGACGTTGTTCAGTACGTGCCCGACTATTTCAAGTGGATGGCGTTCCTCACCGCCTATCTGTTGCCGCCGCACTATTATAAAGAGGTCGGCGCCGCGGGCTTCGAGAAGGCACCGATCGGCTCGGGCCCCTACAAGGTCGAGCAGTTCGAAGCCAATGGCTTCCTCCGGCTCAAGCGCAATGAGTCCTATTGGGGCGGCAAGCCGGCCTTCGAGACCGTGGTCTTCAAGTTCGTTGCGGATCCATCGAGCCGCGTGGCCGAGATCGAGAGCGGCAGCTCGGATCTGACGCTTGAAATCCCGTTCGAGGAGTTCGATCGCTTGAAGGACAAGGAGGGCCTGGCGGGTGTCTGCCACCCGGTGTCGGACGTCGCGATGATCTTCTTCAACGACGTGGCACCGCTCGAAGACCCGAACGTGCGCAAGGCGATGGTGCTCTCGGTTGATCGCGAGGCGATCGTTCAGCGCCTGCTGCGCGGCTATGGCGTGCCGCTCTACACGCTCGAAGCGCCGGAATACGCTGCATTCGATGCCGGCATCAACGTGCCGCACGATCCCGAGCAGGCCATCGCGCTGTTGGCAAAGTCCGGCTACTCCAAGGACAAGCCGGTCAAGCTGACGATTCAAACCACGCGCGGCTTCCGACCCAAGGACTATGAGATGATTCAGGCGGTCGTCGGCATGTGGCGGAAAGTCGGCATCGAGGCGGAGATCGAGGTCTACGAGATCGCCAAGCATTTCGAGCTGCGCGCGCAGGATAAGCTCGCGGCCGCGGCCTTCTATGTGTGGGGCAACGCGTCAGGGGATCCCAACAACTCGACCGGCTTTGCCATGTGGGGGCCGTCACCCCACTCGGTCTGGGATACCGATGACCTTGATGGCAAGCTCGCGCAGGTCATGTGGGGCGAGAAGGACGACACAAAGCGCATGGCAGGCTGGAAGGACGCGCTCCGTTACATCGCGGACAACGACTATGTACTGCCGCTGCTGCAGTACTATCAGCCGGTGATCTACAAGGCGGAACTCAACTTCACGCCCTATGTCGCGAACTTCGTCCTGCCGCACAAGACCAGCAAGAAGGCGTGAGCCCGTAGCCGCCGCCTAGACCTGATATCGCACGCGCGCAACACCGCACCGGGGCCCTGGAAGTGACCCGGTGCGGCAGCGCCCGTTTCAGTACTTCTCGGTAGTCGACGGATGATCGGTCGCCAGGTCGCGCTGCGGCTCTTGCTCGCGTTTCCGACGCTGTTCGGCGTTGCGCTGATCGTATTCATTCTGCTCCGCGTCGTGCCAGGCGACCCGATCGCAATGATGGCGGGGGTGACGGCGACACCCGAGGAGATCGAGCGCCTGCGCGGTCTCTACGGCCTTGATCGCCCGCTGCTCGAGCAGTTCTGGGCTTATCTGGGCCAGCTCGTGCAGGGCGATTTCGGCGTGTCGATCACGCGCCGTCTGCCGGTCACCGAGCTCATCTTTGAGCGACTGCCGGCGACGATCGAGCTCAGTCTGTTTGCGATGGCCCTGGCCGTCGGCCTCGGCATCGCGCTTGCGGTCGCCGCGACCTATTGGCGAGGCAGAGCCGCGGAACGCATGACTGACGGCTTTTCGGCCTTCGGTCTCGCGGTGCCTGATTTTCTTTGGGGCCTGATCTTCATCCTGATCCTGGGTGTGCTCATTCCGGTGCTGCCGATCTCGGGGCGCGTCGACCCGAGCCTGAGCTTCAGCTCGGCGACCGGCCTCTATTTGATCGAGAGTTTTTTCCGTGGCCAGTTCGATGTGTTCGTCTCGACGTTGAGCCGCATCGTATTGCCTGCGCTGTCGTTGGCCTTACCCCTGGCCGCCATCATCGCGCGCGTGCTCAAGTCCTCGCTCGCGGAGGTCATGCAGCAGGACTACATCCTGCTCGCGCGCGTCAAGGGTTTCGGTCGCTTTCGCATCGTCATGCGCGATGCGCTCAGGAACGCGCTGGTGCCGACAGTTGCGCTCACGGCGGTGCAGTTCACCTTTCTGGTCGGTGGCACCGTGCTGGTCGAGCGCATCTTCTCCTTTCCCGGGCTTGGCAACATGGCGATCGAGGCCGTGGTCAACCGCGATCTGCCCTTGATCCAGGGCGTGGTTATCACCTTCGCGCTCATCTTCATCGCGCTCAACATGCTGATCGACCTGACCTACGGGCTCCTCAACCCGAGGCTGCGTCATGGCTGAGCGCCGGATCATTCAAGCGACCGGGATGCGGCCCCTTGTGAGGCCTGGGCGGGTCACCCTTGGTGCGACGATTCTTGCGCTGTTGGCGTTTGCCGCCGTGTTCGCACCGCTGCTGGCACCCCACAACCCGATCGATCAGGACCTGATGGTCTCGTTTCTGCCGCCGTTCTGGTCCGACGGTGCCGATCCAGCCTATCCGCTCGGCACCGATAGCCTGGGGCGCGATGTGCTCTCGAGACTTTTGTATGGCGCGCGCATCGCGCTTACCGTCGCGGTCATCGCGGCCTTCCTGGCCGGCCTGCTCGGCACGGTGCTGGGCCTGCTCGCGGGTTATTTCGGTGGTTGGGTCGATGCGCTGATCTCGCGCATCGTCGATATCTGGCTCTCGTTCCCGCCGGTGCTGCTCTCGATCGTGCTGGTCGCGGTCATTGGCAGCGGCCTCCACTCGGTGATTATCGCGATCGTCGTGATCGACTGGACGCGCTTCTGCCGCGTCGTGCGCGCCGAGGTCATGGTGCAGCGGAACCAGGACTATGTGGCGGCCGCGGTGACCATCGGGCTCGGGCGCTGGCGCACCATTGTCTCCGAAATCCTGCCCAACGTCGCACCACTCCTGATCGTGCTGTTCAGTCTCGAAATGGGGATCGCCATCATCGTCGAGGCAATCTTGAGCTTTGTCGGCCTCAGCGTGCCGTCGGACTTTCCGACCTGGGGCGGCCTCATTCAGGAGGGCCGGCTCTATGTCAACCAGTCCCCCTGGCTCATGGTGTTTCCCATGGTCTGCATCATCCTGTCGGTGCTGGGGTTGAACGCGTTGGGCGATGGCCTGCGCCACCGCCTCGATCCGGTCATGCGCCGATGAACGATATGCTCGCCATTGAAGCGCTCAGGATCACCATCGCCGGCCGCAATGTCCTGCGCGATGTCTCGCTCGCGGTGCCACAGGGTCACGTGCATGGCCTCGTCGGTGAATCTGGCGCTGGCAAGACCATGGTGGCGCGCGCGGTGCTCGGCATCCTACCCGCCGCGGCTCGGGTGATCAGCGGGCACATCGCGTTCGACGGGGCGGAGATCACCCATATGAGTGAACGGGAGCGGCGCGCGCTGCTCGGTCGCGGCATCGCTCTGATCCCGCAGGACCCGATGACCGCGCTTAACCCGGCCTTTCGCATCGAGCACCAGATCGTGGATGTGCTGCGCCATCATTTCGGCCTGGGCCGCACGGCGGCCCGGGCGCAGGCGCTCGAGCTGATGCATCAGGTTCACATCCGCGCGCCCGAGCGCGTGCTGCGGCAGTTTCCGCACGAGCTCTCGGGCGGCATGCGCCAGCGCGTGCTGATCGCGATCGCCTTCGCCTGCCGGCCGAAGCTGATCATCGCCGATGAGCCGAGCACCGCGCTTGATGTGACGGTCCAGCGTCAGGTGCTGCGCCTGATCAAGCATCTGCAGGCGCGCGAGAACACCGCGGTTCTCTTCGTGACACACAATCTCGGTGTCGTCGCCAAGATCTGCGACACCATGACGGTGCTTCACGCCGGGCGCGTGGTCGAGGAGGGGAGCGTCGAAGCCTGCTTCGAGCGTCCCGCGCACGCCTATACGCGAGCGCTGATGGCCGCGACGCCGCGCTATGACCAGCCGGCTGCGGCGCTCGCACCGGTGCCAGAGGCGTTGAGCCGAGACCTGGCCGATGAGGCCACCGCCTGGGATGCGCGCCATGGCGCTGCTTGAGGTGCAGGGGCTGAAGCTCGCGCTCCGCGGTCACTCATCGGGGCTTCGCTTCGGTCGCGCGCGGCGCATCGAGATCCTGAAAGGCATCGACTTCACGCTCGATGCCGGTGAATCGCTCGGCATTGTCGGGGAGTCAGGGTCGGGCAAGACCTCGCTCGGCCGCACCATCATTCGACTTCATGAGCCGAGCGCGGGCTCGGTTCGCTTCGCCGATCGCGAGATCACGCATCTGAATGCCTCGGCGCTTCGTGGTTTGCGCAAGGACATGCAGATGATTTTTCAAGACCCAATGTCCTCGCTCAACCCACGGCGGCGTATCGGGCCGATCCTGGCACAGCCGCTCCACGCGTTCGATCGCCGCACCAAGGCCGAGACTGTGCAACGTGTCGCCCAACTGCTCGATCTGGTCGCCTTGCCACGGTCATTCGCGGCGCGCTACCCCCATGAGCTCTCGGGTGGCCAGCGCCAGCGTGTCGGCATCGCCCGCGCGCTTGCACTTGAGCCGAAACTGGTCATTGCCGACGAGATCGTCTCGGGCCTCGACGTGTCGACCCAGGCGCAAATTCTGGCCTTGCTGCGCAGCCTCAAGGAGCGCCTCGGGCTCGCCCTGATCTTTATCAGCCATGATCTCTCGGTCGTGCGCGTGCTCTGCGATCGTGTCCTCGTGCTGCTCGCGGGCGAGGTGGTCGAGCAGGGGCCGTGCGAGGAGGTGTTCCGAAAGCCCCGCCATCCCTATACGCGGGAGTTGCTCGAGGCGATTCCCTTGCCCGACGTCGACCCCGATTGGCTGGATGCCGTGGCCGTCGACCCTTGAACCCAGCGCCAAAAAAACACAGACACCTTTGGCATTCCGGCCTCGATGTTGAATCGTGTGTCGGCACATCTCGAAAGATGCTGCAGAATGACCGCCGCGTCGTTTTGCAGCGACCGGATTGGAATGAGAAGGGGGACTCCATGGCCAGAGCCGCGAGCCAGGCCCGCATTGCCGACGAGAAGCTCACCATCACCGGGCTGAAGCAACCGGTTGAGATCGGCGTCGATCGCTGGGGTGTGCCCCATATCCGGGCGTCGAACATGGCCGATTTGTTCTTTGCTCAGGGGTTCAACGCGGCGCGCGATCGCCTCTGGCAAATTGATCTGGCACGGAAGCGCGGGCTTGGCCTTTTGGCGGCCGATTTCGGTCCGGGCTACATGGCGCAGGATCGTGCCGCCCGGCTCTTTCTCTATCGCGGCGACATGAAGAAGGAATGGCCCTGCTATGGCGGGGACTCGAAGGACATCTGCGCGGCCTTCGCCAAGGGCATCAATGCCTATATCGACCTGACCACGCGCGACCCGAAGCGGTTGCCGCCGGAGTTCAAGACGCTCGGCACCAAGCCCGCGAAGTGGAAGGCCGAGGACGTAGTGCGCATTCGTACCCACGCTTGGATGCGCAACACGCTGGCCGAGATCATCCGCGCCAACATCATGGCGAATGCCGATCCCGAGACCGATCTGCTGCGCCAGCATCTCGATCCGCCGCTGGTGCCCAAGGTTCAGAAAGGCATCGACCTCCAATCGATTCCGCTCAAGGTGCTCGACAATTACCGCCTAGCGACCGCGCCGGTCGCGTTCGGCAAGGAGCGATTGGCCGCGCCGCTGTCGGACGCCTGGACCTGGACCAAGGTCACGCCGCTCCTGGAGGTGATTCGCGACACCTCCATGCAGGGCTCGAACAACTGGGTGATCGCGGCAAACCGCACGAACACCGGACGCCCGATCTTGGCGAATGACCCGCATCGGCTGCACGCGGTGCCATCGCTCCGCTATCTCGTGCATCTGACCGCGCCGGGCTTCGACGCCATCGGCACGGGCGAGGCGATCTTCCCCGGCATCATGATCGGTCATAATGGCGAGGCGGCGTGCGGCCTCACGCTCTTCTTCGGGCCCGATGAGGAAGACGTCTACGTCTACGAGACCGATCCCAAGAACCCTGACCGCTACAAATACAACGGCCGCTTCGAGCCGATGACGATGGTGAAGGAGCGCGTCTCGGTGAAGGGCGCCGGCAAGCAGACGCTGACGCTCAAATTCACCCGGCACGGACCGGTGATCTACGAAGACACCAGGCGGAACCTCGCCTTCGCGGTGCGCACGCTGTGGACCGAGCCGGGCACGACGGCCTATGGCGCGAGCCTGATCTCGATGCGCGCCAAGACGTTCGACGAGTTCCGCGATGCCATGCGCAATTGGGCGGTGCCGGCGGTCAATCAGGTCTATGCCGACACGAGCGGCACGACCGGTTGGATCACCGCCGGCTCCGCGCCGATCCGAAAAAACTATGACGGTCTGTTGCCGGTGCCGGGCGATGGCCGTTTCGAATGGCGCGGCTATGTCAAGCCGGACCGCATGCCCTGGGTGCGTGACCCGAAGAAGGGATTCTTCGCGACCGCCAATGCGATGAACGTGCCGTCCGACTGGAAGGGCCTGACCGAGCCGGTCGGCTATGAGTGGTGGGAGCCGTCGCGCACGCGGCGTATTCACAAGGTGCTCGGCGGTCAGAAGAAGCACAGTGTCGCGGATTCAATGGCGCTGCAGACCGATGTGCATTCGATGCCGGCCGAGCGTCTCAAGGCGGTGTTGAAGTCGCTCGTCTCCATCGATCGCGATACCGAACGGGCGCTGACGCTGTTAAGGAATTGGGACAATCGTCTCGAGGTTGACAGCGGCGCCGCGGCGCTGTTCGAGATCTGGTGGGCGAAGCACCTGAAGCCTGGTCTGCTCAAGCGGCTGGTGCCGAACGATGCGGCGCGTGCGCTGATCGTGCCGGGCGATGTCGAATCCATCCTGCGCGCGATCGAGCAGCCGAGCCCGCGCTTCGGCGGCGATCCGAAGACCGAACGTAACGGTCTTTTGTTGACGACGCTCAGTGCGGCCTATCGCGATTGTGCGGAACGGATGGGGGCGAACGACGCCAAGTGGCAGTGGGGCAAGATCCATCACGGCTTCTTCGAGCACGCCGTGAGCGCGGTGCGAGATCCCAAGGACAAGCTGTCGTTCAATGTTGGCCCGCTGGCCAAGGGCGGCGGCGATTCGACGCCGATGATGGCGGCCTATCGCCCGATGGATTTCCGCGTGACGCTCGGCGCCTCGGTGCGCATCGTCATCGATGTCGGTGACTGGGACAAGAGCATGTGGATGAACTCGCCCGGCCAATCAGGCGATCCACGCTCGCCGCACTACAACGATCTCGCGCCGCTTTGGGCAAAGGGCAAATACGTTCCGATGCTCTATACGCGAAAGGCGGTCGAGAAGGCGCTTGAGGCGCGCATCACGCTCAAGCCGAAGGGACGCTGACGCGGCGCGCTGGGCGCCGAATTAGATCGGCACCCGGCGCCTCTACTCTAGCGCTTGGCGCGCTTGGTCTGAATGCGCGATGCGGTCGCCGCTGCCGCGCGACGCGGTGCTGCCATCATAACTTTCCCATGGCGGATCTCGGTGCCGAGAACCGTCAGGCATTCGCGCATGAAGGCGGCAAGTCCCGGCAGCCCTTGGCACTCACGAGATTGCCGTCTCGAATGGCCCCGGTCGGCGGCACGTCCACATAGATGCCCCGGGCCAGCCTCACCTCCGGCTCGCAATATTCGAGCGCGGCCACGCGCTTTCCGTCGATGATCTCCGCCGCCATCAGCACCTGCACGCCATGGCAGATCGTGAAGATCGGCTTTCCGGCTGCGCTGAAGTTTTGAAGGATCTCGATCACCCGCGGATTGATGCGGATGTACTCGGGCCCGCGCCCACCGGCGACATAGACCGCGTCATAGTCGTCTTCGCGAACGTCCTTGAACGTCTTGTTCAAGGCGAAGTAGTGACCGAGCTTCTCGGTGTAGGTCTGGTCGCCTTCGAAATCATGGAGGCTGGTCTTGATCAGCTCACCGGATTTCTTGTTGGGACAAACCACATGCACGGTATGACCGACGGCTTCCATCGCCTGCTGGAACACGAAGATCTCGTATTCCTCACTGAACTCCCCAACCAACATCAGAATTTTCTTGCCACGCAAGGCAGCCTCCCCTTCTCTCAATGTTGCGGAAATACGCTGCGTCGCTTGGATATTCAGCCGGCGAGGGC
>VGET01000118.1 GCA_016869195.1 Alphaproteobacteria bacterium | reverse complement strand
TGCTGTTCGGCCGTCTCCGACGGCCCGGAATTCTGTCTCATCTGCGCTCCTTGGTGGGCTCCGATGAGCCAGAATTCCTCCTTTAGCCTATCCCCTCAATCTGTCTCTCGGTTGATGACGGGGGACACTCTACAGCTTTGGCGAAGGCCTTCCGTTCGTGACGGCGGAGCATCCGTTTCTGACTCGATCAGGCTGGAAGGCGATCGATCCCGGCGAGACACAGGCCGAAAATTCCAGTCTTGAGGTGAGCCGCCTGAGCTCAACCGACATGGTCGCGGTCGCCTGCATCGAAGTCATCGCGACCAGCGACGGCTCCGCTGCCCTTGCCCTGAGCCTCGGGCTCACCGTCGACTATGTGCAGGTCGGGCAAGTCATTGCGCATGACGCTGATCCAGCGCAGCACGTCTATAACCTCCTGCTCGATGGCGACCACGCCTACTTCGCCAATGGCTACCTTGTGCACAACAAGGGCGGTGGAGATGGTGGCGGTGGCGGTAGTGGCAGCGGCTCGAGCGGAGGCAGTGGCAGTTCCGGCAGCTCCGGCAGTGGCTCCGGGGGCGAGGGCGGTGGCGATGGCAGCGGCGGCAGCGGCAGCGGCGCCAGCGGCGGTGAGGGTGGAGACTCCGGCTCGGACGGGGGTAGCAACAGCGGCAGCAATAGCGGAGCCGGCGGCGACGGTGGTGAGGGCGGCGAGGGCGGTGAATCTGGCAGTGATGGTAGCTCCGGCGGCCGGAACAGCGGCTCTCTTGGAATTGTAAACCAGAAGGGACCGGATCTCACCCCGGCCCAGGAAGCGGAAGCGATTTCCAAGGGCTGGCAATGAGCCCATGGCGTCGGCTGCACGGGCGGCAACCCTGGCCGCGGACCACCGTTTTCGCGACGGCTGTTGTCATCAGTGTCTGGGGACCATCGCCGGGCCACGCGGCGGGCCACGAGGCCATAGCGTCTCCGCCAAGCGCAACCCAAATTTATGCCGGCCTCGAGCCGTCCGACGCGGCGCGCGCGTCAGAGGCGGTTCAGAAGGCGCTCGAACATCAGCCGAGCGGTGGTGAACTTCGCTGGCGCAATGAGCAAACTGGCGCAAGCGGACTCGTTCGGCCGCTGCGCACCTTCAAGGCTGCCGAAGGCTATTTTTGTCGCGTGTTTCTCGAAGAGGTTGTCAAAGGACAGGAAGAGCGCTCATCCGAACGCCTGGCATGTCGCGACAAGGCCGGACGCTGGCGTGACGCCGAGCTCTCGAAGGCGCCGCCAGCGTGAGCGCGGAACGGCTCAGCGCCGGCCGGCGCCGAGCACCTGCTCCGCCTCGCTTTGGAACTGATCGAAATAGTCGAGCGCCTCGCGCCCACGCAGCGCTTCCCGATGGTGGTAGCAATGAACGAGGTGCCCTCCGCCCACATCATCCGGCGGCGGCATGGCGGCGCGGCATCGTTCATCCGCAAACGGACAGCGGCCCGCGAGAAAGCAGCCCTTTGGCAGATCGATCGGGCTCGGGATCTCACCCTTGAGGTCGACTGTGAGCTCCCGTTTGAGCCGCGGGTTTGGCAGCAGGACCGACGACAACAGGCCGACGCTATAGGGGTGGCGCGGGTGGCTGAAGATCTCGGCCGCGCTCCCCAACTCGACGATCATGCCGAGATACATGACGGCGACCCGGTGGCTCACATAGCGCACCGTCGAGAGATCGTGAGAAATGAACAGATAGGCGGTTTCGAGCTCCTGCTGCAAACGGATGAGCAGGTCGATGATTTCGGCGCGCGCGGTCGGGTCGAGCGCGGAGGTCGGCTCATCCAACACGATCAGCTCGGGCTCAGTGATGATGGCGCGCGCAATGCCGACGCGCTGCTGCTGACCGGCACTCAATTCGGCCGGATATTGCTCGAGCGTCGATTCGCGCAGGCCGACCCGTGTGATTGTTTCGCGCACGCGCTGTTGGCGCTCGGCTTGCGATACGCCGAGGGACCGCAAAGGCTCGGCGATCGTATGGCCGATCCGCATCCGTGGGTCGAGGCTCTCAGCGGGCTCCTGAAAGACGAGCTGGAGCCGGCCGCGCAGGGTCTTTGAGCGAATGTTGTGGCGCTTGTCGATCGGTGCGCCATGGAAATGTACCGTGCCGCCCGAGGGCGTGATAAGGCCGAGCACACAGCGGCCGACG
The DNA here is from genome assembly GCA_016869195.1 of Alphaproteobacteria bacterium. Lineage (GTDB taxonomy): Bacteria > Pseudomonadota > Alphaproteobacteria > UBA828 > UBA828 > SHWC01. The sequence goes on along the minus strand of VGET01000118.1, from coordinate 7,952 downwards.
GTGGTCTTGCCAGATCCGGATTCGCCAACCAGTGAGACGGTCTCGCCGCGCGCCACCGAGAAGCTTACCCCGTTGACCGCCTGGACGACCGCGCGTTGCCCGGCGATCGGAAAATGCTTGACCAGACCGGATACCTCGAGCACCGCGCTCATGTCGGCCGCACCACGGGAACGAGGCAGCGCACGAAGTGGCCGGGCTCGAGCTCAAGCAGCGCCGGCCGTGTCCCGCGGCACTGATCCTCAACATGAACGCAGCGCGGCGCGTAGGGGCAGCCTGTGGTGCCGGCACGAATCTGTGAGGCCAGCGGTTTGTGCCATTTCTCGCGTAGTCTCGGATTGTGGGCAAAGGCCGCGAGCAGCATCACGCTATAGGGATGCATCGGGTTCTCGAAGAAACGCACGGTCGGTGCAAGTTCGACGATCTCGCCGGCATAGATCACGGCGACCCGATCGCAGAAATGCGCGGTGATTCCGATGTCGCGCGTGATGAACATCATCGCGGTCTGATGCGAGCGCACGAGGTTGCGCAACAAATCGAGGATCTGCGCCTGCACGGTGACATCGAGGCCGCTGGTCGCATCATCCGAGATGATGAACTTCGGCGAGCAGACGAGCGACATCGCCATGACGACGCGCTGCGCCATGCCGCCCGAAAGCTCGTGCGGATAGGCGTTGAATCGTCGCTTGGGGTCGGGAATCTGCACGGCCTTCAACATCTCGAGCGCAAGCTCATCGGACTTGTCCCGCGCGATGTCGAGATGCGCGCGCGCCACCGTCGCAATTTGGCGGCCAACGGTGACAAGCGGGTCGAGCTCGCCGCGCGGATTCGGGATCACCATCGCGATGTCCTTGCCGCGAATGGCGCGGAGCGCGTCTTCGGGCATGGCGCGCAGGTCACGGCCGTCGAAGGTGACGCTGCCCGCATCGATGCGTCCGGGCCGGGCAAGGAGGCCCATGATGGCGCGCGCGAGCGTGGTCTTGCCCGAGCCCGATTCACCGACCAGACCCAGGATTTCGCCCCGCGCGATGCTGAGGTCGAGCTCCCGGATGGCCCGCACCGCCTCCGTGCCATAGACGGGGTAGGAGACGCTCAGGCCGCGAATCGCGAGGATCGCATCGCTCCGCGCGGATAGTACCGCCGGGTCTCGGGTCGCCGCGGCGATTTCAGGGTGCACGCTCAACTGCGGATCCGTGGGTCGATCGCAAAATAGATCAGATCGACGATGAGATAGATCACGAGCGAAAAGATCGCAGAGAAGAGCACGAAGCCCAGCACCGGGTTGATGTCGGCATTGAGTACGCCCTGTACCGCATACTGCCCGGCACCGCCCCAGCTGAAGACGATCTCAACCAGCACCGCGCCGCCGATCAGGAAGCCATAGAGCACGCTCACGATGGTTACGATCGAGGGCAGCGAGTTCCTGAGCGCCCGACGAATGACTACTGAGCGCGGTAGGCCGCAGGTATCGGCATAGCGGATGAAATCGGATTCGAGCATCCGCTCCATGGTCGACTGAGTCATTTTGAGGATCGGGCCGGCATTGATCAGGCCGAGCGTCACGACCGGCAGGATCAGGCGGCCCAGCGCCGACCAGAGCGCCTGCCAATTGCCCTCGATCAGACTGTCGATGATCAAGAAGTTGGTGTGGGGTGTCGGCGGAATGATGGCGATGTCGAGCCGCCCCAGCGGGGCCGGCGCCCAGCCGAGCAGCGTGTAAAAGAAGAAGATCAGCACCAACCCGAGCCAGAAATCGGGCAATGCGCCGGCGAGCAGCCCATAATAGTCGGAGAACTTCTTGACCATCGAGCGCTTGAAATAGGCCGCGGCGACGCCGAGCGGAATGCCGATGGCGAGCGCCAGGAACAGGGAGATCGTGATCAGCTCAAGCGTCGCCGGAAAGCGCTGAAAGAGATCGAGCAGCACCGGCTGCGTGGTCTGCCACGAGGTACCGAGATCGCCCTGCACGAGGTTCTTCAGGTAGATCCAGAACTGGTCGAGCACCGTGCCCTCGATGCCCATTTCGGCGCGCAGCTTGGCGAGCTGTTCTTCGGTCGCGAACGGCCCGAGCATAAGGACGGCGGGATCGCCCGGGATCATCTTCACAAGCAGGAAGCTGACCAGAATGATCCCGAAGAGCTGCGGCACGATGAAAATGAGCCGCTTGCCAACATAACGGAGGATGCGCATCACGCGGCCTCCGCGGCGCGCTGCTTGAGCGTGCCGCCGAGCGCGCGCCGCCGCGCCGGGTCAGCCAGCACCTCGACGCTCGCGCCAACGAGGGCGAAGCCGAAGACCGTCAGCGCCAGGGCGATGCCGGGAAACACCGAGGGCCACCACTGGCCGGTGATGATGCTCTGAAAGCCGACAGCGATCATGCTGCCCCATTCGGGCGTGGGAGCGACGACGCCCGCGCCGACGAAGCTCAAGGCGGCGGTGAGTAGCACCGACCAGCCGATATTGACCGAAAGCTGACTCAAAATCGGCCCGAGCGAATTCGGGATGATGTGGCGCAGCATGATCGTGAAGTCGGAGGCGCCCGAGACATAGGCCGCTTCGACATAGCGCATATTGCGGATCGCAAGCACCTGACTGCGCATCAGGCGCAAGTAAATCGGCGCGTTCACAAAGGCGATCGCGGCGATGATGCTCTGCAGGCTCTGGCCGAAGATCGCGACGAGCGCAATCGCAAAGACGAACACCGGAAACGCCTGCAGCACATCGGCCGCGCGCATCACGAAACCGGAGATGAAGCTCTTGATGCCGCGGAGCTCCTGGTAATAGCCGACGATGGCGCCGATGAGCGAGCCGACGACTGCGGAGATCGCCGTGCCGGCGATCGCGATGGTGAGGTCGATGCGCGGCGCGTAGATGATCCGGCTGAAGATGTCCATACCGGTCGCATCGGTGCCGAGCAGATGTTTCCAGCTCGGCAATTGGAGGAAGTCTTCCGGATTCGCGGTCTCGGGCGGGTAGGGCGCGATCAGCGGCGCGAAAATGCCGAGCACAATGACCGAGATGACGATGAAATAGCCGAGCGCGAACATCGGCCGCGCCCGCAACACTGCGAGCAGGAAGCGCAGTTGGAACTTGAAGCGCTGCCAGCGCAGAGCGGCGTTGCTGCCGGCCTTGCTGCCGACAGCGCCGCGCTCGGCGCCGGAGCCTTCCGACGCAGATCGTGCGTTATCGTTCATAATACCGGACAGGAGAAAGGGCGCGCCCGCGACGAGCGCGCCCTTGGTTCCTCAAGCGTCGCGATAGAAGTCCTGGAAGCGGATGTTATTCGACGTGTAATACGTCCAACCCTTCAGATCGGCGCGCCGTGCCATCGAATAGTTGGTGAACACGCCGAACGTCCAGGGCGCCTCCGCCATCACGATCTTCTGCGCGTCATCCATCATCTTCAGCCGCGCGTCCATGTCCGCGGTCTTGGCCGCGCCATCGATCAGCTCGTCGACCTTGGCGTTGGTATAGTTGCTGTAGTTGATGAACGACTTCGAGTGGAAATAGAGGTTCATCGAATAGCCCGGGTCCGGGCACCAGGGCGAATCATAGTAGAAGATCATCGGCTGCTTGCGCTCGGACACGTTGTTGTAGAAGGTTGCCGCCGGCACCTTCTTGAGGATCAGCTTCACGCCGATTTCCTTGAGCGCGGTCTGGTAGAGGATCGCGGTCGGCTCTTGCACCGGGTCGCCGGCGTTGTAGGCGAGCGTGGTCTCGAACCCGCCTTCGAGCCCGGCGGCCTTCAGCAGCTCCTTCGCCTGCGCGAGATCCTGCTTGTACTCGAAATAGGAGCCGTTGAAGCCCGGATAGAGATCGGGCATCGCGCCGTTCAGCGGATAGGCGATGCTCTGGAACACGGTCTTGACCACCTGCTCCATCGGGAACGCGAAGTTCATCGCGCGCCGGACCTCGACCTTGTCAAACGGCGGGATCTTGGCGTTGAGCTCGATCCAAAGCATGAAGGTGGCGGGCACGGTATCGATCGCGACGCCTTGCGCCTTCTTCAGGCTGATCAGCTCGAGCGGCTGGAGGTATTGTGCGATGTCGACCGCACCGCCCTGCAGCAGCTGCACGCGGTTGGCCGAGGTCGGCACCTCCTTGAAGATGACGGTGCTCATCTTCGGCGCGCCGCCCCAATAGTCATCACGACCCTTGAACACGGCCTGCTGGCCGCGCACGAGCGATTCGATGCGATAGGGGCCGAAGCCCGCGACATTGTTCTCGATGTACTTCTTGGCCCACGGATCGTCCGTCGAGGCCATTTCCTTGCACTTCTTCGAATCGTAGATCGGGTTGTAGAGGTTCGGCTGCAGCTTCAACAGCAACGGGTTCGGATTGTCGAGGTTGATCGAGACGACGTACTTGCTCTCGGCCTTCACCTGTTCGGGGCGCCGCAGATCGATCGTGTTGCAATAGAATCCACCGATCGCGCCCAACGCGAGCTTGCGGTGCCAGGTCCAGACCACGTCATCCGCGGTCAGCTCGTTGCCGTCGTGGCTCTTCACGCCCTCGCGCAGCTTGAAGCGCACCCATTTGCTGCCGGCGTCGATCTCCCAGCTCTCGGCCAGCTTGCCTTTCATGTTCACGCGGCCCGGACGATCAGGATAGTCCTTGATGTCCTCGCGCCGAGCCTCCGCATTGCCGGCGTCCGGAATCTTCTCGAACTCGACGATCGAATCGTAGCAGGCGGCCACCGTTTCGAACGTGCCGAGGCTGACGTCGTACTCGGAATCGAGGCTTTGCGGGGTCGCGGGTGCCGCGATCACCATGGTTCCCGCAGGCGACGCGGACTGCGCCTCTTTGACGGTCAGGCCGCCGGACACTGCCGCCGCACCGGCCAACGCTGCACCACCCTTGAGCACCGTACGCCGATCCGGCAACCAACGAGATTCGTCGCTCTTCGCCATTGTCATTTCCCTTTATGGTACAGGCGGCAACACCAGCGCAGCCGCCCTTGAGTCCGTAGCAATAGCCTCCAACCACGTCGCTATGCACGCCACCGGCATGTCGTCGCAAGGCCCGCACGGGCCTGGCGAGCGCCAGTTCAAAAGACATAATCAACGGTCTATGAGACCGGGGTCAAGGCCGCGCTCGGGGCCTCATGTCGCACGGTCGACCACGATCTCCAGGAGAACCGGGCCAGAGGCCCTCACGGCCTCGTCAAGTCGGGCCTCGAAGGCCGCCGCGGTCTCCACGCGGTGCGCGTCAAGCCCGAGGGCGTGCGCAAGGCCGGCGAGGTCAATCGTCGGGTTGTCGAGCGTCATGCCGATGGGGCGGTCATTGCCGTGAAACAGCTTGAGCCGTTGCCGAAGGATCCGGTAACCGCCATTGCTGGGAAGGATGAACACGATCGGGAGCTTCTGGTTGGCCGCGGTCCAGAGCGCCTGGATGCTGTACATCGCGCTGCCGTCGCCGATGATCGCGACCACGCGCCGGCGCGGCTGGGCAATCTGAACACCGATCGCGGCGGCAATGCCCCAGCCAATGCCGCCGCTGACATTGCCGAAGAAACTGTAGCGGTCCCGGTAGGGAAACAGCGCCGGCAACGCATAGGTCGACGTGATGCCCTCATCGACGATGATGGCGTCCTCCGGCAAGCGCTCGACCAGGCTCGCCATCAACCAATCGGGGTTGAGCGGCGCGCGATCCCTCTGTTGGTTCAGCGCCTGTTGTTTCTTGGCGCGCTCAGCGCTCCAATTGGTTGAGGCGAGCGCCGTCAGCGAGTCCCTAGCGCGCGCCGCGAGGCTGGCCCCGCCGCGCGAGGCAAGCAGCGGCGTCAAGGCGGTGAGGGTTTCCTTGAGGTCGGCACGCAATGCAATCTCGGTCGGGAAGTTTTTCCCCATTTCCCAGTCGCGCTCGCCGATCTGGAGGATTGCGAGGCCGGGCGGCAGCGGCTCGGTCGCGCTCCAGACCGACATCTTGAGCACGTCGGCCCCGAGCACGACGAGAAGGTCGTATGGCGCGAGCAGCGCGCGCACACGCTTCTGGTCACGCCCGAGCGCGCCCCTATAGGCCGGGTGCGTCGAGGGAAAATGCGCACCCTGCGCGACGGTCTGTTGAAAGACTGGTGCGCCCAAGGTCGATGCAAACGCCGCGACCTCGTCGAAGGCATCGCCGGTCACGACCTCATGGCCGGCGATGATCACCGGTCGCTTGGCCGCAAGCAGGCGATCTGCGCAGCGAGTGAGAGCGGCGTCGGAGGGTCTCACCACGGTGTCGACCCGCGTGGGCGCGCCGAGCTCAAGCGTGCCTTCCGCATTTAGAATGTCGCCGGGGAGGGAGATGAACACCGGACCGGTCGGCGGGGTCATCGCAACCTTGGCGGCGCGGTGGACGATGCGCGGCAGGTCCTCGAGCCGTGTCACCTCGGTCGCCCATTTCACGACCGGTGCCGCGATTGGCACCAGCGACGCATAGAGCAGCGGCTCCATCAGGCCGTGACCCTGCTCCTGCTGGCCCGCGGTGACGATCATCGGCGTGCCTGACACGTAGGAGGTGTAGAGTGCGCCGATCGCATTGCCGAGCCCGGGCGCGACGTGGAGATTGATCGCCGTCAGCTCGCCCGAGGCGCGCGCATAGCCATCCGCCATGGCGACCACGATCGATTCCTGCAGACCGAGCACATAGCCCATGTCGGGTTCGTCCGAGAGCGCGTGCATGATCGGCAGTTCAGTGGTGCCCGGGTTGCCGAAGATGCGGCGCACGCCCTCCTGCTTCAGCAAGGACAGAAAGGCGCTGCGGCCGCTCAAATGGTTGCTCTTGGAATGCTCAGCCATCATCGGTCCCGTGCTGGTCCATCGCCCGACCTACCTACCAATCGGCTGGCCCTTTGCCCAGCGCGAATGCCATCCGTTGACAGGCGCAGGCGGTTCCGCCAAACACCGCCCTTTCACCAATCGGGGATGAGCCATGGAAAATTTCACGCCTGGATCGGCCCTGCTCGGCGGCGCGCTGATCGGCTTGGCCGCGGCGTTGCTAATGCTGGGCAGCGGGCGGATCGCGGGGATCAGCGGCATTCTGGGCGGCTTGCTCGCTCGCTCGACGAGCGATGGGGCGTGGCGGCTGGCGTTTCTCGCCGGATTGATCGGCATGCCGGCCCTATACAACGCGCTCGGCGGCGGCGTGGCGCCGATCACGCTCGATGCGTCAACCGGCTTGTTGATCGGGGGGGGCCTGCTCGTCGGGGTCGGCACACGCCTCGGCGGCGGCTGCACGAGCGGGCACGGCGTGTGCGGTTCAGCGCGCCTGTCGCCGCGCTCGATGGCCGCGACCGGCGTGTTCCTCGCGCTTGGGCTCCTGGTCGCGTCCCTCGTCCATGGCGTAGCAGGGGGCTGAGATGGCGCTCGTGATCGCCCTGAGTGCGGGCCTCATCTTCGGCCTCGGGCTCACCGTCTCGCGCATGATCGATCCGGCCAAGGTATTGGGATTCTTGAATCTGGGCGGGAGCTGGGATCCCAGCCTATCGCTCGTGATGGCGAGTGCCGTGCTTGTGGCACTGCCCGCTTTCTACTGGGTCGAACGCCGAGGGCGAGACCTTGGCGGGCGCTCCGTTGCGGTTCCGAGGAAATGGCCGCTCGATGCACGGCTGATCGCGGGCAGCGCGCTGTTTGGCGTCGGCTGGGGCCTTGTCGGGTTCTGCCCCGGGCCGGCCATGGCCTCGCTCGGCCTCGGCTCCGGCCGCTCGCTCATCTTTGTCGTGGCGATGGCCGTTGGCATGCTGGCGGTCGACCCGCTCTGGCCGCGGCTGCGGCGTGCGGCCTCACCGGAAGCCGGCAACCGAGTCGGATAAAGCCATGCGGGGGGCTTCAGGCTGTGGGATTGGCGGGTGAGCGTTCTGAGACATAGGTGACGTTTTGTTCCGGACACATGGGTAACACCTCGCCCAGGCAATTGCCTGGGGGAGGTGAGGATGCCGTGGAAAGAGAGTTCGGTCATGGACGATCGCCTGCGTT
>VGET01000117.1 GCA_016869195.1 Alphaproteobacteria bacterium | reverse complement strand
GCGGCGTATCGCAGGATCATGGATGATTTCGGCCGCGACGATGGCGTGAAGGGCCTGATCGTCGAGCGCCAGGCCTTGCCGCTTGGCGTGATCGAACGGCTGATCCAATTGGTGTCGGACGCGCTGCGCGATCGGCTGATTCAGCGACATGCTCTGCCGGCCGGCCTTGCCGTCGAGCTCGTTGGCCTCGCCGGCGAGCGCACGCTGATCGAGGACACGCGGGCACCGCGCGAAGAATTCGACCCGGGCGTGCTCGCGAAGAGCCTGCAGAAGGGCGGGCGACTGACGCCGACGCTGCTGATGCGCGCGCTGTTCAAGGGCGATATCGATTTCTTCGAGGCCGCCATGGCGATGCGCGCCGGTGTGTCGGCCGCGGACGCGCATGCGTTCCTCTCGAGTGGCCGCTTGGCGCACCTGCGCACACTCTATGAGGGCGCGCGCCTGCCGCCCGAATATTTCCGGGCGTTTCGCGCGGCGCTTGCGGTCCATGGCGAGACGGTCGCGGCCGGGCGGCCGACCGATACGCCGGACTATGGCAAAGCCATTCTCGATCGCGTCATGCGCGACTATGACGAGGCATGCCCCGCCGACGTCGAGCATCTGTTGAGCCAGATGGCGCACGGCACGCTCGGTCGGTCCGACCGCGTTGGCCGCCGCTGACGCCGACTCAGCCCATCCGCGCGGCGACGCCGCCATCGATCGGCAGGATGATGCCGGTGATGAAGCTCGCGCGTTCCGAGCAGAGCCACACCACCGCGTCCGCCACTTCCTCCGCGCGGCCGACCCGGCCCATCGGGATGATCGCGGCTGCCTTGTCGACCTGACCCTTCCAGTCGCGCAGCAGCATGGGGGTGAGGATCGGCCCGGGCGCCACGGCGTTGACGCGGATGTTCTTGTCCGCCAGCTCAAGGGCCGCGGTCTTGGTCAGGCCGCTGACGGCGTGTTTCGCTGACACGTAGATGGCGCGCCCGGGCGAGGCGTCGATGCCCCAGATCGATGTCGCGTTGACGATGGCGCCGCCGCCCGCCTTCAGCATGTGCGGGATCTCGTATTTCATCGAGAGCAGCACGCCGTGCACGTTGATGTCGTAGGCACGCTTGACCTTGTCGATGTCGAGCTCCTGCGTGGCACAGCTCGGGCTCTCGATGCCGGCGTTGTTATAGGCGAGGTCGAGCCGCCCGAAGGCCTCGACGGTGCGGGCGACCATGCGCTCGACCGCCTCGGGCTCGGCGACATCGACATGCTCAAACACCGCGCGGCCGCCGGCATGGCGAATCTCCTCGCGCACAGCCTCGCCGGCCTCGGTGTTCAGACCGGCCAGCATCACCGCCGCGCCTTCGCGCGCCATCGCGATGGCAGCGGCCTTGCCGAGACCGGTGCTTGCGCCGGTCACGATCGCCACTTTGTCCTTCAGGAGCATGCTCGACCCATCCGTTTCAAAGGCGAGAGCCTGAGTGATGTACCGAGGCGTGGTGAGCCTCGATCATTGCACCTCGGCCGGCGCGAATGCGTTGCGCGCTCTGGCGCGCGCCGGGGCACACGACGCCGCTTATTCGGCGGAAGCCAAGCGAGCGGAGCGAGCGCCCGGCGCCTGAGGGCAGCTCGATGATCGGTCACGATCATTGAGCTTAGACATTAGCGCGCCATCAGCACCGGCACCTTGCTCGCCGTGATGATCTTGCCGGTCGCGCCGCCAAGGCCAAGGAAGCTCAGCACGCCGCCCTCGCCATAGGCACCCATCACCATGAGGTCGGCGCCGAGCGCGCCGACATGGTGGAGGAGCGTGCGGCCGCGCTCGCGTGCGGAGCCGGTGCCGGCGTCGAAGGTGGCGGAGCCCGCTTCGATGCCATGGCGCGCGAGATAGCGGAGCGCCGGCTCGGTCGGCTCGCGCGACTCTTCCGCGCCGACACTCAGCACCGTGACGTTCGGCACGCGCCGAAGCACGGGGATGGCATAGCCGAGCGCGCGGGCGGCCTGGGCGCTGCCGTTCCAGGCGATCAGCGCACGCCTGAACTCGCCCGGCCGCCAGCTCGGCGGCACCACCATGATCGGTCGCGCGGACTCGTAGATGGCGGCGCCGACATAGGCGGGCTCTGGCTTGCGCTCATCGACGCCGGGCCGACCCACCACCAGCACATCGGAGACCCGGCCGAGTTCGACCACGACCGCCGCCTCATTGCCGTCGCGGTCGATGAACACGGCGCGCGGCATCTGCTTCGCCACCGTGTCGAAGGCGCGGTGCGCGCGTGCCGCGCGCTCGGCCACGGTCGATTGGCTGTCCTCGATCACAATCGGGTCTCGGCCCTTGGGCGGGGCAGAAACCGCGAGCTTGCTCACGAGCGATGCGGCATCGCGCACATGCAGCACGTCGAGCTCGCCATCCAGCAGGCTGGCGAGATAGAGCGCGGCCGTGATGGTCGCATCGAGTGTCGGCCCCCCATCAGCCACCGCGAGCACGTTTTTCATGGTCTTGCTCCCGTGACGGTTCAGCCTTGGCCGAGCGCGGCCTTGAGATCGTCCGGCAGGTCGCTCGGCGCGCAGGTGCCGGTTGCGGCGCCTTCTCCATGGCCGGCCACCACCGCCTGGAAGAACGCCTTGAGGGTCTCGGCGGTCAGCTGGCCCTCGACCCGGGGCGGGCCCATGCTGACCCTGAGATCGAGGCCCTGCGCGGCCGCGATCTCCTTTATCTTGTCCTCGGCTTCATTGCTGAACGAATCAACCCAGCGGCAGCCAGTCTCACTCAATTCGACGAAGCCATACCAGCGCGCGGCGCCACCATCGACCTCCCGGCTCGCAAGCTCCCAGACGTACCAATGGTTATCGAGCACAACGAAGCGCATGACATAGGTTTCATTCTGCCACGACTTCTGGCCTTCATCCCCTTCGAAGGCATAGAGCGTCGCCGTGTAGCTGCTGTTGGAGGCGGGCTTCAACGCGAAGTAGAGCGGTGTCGGCGCATCACCCGCCGACGCAGGCGGGTCAACGCGGTAGGTCTCGGCCAGGCCTGCGGGCGCCACGACGTCGTTCGGGCCGAACACGGGCTTCGCGGTCTCGAACAGGCAGGCCGATAGCGCCAGCGTCAACGGCAGCGCGACGCCCGAAAGGACAACGCGGCGCACCCTTGCGAGTGCGCCGCGCATAGAGAAAGCGCTGAGGCGAAGCGCGCTCACCGCCCGATCAGTCGAAATCCATATTGTCGAGCGAGGTGCCATTGACCGTCGGCGCCCCCTGCTTTGGCACGTCGATGTCGTAGACATAGACCGTCTCGCCGCCCACGTTCTCGGCACGGCCGAGGCCCTTCAGGAAGATCAGGAAGGCGCCGAGGCCCTTCATGTCCTCATCGCCGCCCGAGGCCATCTGGTTGACAAACTCGAGGACCGCGTCGATGCCGCGAAGCTTGGCCTGCAGCTTGCCCGTGCCCATCGCCTCCGCTTCGGGGTCTACCATAAGCCGGCCGTCGGCCGAGATGCCGGCGCTCGCCGCGCCGACCGAGAACTCGTTCAGCACGAAAACCGAAGCCATCTCGAAAATCTTCTGGAGGAACGGGTCATCCGCACGGAACGGCCCCATCATCGGCGGTTCGGATGCCATCGGCGGCGGTTCGGCCGGCGGCGCATCCGAGGGCGGCGAAGGCTCGGAGGCATTGGCGTCCGCGCCGATCATCTCGCTCGCGCTCGGCGCCGTATCGGCCTCGGCCACCTGCGTCGGCTCGCGCGGCGCAGCGGGGTTGCCGGCCGAGGGTTCCACGGTCTCGGGCGACGGTGGCACGCTCTCGGCCGGCGGCGGGGCCGGCGGCGGCTCGATCGCCGGGGCATAGGCGCCGCTCTCGGTCGCCTGCATGAACATCGAGGCAAAGAACTGCCGCACCGGGAATTTCTCAAGCGTAATGTCGAGCGCGCCCTTGGTCGGCGTCAGGTTCGGCGGCAGAAACTGCTCCTCGATCTTGATGCCATCGAAGGACAGGCGGAGCCCAAGCGTGCCGGCCTCCTGGGCCGCCTTGAAGAGGAACTTCCACGTCGTGTCGTCGAGCGAGAAGAGCTTGTGGCCGCCCTGCGTGAAGGCGATGCCCTTCACCGAGAACGTACCCTCATTGTCGCCCCAGTTGATGCCGCCGAAGAGCGCGGCGAGCTCCTGGCGCAGCGCATCCGTCATCGGCGGCGCGCCGGGCTTCATCACCTCTTCCATCCGGTTCATTGCCTTGGCGAGCGCCGTCCAGTCTGAGCCCTGGGTGACTGCGCTCGCCTCCATGCCGCCGAGGTGCAGGTCGCCCTCGCCCTCGGGCGCCATGACCGAGACGGCGCCGACCTTGCCGTTGACCGTGCCGCTCCACAGGCCGTCGCCGCCCTTGGTGTAGTTTGAATTCGCCACCGCATCGTCGATCGAGACCCTGAACTGCTCGCTCGGCCTGGTCGGCTCGTTGGTGATCACGAGATCGTCGAGCATGGCATCGAGATTGACGATGCTCTCGACCTCGCGTGACCAGGTGCCCTTCAATTTATAGTTGGACAGGGTGATGGTGCCCTTGTCGGCCGGGCTATCGCCAATGACCGGGAACGACTTCGGCATCATGACATCAAAGTCGTAGAGCCCGTCGCCCTTGGGCACCACCGCGATCTCGACATCGCCAATGCCGATCTGGGCGTCAACCGGCGTCAACAGCTTCGCGCCCTTGATGCTGACGATGACGCGTCCGTCGCGCCAGACCGCGCTCACCGGATTGGCCAGTTCGATCTTGGCGCCGCCGAGGCCACCGATCGGCTCGGCAATCGCCTCGGTGATCGCGCTGTGAATGCGCTTCAACTCGACCTCATCATCGGCGGCAACCGGACCGACGGCGAGCACGAGGCTGGAGAGTGGGACGATCAGGCTGGCAAGAAGCGCATGGCGCATGAGGTTCTCGCTTCATGCTGTTGGGCCGCGGGCCGGACCGATCCGACTCGCTCAGACAGGCTCTATTATTGCCGAGCAGTGGTTAACGGTGAACCGCGGATTTGGGCGATTCGCGCTGGCCTGACCGGATGGGCTTCGCCATAATTCCGCCATAAGAGCCCGGGGTGGTCGGGCCGCTAGCGAACAGGATGGGAGGCTGAGCGATGAGATGGAATCTGTCCCGCCGTCAGTTCATGCGCATGACCGGCGCCGCCGCGGGCGGCCTTGCCGCCGGCTCGCTTCTGCCGCGCGGTGCCCGCGCCGCACGTGAGAAGGAGCTCAATATCTTCTGTTGGGAGGGCTACAACTCGGATGCCGTGCTCGATCCGTTCCGCAAGGAGTTCGACGCCAATGTGAAGGCCGAGACCCAGACCTCGGACCCCGAGGCGGTCAACCGCGTGCGGGCCGGGGAATCCAAGGTCTTCGACCTGATCAATCTCAACAATCCTTGGGCGCGCAAGGTGCTGTGGCCGGAGAAGCTGATCAAGGAGCTCGATCGCGGCCGCTTCGAGCCGTATTTCAGCAAGATGATGCCGAGCTTCAAGCCGCCCTACAGATGGGCGATGAGCGATGACGGCCAGAGCCTGCTCGGCATGTGCCAGCGCTTCGGACCATTCTCCTTTGTGGTCAACACCGACAAGATCTCGCGCGAATTGGCCGAGGACCAGGGCTTCGACCTGTTCAATGACGACAAGCATGCCGGCAAGTACGGCATCCTCACCTTCGATGACTGGAACGTCTATCACATGTGCATCGGCGCGGGCGTGCACCCGTTCCGCGCGCACACCGAGGAGGAGATCCAGGCGTTCGAAAAGGTCGCGCGCAAATGGGTCAAGAACGCCAAGCTGCTCGGCGGCGATCCGGTACAGATGAATCTCGCGCTGATCAATGGCGAGATCGACTTCTACTGCACAGGCGGCACCTACACGGCCTCGCCCGCGCGCTTCGACGGCAAGACCAACATCCGCGGCATCACGCCCAAACGCGGACCGATGGACGGCAAGGGCGGCATCGTGTGGATCGAGGTCACCTCGGTGATCAACAATCCGGACGGCTCGCCGCTCGCCTATGACTTCCTCGAATATGTCCAGCGGCCGGACGTGGCCAAGGTGGTGGCGTTCGCGGAAGGCACCTACAACCCGGTCGCGCAGATGGGCAATGCGGACGTGCAGGCCAAGTTCTCCAAGGAGGAGCTCGACGCCATCCAGTGGGACAGCCTCGAGTGGGAGCTTGAGCGCTCCTACGAGTACGACATCAATCCCGATTATCCGCGCATGATCGAAATCCTCAACGCCGCCAAGCGCGAGCGGTGAGGGTGGGGGTTGGTGAGGCAACCCGTTCGCACCATCCCAAATCGTCATCCCCCGGCTCGACCGGGGGATCCAGAGCCCAGGGCTTGAACCGTGCCATCTCTCTGGATGGCCCGGTCAAGCCGGGCCATGACGAATAGAATTGGCGCGGCGGTCACGGCATGACAGCGGACCAAACCGAGGACGCGGCACCGCCGATCCTGCGTCTCGCCGGCGTGACGAAGACCTTCGGCCCGATCCGCGCGGTCGATGCCGTCGACCTCGACATCCGCGACGGCGAATTCTTCACGATCGTCGGGCCGTCGGGCAGCGGCAAGACGACCTTGCTGCGCATGTTGGCCGGTCTTGAGAAGCCGAGCGCCGGCGACATCCTGCTGCGCGGCGAGCGGGTCAACGAGGTGCCGGCCAATCGGCGTCCTACCGCGATGGTGTTCCAGTCGCTCGCGCTGTTCCAGCACAAGACGGTCGGCCAGAACATCGAGTTCGCGCTGAAGATGCGGGGTATCGCGCAGGCGACGCGGCGCGCGCGGGCGCACGATCTCATGACCATGCTGCGGCTGCCGCACGACTATTATTCCCGCCCGGTCACCCGCATCTCGGGCGGCGAGCGCCAGCGCGTCGCGCTCGCCCGTGCGCTGGCGTCCGACCCGGCCATCTTGTTCTTCGATGAGCCACTCTCGGCGATCGACTATCGCCTGAGGAAGCAGCTCGAGGTCGAGCTCAAGGACCTGCATCGCGAGACCGGGAAGACCTTCGTCTACATCACCCATTCGCTCGAAGAGGCGATGGTGATGAGCGATCGCATCGGCATCATGCGCCAGGGCCGATTGATCCAGATCGGCACGCCGGACGAGATCTACACCCGCCCGCTCAACAAGTTCGTTTCGGAGTTCATGGGCGAGGTCAATGTGCTCGAGGTGGAGCAGGGCGGGGACGGCGCCCTCCACGCCAGGGAGGTCGCGCGCGCGCTCAAAGGGCCAAAATTGCCTGATGGCGCGACCCGCGGGCATCTTGTCATCAGGCCGGAGGCGCTGCGCTTTCTCGGCTCCGGCGAGACCGCGGACAACGTGCTGGAGGGCGAGCTCTACAATGAATACGCGCTCGGCTCGCGCGTGCAATATCACGTGAAGATTGGCGCGCGCATGTTCGTGGTCGAACGACTGCGCGAGCAGCGGGCCGCGGCCGCGCCGGGCACGACGGTCACCGTCGGCTGGAACGCGGCGGATTCCATCATCGTGCCCGACTGATGATCGCGCGCTTGCTCATCCGCCCGGCTTTCGCCTGGCTGCGCCAGCCCGGGCTGCACGCCGCTGTGCCGATCCTAATTCTGCTTGCGATCGGCTTCATCGGGCCGCTCGTGCTTGTCGCGATCTTCAGCTTCATGCCGCCGCGCAGCTTCACGCTCGATGGCGCGCCGACCATCGAGAACTACCAGACGGTGGTCGAGCAGAGCTTCTATCTGTCGTTGCTGCGCTCCTTCGCCTTCGCCGCCGGCACGGTCGTCGTGCTGGCGCTCGTTTGCTATCCGGTCGCGCTCGGGCTCGCCAAGCTGTTCGGGCGCTATGCCGGGCTGCTGACCTTGATCCTCGTGTTGCCGCTGTTCGTGTCGGAAAATGTGCGCCTGTTCGGCTGGGTGCTGTTCCTGCTGAAAGGCGGCGGTGTGCTCGCGGGCGCGGCCAAGGCGGTGTTCGGGCTCGAGCTCGCCGACATGCTCTACAGCAACACGGCGACCCTGATGGGCCTCTGCTATGTCTATCTGCCTTTCATGCTGTTTCCGATGGTGCTCGGCCTCTCGATGGTGCAGCGCGACGTGGTCGAGGCCGCGTCCGACCTCGGCGCCAGCCGCTGGCAGATCATGCGCGAGATCGAATTGCCGCTCGCCATGCCGGGGCTCGTGATCGGCGGGCTCCTCACCTTCGTGCTCTCGCTCGGCGCCCTGACGGAATCGAAGGTGCTCGGCGGTTCCAAGGTGATCATGATCGCGGCCGATATCGAATCCGCTTTCACCTTCGGCCAGAACTGGCCGCTCGGCTCGGCGCTCTCGATGCTGCTGCTCGTGCTCGCGGGCGGCCTTGTGCTGCTCGTGCTGCGCAAGCTTGATCTCGACGCCATCCTGAAGCGCCGGTAGGGACGCATCGATGCACAACCTGACAACGCCACACGGGTCGGCCCCGACGCATTCACCCCCACCCCAACCCTCCCCCGTCGAGGGGGAGGGGGAAAGAAGAGGCGCCTGCCCACTCAACGACGGTTCAGGCCGCTTCATCAGAGTTCATGCGCGCCGCATCCGTGCCGATCTTGCACGTTGCTTCTTGTCCTGCCCCTCCCCCCTTGAGGGGGAGGGATGGGTGGGGGGTGCCGCGAACCGGCCGTGCGGGTGGGTTGCGATGGGGCGTCGGGGGGCGAGCTAGTCATGGTCGTCGTCGCGAAACCGCTCACGCGTCGGCTGATCATCGCCTGGACCGCCTGTGTCGTGGCGTTCCTCTACATCCCGATCGTGTGCGTCTTCCTCGTCTCCTTCCACAAGGCGCGCTATTTCAGCTTCCCGTTCTCCGATTTCACGCTCGACTGGTACGGCAAGGCCTTCTCCTCGCTGCAAACCCAGGAGTTGATGCTGGTCTCGCTTAAGGTCGCGGGCGTGGTCACCGCGATCTCGGTCGTGCTCGCGCTGTTCGGCGCGCTCGCCTTCGCGCGCTTCAACTGGCGCGGGCGAAAATTGTTCCAGCGCCTGCTTCTGTTGCCGATCTTCTTTCCTCAGGCCGTGCTCGGCCTGGCGCTGCTGATCTGGTTGACGTTCCTGGGCGTGCTGCCGAGCTGGCAGAGCGCGGTGTTCGCGCATCTCGTCTGGATCGCGCCGATCGTGACGCTGGTGGTCTCGATCCAGGTCTATGGCTATGACGCCGCGCAGGAGGAAGCGGCGTTCGACTTGGGCGCGACCCGGCTTCAGGTCCTGCGCGAGGTCACGCTGCCGGCGCTTGCGCCCGGCCTGGTCTCGGGCGCGCTGTTCGCCTTCCTCCTGTCGTGGGGCAATTTCCCGCTCTCGTTCTTCACCACCGGCGCCGACAGCACCGTGCCTGAATGGCTCTATACCCGCATGGTCGCGGGCTACACGCCGCTGGTGCCGACCATGGGCGCGCTCATCGTGATCGGCGCGACGATCATGCTGGTGCTGGGCTATGCGTTGATCGTCTTGCGCCGGCGGCGCGCGAACTCACACGGGTGAGGGCGCGCGCATCGAAGCGAGGGCCGCGGCGCGCTCGCGCAGCTTGGCCAGCCGCCGCTCGCGATAGCGCCGTGCCACCCGCATGGCCAGCCAATAGCCGCCCCAGGCGCAGCCGAACATCCAGGGCAGGCTTCCGACCAGGATCGAGACGCCGAGCTCCTTGACCGCAACCTCATAGAGCACGTCGAGGATCCGCGAGAACTCCGCCTCCACGATCGGCGTGACCAGGTCGGTGAAGGCTTCATAGCCCGAGATGCGATCCCACTGGCCGAACAAAACCTGCCCGGTGACGTAATAGACATAGAGCATCGGGATGGTGGTGAACGCGTTCGAGATCCAGGTCCACGCGATGCCGAGCACCAGGCTGAAACTGAGCTTCGGGAACGCCTTCAGCACGAACCAGGTGCCGAGCACGAGCACGATCTGCAGGCCGACCAACGGCGCCAAGCCCCAGAACAGCCCGATCGCGACGCCACGCGCGGCAAAGGGCGGCGCGTGATAGCTGCGCCGGATCGGGATGATCAAGCGATAGCGGAGCAGCCGTTTGAAGCGGGTCCAGAACGGCAGCTTCTTCGGTGGCCGCTTGCGCTTGGGCGTCTTAACCTTGCCTGCCATCGTTGCCAATTGCGCCGCCGTCGCAGGCGCTCAAGAAGCCAAACCCGAACACCAACCGTCTCCTGCCCCAGACTGATCACGAGCCTACCACATATGCGCACTCTGCGCGCCGGCCGCCACCGGAACGCACAATGGCATGAACAGTACCGAGGCTGCCATGGCCGATCGTCGCGGACAATTCACTTGCTTTCAACCGCCTAG
>VGET01000116.1 GCA_016869195.1 Alphaproteobacteria bacterium | reverse complement strand
GTCAGCCTCAACGCGGATTGGTATAATACCAATCCTCACTGATGGTGACCGATGGCGGCCCAGTCGCGCAGGCCGATCAGGCGGTGAAGGCCTGGAAGCCGAGCACCTGGCAGGAGCTTCTGAAGAACGACGCGGCCTTGAAGCAGACGGTTGACGATTTCCACGCCGGCAAGCTGCTGGGCGTTGATCTATCATCCAATGAGATCTCGCCTCAGGCCGGTGGCGATGGCATCGAGGCTGAGGAAGACGGCCTCGATCTCGGCAAGGTCCAGTAGGCGCGACCGCTATCCCAGCGCCTCGACCTGGCAGAGCGAGGAGCGCATGCCGGGTGCGCCACTGATCGGGTCGATCGCGGCGTGGCTGATCAGCCCGTTGTAATTGCCGTCGCCGGCCGTGAGGCCCCGCCACCAGCCATGACGGCCGATGACGACGCCGGGCTCGAGCTCGCGACGGAGGCTGACGCGCGCGCTCGCCTGACCGGAGGGTGTCGTGATGCGCGCCCAATCGCCCTCCTTGAGGCCGCGCGTCGAAGCGGTCTCGGGATGCATATCGATTGTCGGGTCGGGCTCTTTCGCGCGCAGGCTCGGCAGATTGCGGTGCTGGCTGTGGCAGAAGGTCGGCGTCTTGGCGCAGCTCAGGCGCAGCGGAAAACGCGACGCGATATCCGGCACCGCCTCGGGGCTGAGCGCCGGCGCCTTGTGCGCGGGCAGGGGATCGTAGCCGCGCTCGGCGAGCCGCTCGGCGAACACCTCGATCAGCCCGCTCGGTGTTTGGAAGCCCGTGCTTTCGTACTTCCGATGCTTGGTTTCGAGCGGCACGCGGATGCCCCGCGGCTCTGCCCGCAGTTGCTCGAGCGTGACGCCGATCGGCGCGAGCATCGCGCGGTAGGACGCGTCGATGTCGCCATGCCAGAACCGGTCGCCGAGGCCGAGCCGCTTCGCCAGCTCGAACACGACCCAGATGTCGGGCTTTGACTCGCCACGTGGAGGCACGAACGCGGGGCGAAGCTGCACGAGGCGCTCGGACTCTTCGTTCAGCTCGAAGCCACAGCGCAGGCCCTCGCGCTCGAACGTGCTCGCGATCGGCAGCACGATGTCGGCATGGCGCGCGCTCTCGTTCAGGAACAGGTCGCTGTGAACATAGAACTCAAGCGCGTCGAGCGCCTTCGCGCCGTGGTCTGCCTCAGGGTGCGAGAGCAGGAGGTTGGCGCCGAAGCCCATGAGCGCGGCGACGCGATAGGGCTTGTGCTCCAGCATCGCACGATAGAGATCGAGCGAGGTGATCCAGCCATCGGCCGGCGGACCGAGGGGGCGCGCGTCGCGACCCAAGGTCTTCGGCATCTGTGCGGGGGCGAGAAGATCGCGGCCGGAAATGTCGGCGACCGGGAACTTCGCGAACCGCACATTGCCGCCGGGCGCGTCGAAGCTGCCGGTCAGCATGGCGAGCAGCGCGATCGCGCGGTCGGTCTGCGTCGCGTTGGTGTGCTGACCGACGCCGGTCCAGAGATAATAGGCGAGGGGCCGGCGCTCGAAGAGCAGTCGCGCGAGCTGCGTCACCTGATCGGCGGAAACGCCCGTTACCGCTTCGATGTGTGATGGCCCATAGGCCGCGCAGCGCTCGGCATAGAGCGCGAAGGCGGGGCGGCACTCGACCGTGCGGCCATCGATCGTGACGTTCAACCGATCGAACAGCGCAAGGCGGCTCGGCTCGCCCTCGTAGCGGCGCGTTGCGGGGTTGTAGAGCGCGGGCGTCTTCGTGGTCGCATCCCACGCGACGTACCGCGGCTCATTCGTGCTGTTCCCCAGGTCGCGCGCACGCAGAAGCGCGCCGGTGTCGCCGCGCACGAGCAACGGGCCGTTGCTCCAGCGCCTAACGAAGGCCGCGTCATACCAGCCGTTTGCGATCATCTGGTGCGCGACGCCGAGCGCGAGCGCGCCATCGGTGCCGGGGCGCACGCGGAGCCAGAGGTCTGCCTTGTTGGCGAGGCCGGCACGGCGCGGGTCCACGACCACGAGCGCCGCGCCCTTTGCCTTCGCTTCCGCGACAAGCACCGCCTGCGCCAACCAGGCGGTCGAGGGGTTGAAGCCCCAGAGCATGATCACCCCGGCCTGGGCGTGATCCGGCGTCGGCACCGCGCAGCCATAAGTGAAAGCGTGCGCGTGATCCTTGTGCCAATTGCAGAGCTCGGAGCTGTAGCAATTGTTCGGCGTGCCGAGCGCGTTCATCAGGCGCTCGATCCAGGGCTGGGTATCCGAGAGCGCGGTGCCGCTTGGCGTCGCCATCGCATAGGCCACCGCCTCCGGCCCGTGGCGCGCGATCACCGCTTTGAGGCGCGTCGCCACCGTATCGAGGGCTTCGTCCCAACCGATGCGCACCCAGCCGGGGTCGGCGACGCCCTTTGGCGCCGTGCGCCTCAGCGGATGGAGCAGACGATCCTCATGGTGGACCAGCTCGGGCGCAGCACGTCCCTTGGCGCAAAGCGCAGCGCCGGTTGGATGCGAGGGGTCGGGCTCGAGCGCGACCAGCCTGTCCCCGTCGACCACGCCGATGGCGCCGCAGCGCGAGCGGCACAGCGCGCAGAAGCCGGGGACACGTTTCATGCGTTACGCGATCTCGACCGCGAGCTGGCCGACATCGACCGCGTCTTCCTCCTTAACATGCAACTTGGCGACCTTACCGGCGCCCTCGGCGGCGTGGGGCACCTCGGTCTTCATCACCTCGAGGATGAAAAGCACATCGCCCGCCTTTACCTGATCGCCTTCCTTGACCAGCACCTTCCAGACATTGCCGGGCGCCTGGGTCATCACCTGTTCAGCCATAACCGAGAACTCCTTTTTTTGCGTCGAGGACTATTGATTGTTGGCCGCGGACCCAATCCGCACCGTCATTCCCGCGAAAACGGGAATCCATTGCGACGCAGGCACGAGCGGCGGAATCATGGATTCCGGATCGCAAGCCTCGCACCCGAGGACCTGTGGTCCTCGGGCTTGGTTAGCGTCCGGATTGACGATCTTCATTGAACGAGCGCCACTTGCCTTGAGCCCATTTCATTCGATGCTGTCGAGCGTGCAGGTCGCGTCGAGCTTGCGCCTGAGGTCCTGCGCCTCGTCGACGGAGAGCTCCTTGAAATGCAGAAACTCGTTCGGCTTGGCCTGGCCGAGCTTCCAGAAGGCGGCCGAGGGCACAGTCCACGGGCAGATGAAACCGCCCATGCTCGGGCCGTCGTTGACGAGGATGATCGGCGTCTGCCCGCCCAGATTGACCGCGCCCAAGGGATAGCCCTGGTCGATGATGTTGGACGGGAACGAGCCGTGCTCGGGCGCCTTGTTGGTGGCCTTGGGCGTGAAGGTCCAATCCGGGCCTTCGAGCCGGTAGCCGGTGCGGTCGCTGCGCGCCGAAAGCTTCCACGCAAAGCTCAGGAATTGCTTGTGGCCGGCCTCGTCGATCCAATCGTCATTCGGCCCGCGCACCGCCTCGACCGTCCAATGCTTGTCGCTCGGGAAGGTTGGGCGCTTGTCCGCCTTCACCTTGCGACCGGCCGTGCCCTTGGCACTCTTGACCGGCAGAGTCTGCCCGGCCTTCACCGCGTGGCCGTCAAGCCCGCCGACGCCTGCTTTATGAAACGTCGAAACCGAGCCCAGCATGTCGGGCGCATCGACGCCGCCGGCGACCGCGAGATAGGTGCGCGCGCCCGAGACCGCGGGGCCGAGCGTCAGCGTCTGCCCCGCCTTCACCGCGACGCTTTCCCAGAGCGGGATCGGCTTGTCATCGAGCTTCGGGCGCATGTCGGCGCCGGTCACCGCGATCACCGTGTCGGCGCCGAGCTTGATGGTCGGGCCCATATATTGCGCCTCGAGCCCGGGCGCGCCGCCGAGATTGCCAACCAGCAGATTGGCCATGCGGAACGACCAGGAATCCATCGGGCCGGAGGGCGGGAAGCCCTGGTTCCAATAGCCGATGCGGCCGGGATAATCCTGGATCGAGGTTTCGAGGCCGGGCTTCAGAATTTCGAGCATGAGCGTTCTCCTAGAACCGCTCGGTGCGGTCGAGCGATGCGATCCAGGCCTTGTAGTTCTTGACCGAGAAGCGCTGATAACCGACCACATTGTGGATGTAGCTGGCGTCCTTCACGCGGGCTTCGACGTCGGCATATTGCTCGCGCCCGATGGTGACGAACTTGAGCCGATCGCCGGGTCGGAACAGCACGATCGAATCGCCGAACGCCGCCTTGAAGCGCCGCTCATAGTCCCAGATCGGCACCGGCGTGCGGCCGAACAGCTGATAGCCGCCGGGCGTCGCCACGGGATAGATCGCCGAGGCCGAGCCGCCCATGCCGACGGTGCCCTGCGGCGTCCAGGTGCGCGGCGGATTGTATTTCGGGCAGGTGATCATGGCGCGCGGGTCGAGCGGCATAAGGAAGGGCAGGCCCGGCCAGAAGCCGAGCGAAGCGACCCAATACTCGGTGCCGGAGTGCACGCGCACGAGCTGGTGCTCATCGGCGAGTCCGTTGATGCGCGCGACGAAGGCGGGGTCATATTCCTTCGGCGTGATCTTGGCCGAATAGTCCTCGATGCAGGCCTTGGTCCAGGGGTCGAGATACATCGTCTCGATATAGAAGAGGCGGCTATCAAGCTCGATGTTCTCGGGCGAGCCGAGCTGGCCGACCATCGCGTGCAGTTCCTTCACGATGTCGCTGTAGCGGATCGTGTTGGGCTCGTAATGCACGAGGAGCGAGGCGAAGCAGGGCGCGGTCTCGACCACGCCCTTCAGCTTCGAGGCCGTGATCGCGCTCGCCAGGCCTTGCGCGATGAAGTTCAGCTCGAGGTTCATCTCACTGCCGAACTCGATCAGCACATAGCGATCGCCCCCTGGCATGAACTTCGGTTCGTCATAGATCATGAAGACGTGCTCCGCCTGCTTTCTCTCTTGTCGTCATGGCCCGGCGGCGTCTGCGACGACCGGGCCATCCATCGTACATCGCGCTCGCTTCACGCTCTGTCGCGCAACGCACTGTCCGCGTCATCGCCGGGCGAAGACCCGGCAATCCAGTCTTATTGTTCGCCCGGATACCCGGGTCGCGCCGGGCTGACGCACCGGCGGCCCGGGTATGATGGTTGAAAATCAATCCGATCATGCGCCCGCCTTCATCAGGTCGGCCTTGTGCAAATCGACGAAGCCGGTGTGCGTCTGTCCGGCGCGGAAGGCCGGATGGTCGATCACGCGGCGCAGGAAGGCGAGGTTGGTCGTGATGCCCTCTACCTTGAACGCATCGAGCGCGCCCAGCATGCGCGCGATCGCGGCATTGCGATCGGGTCCGTGCGCCACCAGCTTCGCGATCATCGGGTCGTAATAGAACGTCACCTTGTCGCCCTGGCGAAAGCCGGTGTCGAGCCTGAGGTCGGCGCCCAGGGGCGGCAGCGCGAACACCGTGAGCGGCCCGGGCGAGGGCATGAAGTTCTTGTCCGGGTTCTCGGCGTAGAGCCGGCACTCGATGGCGTGCCCGCGCGGCTTGATCGACTCTTGCGTCACCGCGCTCAAATCATCGCCGCGCTCGAGCCTGATCTGCAGCCCGACCAGATCGAGCCCGGTGTTCATCTCGGTCACGGGATGCTCGACCTGAATGCGCGTATTCATCTCGAGGAAGAAGAAATTACCGGCGGGGTCGACGATGAACTCGATCGTGCCGGCGCCGCGATAGCGCTCCTGTTGGGCGAGCGCGACCGCGGCATCGCCCATGGCGCGGCGCACCGCGTCGGGCAAACCGGGCGCGGGCGATTCCTCGACCACCTTCTGGAAGCGCCGCTGGATCGAGCACTCGCGCTCATAGACGTGCACCGCGCGGCCATCGCCGAAGCCGAACACCTGGATCTCGATATGGCGCGGCTGGAGCACGAGCCGTTCGAGATAGACCGCGCCGTCGCCGAACGCCTTGGTCGCAAGCGTCTGGGTTGATTCGACGGTCGCGCGTAAGTCCTCCAGCTTGTCGACGCGCTTCATGCCGATGCCGCCGCCGCCGGCCGAGGCCTTGACCAGCAGCGGAAACCCGACCGACTTGGCCGCGTCTTCGAGGCCGTCGAGCGCGCCGGGCCCGAAGCGGTTGGAGCCGGGCACGATCGGCACGCCGGCGCCGTGGGCCAGGCGGCGCGCGCGCTCCTTGTCGCCCATGTCGGCGATGGTTCGGGGGCCGGGGCCGATCCATTTGAGGCCGGCCTCGAGCACCTCGGTCGCGAAGTCCTCGTTCTCGGACAAAAAGCCATAGCCGGGGTGGATCGCGTCCGCCCCAGTCGATCTGGCCGCGGCGATGATCTTGGCGGCGACGAGGTAGCTGTCCTTGGCCGCGGGCGGGCCGATCGCGACCGCTTCATCGGCCGAGGCGACGTGCAGCGAAGTGGCGTCGGCCTCGGAATAGACCGCGACGGTCTTGAGCCCGAGCGCGCGGCAGCTTCGGATGACGCGGCAAGCGATCTCGCCGCGATTGGCGATGAGGACTTTTTTCATGACGTGAGCTGGGTGCGCGCGGGCCGCGTCAATTTTTCACCAGATAGGGGCCGAGCGCATCGCGCACCGCCTTGGCCACGGCGACCGCGCCCGGCGTGTCGGAATGCACGCAGATCGTGTCGACCTTGGTCGGCACATCCTTGCCGTTGATCGAGCGGATCTTCCCTTCCTTCACCACGCGCATGATCTGGGTCACGGCCTGGTCCGGCGTCACCGGCGTGTGGTGGCGCGTGATGATGCAGCGGCCCTGATCGTCATAGTCGAGGTCGGCGAAGATCTCCCACAGCACCTTGGTGTATTTCGGCCAGACCGTCTCGTGCAGCGTGCCGGTCGTGCCGTACATCGGCACCTTGAAGGCGGCGGCCGCGGTGGCGCAGGCGGTGGCCACATCTTCATCGGTCCAGGCCGCGCCATAGAGCGCGCCATGCGGCTTCACATGGTTGAGCGGCATGCCCTCGGTCTCGAGGAAGGCCTTGAGCGCGCCGACCTGATAGATGATGCAATCGGTCAGCTCGTCGCGCGACATCTTCATCACGCGCCGGCCGAAGCCCTGGCGGTCGGGGAAGGAGGGGTGCGCGCCGACCCTGACCTTGTGCTTCTTGGCGAGGCGCACCGTCTCGTGCATCACGCTCGGGTCGGAGGCGTGGAAGCCGCAGGCGACATTGGCCGAGGTAATGAAGGGCATGATTCCTTCGTCGTCGCCGCACTTATAGATGGCGAAGGCCTCGCCCATGTCGCAGTTGATGTCGATCGCCATGGCTGCGTCTCCCCGTATCTCGACGTTGGCCGGGCAGTTTACGGGGCACCTTCGGCTCTGCCAAGGCGGCGTGCGGCGCCCACTCGTTTGACCGGCGGCGGCGAAATCCTGTCTACTGCCGCCCGCTTTGGAATGAGGAGGTTCGAGCGGTGCAGAGCGCGCTTCAGAGTTTGCGGCAGGAGGTGTCGGCGCCGGGGCTCTATCTGGACGATCCGGCCGATTTCGCGGGCTTTGCCACCGACTGGACCCGGAAGTTCTCGGGGCAGCCGAGCCTGGTCGCCCGCCCGCGCTCGACCGAGGAGGTCGCGGCGCTCCTGGCCGCCTGCCAGCGCCACCGCATCCCGGTGGTGCCGCAGGGCGGCAATACCGGCATGGTCGGCGGCAGCGTGCCGCGCGGTGGCGAGGTGGTGATCTCGCTCTCGCGCATGAACCGGATCGAGGCGCTCGACAAGGTGGCCGGCACGGTGCAGGTCCAGGCCGGCGTGGTGCTGCAGCAGCTGAACGATGCGCTGGCGGCGGACCATCTGTTCTTCCCGGTCGATCTCGGCGGGCGCGGCTCGTGCCAGATCGGCGGCATGATCGCGACCAATGCGGGCGGCCTGCGCGTGCTGCGCTATGGCCATGTGCGCGACAGCCTGCGCGGCATCGAGGCGGTGCTGGCCGACGGCACGGTCGTCAGCAACCTCAACAAGCTCAAGAAGAACAACACCGGGCTCGACCTGAAGCATTTGTTCGTCGGCTCGGAGGGCATTCTCGGCATCATCACACGGGCGGTGTTCGAGATCGTGCCGAAGCCGCCCTCGGTCGAGACCGCGCTGCTCGCGCTTACCGACCGCAAGCAACTGCCCGACCTGCTGCAGGCCGCCCGCGCCGCGTTCCGCGGGCTGTCCTCGCTCGAGTTCGTCGTGCGCCCGGCGGTCGATTTGCTGCGCGAGGTCGACCCCGCCGTGCGCGAGCCGTTCGACAAGGTCTATCCGCTCTATGCCGTGATCGAGGAGGAGACCGGCACCGGCCCGGTGGCGCGCGAGGAGTTTGCCGAGCGGCTCGAGGCGCTGACCCAGAACGGAATCATCGCCGACGCGATCGTCGCGGAATCAGAGGCGCAGACGCGCGAGCTCTGGGGCTATCGCGAGCGCCCGCCCGAGGCGATCACCAAGACCGGCCTGACCCACAAATTCGATGTCACCGTGCCGCAGGGCGAGATTCCGAAGTTCCTGGATGACGTCGAACGGCTGGCGTCGCGCTTTCCGGGCTTCAGGATTTTTCTCTATGGCCATCTCGGCGATGGCAACGTCCATGTCAACGTGGTGCAGGGCAAGATGCTCGCGCGCGAGGCGTTCTATGCCGCCGAGAAGGAGCTGTCCGACGAGATCTATGGCCAGGTCTCGGCGCTCGCCGGCAGCATCAGCGCCGAGCACGGCATCGGCATCATGAAGCGCGACTATCTCGGGCACTCGCGTAGCGCCGCCGAGATCGCCATGATGCGGCGGATCAAGAACGCGCTCGATCCCTTGGGAATCATGAACCCCGGCGTCATCTTTGCGGCGCAGAAATAGAGGCGGCGTCTGATCCCGGGGGTGTCATTCTCCGGCGGTGGGCAGCACCGACCGGAGAATCCATCGATCGGCGCGCTCCGCCCTAACCATGGATCGCCCGGTCGTCGAAGACGCCGCCGGGCCATGACGACCGAGGGGATGCGGCGACAAAGCGCCGAGTGGCATGACTTCAGTGCAGGTGCTGCTGTAGCGATGCGACCCCGCGCTTCGCCTCAGGCGGCCCAGAGTCGGATCAAATCGTGGATGCTGTTGGAGACGAGGTCGGCCTCGGTGCGGTCGGCGTTGCGCTGGCTCAGCGTCTGACACACCGTGTTGAGGCGCGCCAGGATGTCGCGCTGGTGGGCATCGCGGATGTAGCTCTGAATCCAGAGCACGGCGACCGCGCGCACGCCTTGGGTCACGGCCTCGACACGATGCAGATCCGACGTGCGATAGAGTAGCGCCGAGCCCGACGGCAGTTTCCATTGGCTTGTGCCCGCGGCGGCGCGGATGGTGAGCTCGCCACCCTCATAGCTTGCCGGATCGCTCAGAAACACGGTGCACGAGAGATCGGTGCGAAGCGCACTCGGTAGGCCGAGATTCAAAATGCCGGCATCGGTGTGGAAGTCGTAGTACATGCCGGGCCCGTACTTGCTGAACTTCGGGAACGAGTAGCGGGAAGGCAGCGCCGTCGACTGGACGGTCGGGTTTGTTTGCAGGGCCTGCAGCACAATCTTGCCGAGGCGCTCGCGCGTCGCACCGGCGCGCATCTCGCGGTTGTTCTTGAGCAGCGGCGCGGCGTTTGCGGTGGTCAGCCGGCCATCCTGAAACTCCTCATCGGCCAGCGCCGCGAGAATGCCTTGAACCTCGCGTTCTGGTAGCAACCGCTCGATGACCTGCATTCGTTCCTCCCGCCGAAAAGGATCGCCAGCGGGTGGAGTCTAGGGTCGGTATGGCTAATCGGTGCTTACCAACGTCGACCAATGTCGGACGCCGCCTAGTGCAGATATTGCATCGCCTGCGCGTGGCGGAATTCTGCCGGTCGGACCAGAGGCACGTGCGCGAGGCGGACGGAATGCAGCCGGCCCTCGATATTGTGCTGCCAGAAGGTCAGGAATTTCTGCAGCACCGGGAAGCGCGGCGCCAGATCATAGTCCTGCCGGACGAAGGTCTGCAGCAGGCCCTCATGGTCGGGCAGATGGTAGAGGATCTCCGCGGTGGTGAGGCGGTAGCCTTTGAGCTGGAGTTCGAGCGCGGACATGGACCAGATCTCCTTCCCCCGTCCGAAAACTGTGCGCCGTAATCGTTAACGACTCAAGAAATTCCGCTTTGCTTATCAAAGTGTTAGCAGCCGGCCCTCGGGGGTGGCTAACAAACCACGCACCGGCCCCTCTTGAATCGCTTGCATGGCTCCCTAGATCGCTGCTAGCACTCACCCCGGACGAGTGCCAAGTTTGGCGCCAGCGCCGGCGCAACCGGCATTCAGAAATCAGATGAGGAGGATG
>VGET01000115.1 GCA_016869195.1 Alphaproteobacteria bacterium | reverse complement strand
GCCCAATCGTCGAAACTTCCATGGTGGACGGCTCCCTCATCATGCGGTCATTACCCACGACCACATTGGCACATTGCGATGCCGTAGAGCCGGGGCCGTCCACACCATCAAGTCGGGCCATGACGAAATGAAAAGACGCTAGGCCGCTCACACCGAGCGTGTGCCGCGATGGATCCCGGCTCGCTTCGCGGCCGGGATGACAATTGAGTGTGCGGCCGGAGAATCCGTCGATCAGCCGACTTTGACCCCACCATGGATTCCTCGGTCGGCCAACGCGCCACCGAGGAATGACGGGAGGACTTGTCGGTGTTGCCGCTACCGGATCATCATCCCGGGCGTTAGCGGAGCCCGAGCGCCGAAGGCGCCCGGTTGCGACGCTTGCGACCCGGGAACCAGGGCCACACAGGCTGGCATTTGCGGCGCGATGGTTCCCGGCTCGCTTCGCGGCCGGGATGACAGCAACGAAGCGCAACCGGCGCTGACGCGCCAAGGGTCAAACCCCACCCCAATCCCCTCCCCCCGGTCTTCGGGGGAGGGGTTGGCCCCCTTATGCCGCCTTCGTCGCCTCGGCCTTCCTCGGATAACCCACGACCTCAAGGTCGTGACGGTCCTCCTTGAAGGCCTTGCGCACCTCGCGCCTGACCCCCATGGCAAACAGCGGCTTGATCAGCCGCTTGAACCCGGAGACCGGCGCATCGAGCTGGAAGTGCACGATCGTGGCGTCCTTGCCGTCGGGCTTGAAGGTGACGGTATTCCTTGTGCCGACATTGGTGCCGCTCACGGTCTCGGCATAGAGGCTGCCGTCCTTCCGCCGGGTCAGCTCGACCTCGTCATGCTGGCGCAACCCCAGGATGCGCACATCGAAGGTGTAGCGGCAGGTCGTGCCGTCATCCGCGATCACCTTGATGTCGAGCGCCTTGTGTACCCGGTTGTTGGCGTGGTGATGCATGTCGCCGAACTGGCGCTGCACCTCCTGGATCGGGCGCGCGATGCGCCCGCGGTGCTCGACCACCAATCGGTTTTCCTGGGCCGCCATATTTGTCTCCTTGAAGGCGTTTGAGGGGCTCTGTACGCCGAAATCTAGCAGGTCCGGCCCTAACGACCGGATCAAAGCCGCGTGCGCCCGCCGCGACCGTTGACGCGACCCGCCCGCTCGCGCTAAGCACTAGTCAGCACACGGAAACAGTGGGTTCGGCCATGCGCTTCTCGGACAACGGCTACTACATCGAACGGTACGTCAAATGCGACAATTGCGGCGTGCTGATCTATGACGAGGGCCTGAAGGCCGAGACCAAGGAGGGCCCGAAGCTCTATTGCTCCGATTGGTGCAAGGACTGGGCGAAGATGCGCATGGACGGGGTCGAGAACCCGCGTCTGCCGCTGCCCAAGCAGGGCATCCACGAGGTCGGTTGAGCCTCACCCGTGCCGCCGCGTCGCATGTGATCGCAAACACCAGCGGCACCGCGGCACTCCAAATCACCATTTGAGTCATGGCCCGGCGTCGCTTCGACGACCGGACCATCCACAGAACAGCGCGCTCCGCCCAAGCCCTGGATGGCCCGGTCAAGCCGGGCCATGACGTTTTTATTGTGGGGCGAGCGCCCGGCGCTTGAGGGCTGATACAACCTGTTCACGCAAACCTGACCAGCGCGCGGTCGAGGCCGACGCCTTGCACGGCCGCGCGGCGCAAGAGCATCGAGGGCCGGTAGCGGTCCGAGCCCGTGGTCGCTGCCATGTGCTCCATCGCCTCGAGCACGACGTCGAGCCCGACGCGCACGCCCCAGGCGAGCGGGCCCTCGGGCCAGTTGGTGCCCTTCTCCATCGCGAGGTCGACATCCGAGGGGCCGCACACGCCGGCTTCGAGCGCGACCACGCCCTCATTCGCCGCCATGGCGAGCGTGCGCAGCACGACGAGGCCGGCGCTGTCGCCCACCACCGAGACCGCGATGCCGAGCGCCTGGAAGAAACCGATCGCGGCGCCGAGCGCGGCAGGCTCGGCTTGCGGCGCGGGCGCGATGGCGATGCGCGTCGCGGTCGCGAAGTTGCGCGCATGGTCGAACAGCACGGCGGGCCGGCCAAGGTCGGCGGCATAGCGCAGCGCCGCCGGCCGGCCGTCGCTCAGCGCGAGCGCGTGGCCGTCGATCACGAGTGCGGGCGGGCCGGCCAGGGTGTCGATCGTGACGCCCGCATCGCGCGCACGCGCGATCAACGGCGCGGTCACGCCGGCTTCGCCGCGCAGCGCGACCTTGGCGGGCCGCGCGGCCGGCGCAGCGGTCGCGGGCTCGGGCCGCTTCGCGCCCTCTTCATAGTCGTAATAGCCGCGCCCGGTCTTGCGGCCGAGATTGCCGCTCGCCGCCATCTCGCGCTGGATCACGGTCGGCGCATAGCGCGGATCCTGGCCGAGGCCTTGCCACACGCCCGTATTGGCCGCGAGATTGACGTCGAGCCCGACCAGGTCCATCAGCCCGAACGGGCCGATCCTGAAACCGCCGGCTTCCATCATCAGCGCATCGATGGTGGCGGGCGTGGCGACGCCTTCCTCAAGCAACCGCACCGCCTCGCCATAATAGGGGCGCGCGATGCGGTTCACGATGAAGCCCGGCGTCGAGCGGCACTGCACCGGCTCCTTGCCCCAAGCGCGCATCAGGCCCGTCGCCTCATCGGCCAGCGCCTTTGGCGTCTGAATGCCACTGATGACCTCGACCAGCGCCATGATCGGCGCCGGATTGAAAAAGTGGAGGCCGAGGAAGCGCTGGGGCTTCGTCAGCACCGAGCCCAGCTGCGTCACCGAGAGCGATGAGGTGTTGGTGGCGAGCACCGCCTCCTCGCCGACGAGCCCTTCGAGCGCCTTGAACAGCACGTGCTTCGGCTCGACCGCCTCGACGATCGCCTCGATCACCAGGCCGGCGCGCGCGACGCCGTTGAGCGCGGCGACCGGCTCGATGCGCGTGATGATGCTCGCCGCCTCCTGCTCGGTCATGTTGCCCTTCTGGATCGCGCGGCGAAACCGATCGGCGATGCCGGCGCGCGCCTTCTCGGCCACGCCCACCACCGTGTCGAACAGGAGGACGTGATGGCGCGCGCGCGCGGCGACCTCGGCGATGCCGGCGCCCATCGCGCCCGCGCCGATCACCGCGACGACGGTCATCTGGTTCAAGGCCATGCTCAGCGTCCCTTGAAGCTCGGTTTGCGTTTCTCGAGGAAGGCGGCCATGCCTTCCGCCTTGTCCTCGCTCGCGAGCGTCACCGCGAAGGCGCGCCGCTCGAATGCGAGTCCGTCCGTGAGGCCCATGGTGTAGGCGCGCAGCACGGTTTCCTTGGCGAGGCGGAGCGCGAGCGGCGACTTCGCCGCGATCGCCTCGGCGAGCGAGAGCGCCGCCGGAAGCGCCTGGCCAGATGGCGCCAGCTCGGCCACCAACCCCGAGGCCAGCGCCTCCTGCGCGGTGATCGGTTTCCCTGAGAGCACCATCTTCATGGCAAGCGCCTTGCCGACGATGCGCGGCAGCCATTGCGTCCCACCACTGCCGGGAAAGATGCCGAGATTGATCTCGGGCGTGCCGAAGCGCGCGCTCTCGCCCGCCACGATGATGTCGGCGCAGAGCGCAAGCTCGAGCCCACCGCCGAGGCAGAAGCCCTCGACCGCGGCGATCATCGGTTTCGGGCAGGCGCGCACGCTCGCCCAATGCTGGGCGCGCGCCTCGGTCTCGTTGCTCACCGGCGTGCGCACCGCGAGCTCGTTGATGTCCGCGCCCGCGGCGAATATCTCGGGCCCGCCGGTCAGGACGATGCAGCCGATGGTTGAGTCCGCCGCACCTGCGCTCACCGCCGCCGCGATCGCGCCGAGCAATGGCGTCGCCAGCGCGTTGCGCTTCTCCGGCCGGTTGAGCGTGAGCACGAGGACGCCCGCGCTCGGCCTTGATTCCAGAAGCTCAGCGGTCTCCGCCATGCGCTCTCCTTCGGGTTCGCCGGCGGTTGTAGCTGTATCAGGTGACGGTCGCAACCGAGGCGAACCGCGGGTCTCGCCACTCGCCGGATGTGAGCACTGCTTCGAGCACCGCGACCGCATCCCACACATCGACATGGCGCACATAGAGTGGCGCGAAGCCGAAGCGCAGCAGGTCGGGCGCGCGGAAATCGCCGATCACGCCGCGCGCGATCAGAGCCTGCATGATCGGATAGCCATGCGCGTGGCGGAACGAGACCTGGCTGCCGCGCTGCGTGGCATCGCGCGGCGATGCGAGCGTCAAGCCATGCCCGGCGCAGCGGCTCTCCACCAGGCGGATGAAGGCCTCGCTCAGCGCGCTCGACTTGGCGCGCACCGCATCGAGCGAGACACCCTCGAACTCATCGAGAGCGCTGTCGAGAATCGAGAGCGCGATGACGGACGGCGTGCCGGCCTGGAAGCGCGCGATACCGGAGGCCGGTTGGTAGCCGAGCGCGAAGTCGAACGGGCGCGCATGGCCCATCCAGCCCGAGAGCACGGGGTGAATCGCCTCGTGCCATGGTTTCGCGACATAAAGGAACGCCGGCGCGCCTGGGCCGCCATTCAAATATTTGTAGCCGCAGCCGACCGCGAGATCAGCCCCCGCCCCCCGCAGGTCGATCGGGAGTGCGCCGACGCTGTGGCTCAGATCCCAGAGCGCGAGCGCGCCGGCCTCATGCGCGCGTCGCGTCATGGCCGCCACGCCGTGGCGCGCGCCGCTCTTGTAGTCGACCTCGGTGAGGAACAGCAGCGCCACCTGCTCATCCAGCGCGTGGAGCAGCTCCGCGCGCGGCACGACCCGGAGCATCACCGAGCCGCTCAGCAGCTCCGCCAGCCCCTCGGCGACATAGACATCGGTCGGGAAATTCTCGGCCTCGGTGAGCAGCACGTGCCGTCCCGGGCGCAGACCCCGCGCGGCCGCGAGCAGCTTGAAGAGGTTGATCGAGGTCGAATCCGCGACCGTCACCTCATCGGCCGAGGCCCCGATCAGCCGCGCGACCTTGGCCGCGACCCTCGCCGGCAGATTGATCCAATCCGCCTCGTTCCAGCTGCGGATTAGCCCCTCGCCCCACTCCCGCGTCACCACGGCCTGCGCACGATCCACCGCCGCGTGCGTAAGTGGGCCCAACGAATTGCCGTCGAGGTAGATCACGCCTCGCGGCAACGCGAAGCGCGCGCGGCAGGGCGCCAGCGGATCGGCCGCGTCCAGCGCCTCGAAATCCGCCCGCGTCTCGCGCGCGGCCGCCTGCTCTCTCGTCATGGCTCCATTCTGCCCCGGGCCCGCGTACAATGCGATGCGGGAGGTACATCCACCCCCAATGGGTCATTCCCCGGCGGCGTCTGCGCCGACCGGGGAATCCATGGCGCAGCGCACGCGGCCCGATGGATCCCCCGGTCTCGGCTGCGCCTCGCCGGAGGATGACGACTAGAGAAATGGCGCGGCCGAGCATGACGACCGGAAACGATGGAGGGCCGGACAATGGCCGACACACCAGCCTCGAGCGCAGTGGGTCTCCCCCAAGGCGCCGCGACCGAGTTCGACGGCGCGATGAGCTATGGCGACTATCTCGCGCTCGATGAATTGCTGAGCCTGCAGCGGCCGCGCACTCAGCACCATGACGAGGTGCTGTTCGTCATCGTGCATTAGGCGAGCGAGCTTTGGATGAAGCTGATGATCCACGAGCTTGGCGCCGCGCGTGCCTGCCTCACCAAAGGCGCGCTCAAGCCTGCGTTCAAGATGCTGGCGCGCGTCTCGCGCATCCAGACGCAGCTCAACCAGAGCTGGGACGTGCTCTCGACCATGACGCCGGCGGATTATTCGACGTTTCGCGACGCGCTTGGCCTTTCCTCGGGCTTCCAATCCTACCAATACCGCATGATCGAGTTCATGCTCGGCAACAAGAACCGCGCGATGCTGGCGCCGCACCGCCACCGCGCCGATCTGCACGCGCCTTTGCTGGCCGCGCTCGAGGCGCCCTCGCTCTATGACGAGGCGGTTCGCCTGCTCGCGCGCTCGGGCTTCGCGATCGATGCCGCCGAGCTTGGCCGCGACCTCTCGCTGCCGCGCGTGGCCAATGATTCGGTGCGCGCGGCCTGGCTCGGGGTTTATCAGACCACCGGCGCGCATTGGGATCTCTATGAGCTGGCCGAGGAGCTGGTCGACCTCGAGGACGGCTTCCGGCAGTGGCGCTTCCGTCATTTGACGACGGTCGAGCGCATCATCGGGGCGAAGCGCGGCACCGGCGGCACGGCCGGCGTCGGCTATTTGCGCGAGGCGATCAATGTGCGCCTGTTCCCCGAGCTCTGGGACGTGCGCACGGCACTTTGAGCCCTTGCCGCCGGCCCGCTCCCTCGGCCACCATCGGAGCAACGAACCGGGAGGGTGCCATGGGGCGGATGATCGAGATCGATGTCGGGGGGGCTCAGCGCATGGGCGCGTACCTCGCCGAGCCGGAGGGCGGCAAGGGCCCAGGCTTCGTGCTGGTGCAGGAGATCTTCGGCGTCAACCCGACCATGAAAGCCCATGCCGACCTCTTTGCCGAGGAAGGCTACACCGTCCTCGTGCCCGACCTGTTCCATCGGCTCGAGCGCGGCGTCTCGCTCGGCTATGACAAGGCGGATTTCGACAAGGCGCTCGGCTTTCTGAACCGCTTCGATGTCGACAAGGGCGTGGCCGATCTCGGCGCCGCGATCGCGCATCTGCGCTCGATGCCCGCGACCGCTGGCAAGGCCGGCATTGCGGGCTTCTGCCTCGGCGGGCGGATGACCTATCTGGTCGCCGCGCGCCACTCGCCCGACGTCGCGGTCGCGTTCTATGGCGGCGGCATCGATGCCCATATCGGCGAGGCCTCGCGCATCCGCTGCCCGATCCAGCTTCATTTCGGCGCGACCGATCACCTGATCCCGATGGACGCGGTCGAGCGCATCAAGGCCTCGACGGCCAAGCTCCCGAACGTGAAGTGCTTCGTCTATCAGGGCGCGGGCCACGGCTTCTACAACCACGACCGCAGCGACTATCACCGCCCCTCGGCGATGGTGGCGCACTCACGCGCGGTTGCCGCGCTGCGTGCCGCGATGGGGCCGAGCTATGACCTCGAGGCGCTTTGGGACCGCCACCTCGACATGGAGTTCGCCACGCGCGACACGGACAAGACCATGGCGACCATGGTGGCCAAGCCCTATGTCAACCACGTGCCCACCATGACCGGCGGCACCGGCGCGGCCGAGCTTCGGCGCTTCTACGCGAATCATTTCATTCCGCAGATGCCGAAGGACACCCACATGATCCCGATCTCGCGCACGGTCGGCACTGATCGGGTGATCGATGAGATGATCTTCTGTTTCACCCACGATCAGGAGATCGACTGGATGCTGCCCGGCATCAAGCCGACCGGCCGCAAGGTGGAAATTCCGCTCATCGCGGTGGTCAATTTCCGCGGGTCCAAGCTCTATCACGAGCACATCTACTGGGATCAGGCGAGCGTCTTGGTGCAGATCGGCGCGCTCGACCCGAAGGGCCTCCCGGTCGCGGGCATCGAGACCGCGCGCAAGGTCGTCGATGAGACCCAGCCGTCCAACACCCTCATGGCACGCTGGAAGGAAAGTGCTGGGCGGTAGTGCAGAACCCTCACCCCACCCCTCTCCCGCTTGCGGGAGAAGGGGAAGAGATATCGAAATCGTAGTCGACGCGACGATGGTGAGCACCGTGATGGCGCTGCCGGCGGCGGCGGCGATGACGAGGCGGACATGCATGTCGAGCCGTGATTTCCTTACCCCCTCTCCCGCAAGCGGGAGAGGGGGACGCGACGGTTGATCCTGCTTCCGACCACCGCCGTGATGGTGCCCATGAGCGCCAGATCGCCAGTTTCGGCCCGCTCTCACCTTCTCGTCATCCTCCGGTGCGTCGCTCTCCCCTTCTCGTCATCCTCCGGCGCGCCGAAGGCGCGACCGGGGGATCCATGGCGCCGCGCACGCGGAAAGATGGTTACCGGGTCGCAAGCCTCGCTGCCGAACACCTTTGGTGGTCGGGCTCGGCTAGCGCCCGGTATGACGACAAACGATGGGGCGCCGCCGCGGACTGACGGGCGAAGGCGGCGCGACATCACGCCTCACCACGCCCATTCGGGGGCTTGACCTCGGCTCGCTCGGGCGAAAGAAATCGGGTGGAGAACACGCAGCCGGAAACGGCCCAAGGGGAGATCACGCCAGATGCGCTTCGCGGTCGATACCGGCGGCACCTTCACCGACCTCATCGTCGAGGACGATGACGGCACGCTCCGCATGTACAAGGCGGAGACGACGCCGGATGACCCGATCCGCGGCGTGCTGGATTCCCTCGCCCTCGCGGCCAAGGACCGCGGGCTCGAACAGCGCGCGCTCTTGGAGAAGGGCGAGCTCTTCATCCACGGCACGACACACGCGATCAATGCGGTCATCACCGGCAACACGGCCAAGACCGCGTTCCTGACCACCAAGGGCCATGGCGATATTCTCGTCTTCCGCGAGGGCGGGCGGATCGAGCCGTTCAACTTCACGGTGCCCTACCCCGACCCCTATATCCCGCGCTGGCTGACCTACGAGATTCCCGAGCGCGTGCTCTATGACGGCTCCGTGATGACGCCGCTCGATGAGCGCGCGCTCGCCGATGTGATCGCGGCGATGAAGGCCGAGGGGGTGAAGGCGGTTGCCGTGTGCTTCCTCTGGTCGATCGTCAACCCGGCGCATGAGGAACGCGTCGGCGCGCTGATTGCCCAGCACATGCCGGGCGTGCCGGTGACCTTGTCGCACCGCCTCAACCCGACGATCCGCGAATATCGCCGCGCCTCGGCCGCGACCATCGATGCCTCGCTGAAGCCGTTGATGGGCGCCTATATGCGCAACCTCGCGGGCCGGCTGACGGATGCGGGCTTTAAAGGGCGGACCCTCGTCGTCACCTCGCAGGCCGGCGTGATCGACGCGGCGCACGGCGCGGACGCGCCGATCCATCTGCTCAATTCCGGCCCATCGATGGCGCCGGTCGCCGGGCGCTTCTTCTCGCGCATGGATGAGGCGAGCGAGACCGCGATCGTGGCCGACACCGGCGGCACCACCTATGACGTGTCGCTGGTCAGGCGCGGCCGCATCCCCTGGACGCGCGAAACCTGGATCGGCGAGCCGTTCCGAAGCCCGCTCACCGGCTTCCCCTCGGTTGACGTGAAGAGCATCGGCGCGGGCGGCGGCTCGATCGCCTGGGTCGATCAGGGCGGCATGCTGCATGTAGGCCCGAAGAGCGCGGGCGCCGTGCCCGGGCCGGTGGCCTATGGCAAGGGCGGCACGCAGCCGACCGTCACCGACGCCTCGCTCGCGCTCGGCCACCTCGACCCGGATTTCTTTCTCGGCGGCGCGATGAGGCTCGATATCGACGGTGCCCGCCGCGCGATTCAGGAGAAGGTCGCGACGCCACTCGGTATCGGGCTCGAGGCCGCTTCCGACGCGATCCTGAAAGTGGCGACCGAGAACATGGTGCAGGCGATCATGAGCATCACGGTCAATCAGGGCATCGACCCGGCCGAGGCCGTGCTGATCGGCGGCGGCGGCGCGGCCGGGCTCAACTCGGTCTGGATCGCGCGTCGGCTCGGCTGCAAGACGCTGGTGATCCCCGAGGTCGGCGCGGCGCTCTCGGCCGCGGGCGCGCTCATGTCCGACCTGACCGCGCACTACACGCAGCATCATTTCGCCACGAGCGATGCGTTCGACTATGCGGGCGTGAACAAAACGCTGGCCGAGCTCGAGGCGCGCTGCCGCGCCTTCATCGACGGGCCCGGCAAGGGCTCGACCAGGAGCCGCATCGAGTTCGCGGTCGAGGCGCGCTATCCGAATCAGGTGTGGGAGATCGAGGTGCCGCTCGCCGGGCTCCGCATCTCCGACAAGGCGGCGCTCGACGCGCTGATCGAGGGCTTCCACCGCGCGCATGAGGAGATCTTCGCGATCCGCGACGCCGGCTCCGGCATCGAGGCGGTGTCGTGGAGCGCGCGCGTCAGCTGCACGCTTCGCGACCATGAGGACGCGACCTTGGCCCCCGGCGCGATGCACGGCAAGACGCCAAGCCACCGCCGCGCTTTTTTCGTCGAGACCGGCTTCGTCGACGCCGCGGTCAAGCGCTTCGAGGCCTTGAAGACAAATGAGCGCATCGCGGGGCCGGCGATCGTCGAGAGCGCGTTCACCACGGTCGTGCTGCCGCCGGGTTCCGTCGGCACCAAGCGCGCCTCAGGCTCACTCTCGGTCGAGGTGGGAGGCGCGGGATAACGAGCCTGGACGCAAGGCAGAGCGACGCAACCC
>VGET01000114.1 GCA_016869195.1 Alphaproteobacteria bacterium | reverse complement strand
GATGCAACCGTTGTTCATCTCGAACACTTCCTCGTCGGCGTTCACCACGAGGTCGTTGTCGATGCCGATCTCGCCAAATTCGTTGACGATGACGGCGAACTTCTTGCCATGCTGTTCGGTCAGGATACGGTTTAACAGTGTCGTCTTACCAGCTCCGAGGTATCCGGTCAGAACAGTTACGGGAATCTGATTCATGCTGCCTCTCCAGTTTAGTCGTCCATTGCGTAACTAAGCCCGCCTGCCAGGACTCCGACGGCGGCTGCAGGTCCGAAAAGGAGCCATGGTGCCTCGAACACCCAGGCGCGGTACTCCCAGGCCATTGCTCCCCAGTCGGAGCGGCCGGTGTCGGCCCCCAGACCGATAAAGGCCAAGCCTGCGTAGGCCACCACCGCACGCGCGAGGTCCGTTGACAGATGGCGACGGAGCACTGGCGCTATGGTCGGGAGGACATGGCGAATGGCGATACCGACCGGCGAGACCCCCAGAGCAACCGAGGCGAGGACAAAGTGCTCCTTCAGCGCCGTGCGCCCAAGTTCTGCCGCCAGCAGCGTATACTGAGCAGCGGCCGCCACTCCGATTGCGATACCCACGGAGACCGGCGAAAGGCCAAACACCGCTGTAGCGGCCAACGCGAGAATGAATGTCGGGACCGCGACGCCGGCGCGAGCAAAGCATATGGCGAAGCGTGAAATCGCCTCGGACCCAAAGATCGCAAGGAAGCCAAGTGCAAATCCGGCTGGAATCGCGACTGCTGTGAGTAGGAAGAGCACGGCGAGCGTGCGCCAGAGGCCATCGGCAAGCCGCACGGCGATCGAGCGGCCAAGATGATCCGTGCCGAACGGTTGGGCAAGAGATGGCGGCTCAAGCGCGCGCAGCAAGTCGATGGCGTGTGGATCGCTTCCTCGCGCCGCCAGTAGCAGAAGCGCCACGAGCCCGGCAACCACCAACAAGGAAAGAGCGTGGCGCTTCGCCGGCATCAGCGCCGCACCTCGGGACGAGGATCGATCCTGGAACGAAGCGCCGTGATGCAGCCGTGCGCCGTTCCGAGCCAGACAAAGATCGCCACAAGGTAGAGCTGGAGAACCGCATAGTCGCGCGAAGCGGCGGCCTCCACGATGTACGCGGAAAGGCCTGAAACGCCGAAGACGATCTCGCTCACTGCTGTGCCTCCGACGGCCCAACCAAGCTCAGGTACAAGGACCGCGGCATTGGCAACAACGACCGATCGACCGCCATGGGCAATCATTGCTCGCTTTCTGGAAAGGCCCTTCGCGAGTGCCGTCATGAACCACGACGAAGACTGAACGGCAACCAGCGTTCCGAAAGTCACGCGGGCGAACGGCCCGGTGGCGAATAGCGCTACGACAAGTATCGGTCCGGCAATTCGTTCGATGGGACTGCCGAAAACGGGCCGTATCCACTGTAACTCCACGGCCACGAGCCAAAAAACCAGGAAGGCCACCGCGAAGGACGGGATCGACTGAGACGCGATGACGAGCATGCGGGAAAAAGCCGAGGCGATTCCGTGGCGATGAAAGCAGGATGCGTAGCCGAGCAGGGTGCCGAAAGTCACGCCAAGGAGAAGGCCGCCATTGCCGATGGCAAACGACCAAGGCAAGCGAGCAGCCAGCTCAGCCAAGACCGGCCGATCACTTGCCAGTGAGCGTCCGCCATCCAAACGGGAAAGCCCACCGATCCAGTCAACGAATTGAAGCCAGAGCGGCTGGTCGAGACCAAGCGTGCTGCGCATCACCGCGGCCGTAGCCTCGTCCCCTGCAACCATGCTGCTTTGCAAGCGGATATCAACTGGGTCGCCAGGCAACATCCGGACAAACAGAAAGGCAGCCGCAAGAACGAGGAACAGGAACGCAACGCCTTCGAGAAAACGACGGCCACGCATTGCGTGCGGGAGTGTCTCCATCACGGTGCTGTCAAGTCGCCCCTGACGATGTAGTAGTCGGAACCCCAGGGCTCATACGAAGCGAGCCGTTGCGACAGACCCACATGCCACTCGGGCGTTACAAGCGGGATCACCGGCGCGGCCTCCCGAGTGCGCGCATCGATTTGGCGCGCGATCGCCACCCTTTCGTCCGGACGGACGGCGTTGCGGAGAGCAGCGACGAGCCGATCCATCGCGCCGTCGTGCCAGCCCGCAAAGTTGTTGCCACCGTCTGATGCGAGAAACAAACCGGGAAAGAAGGCCGGATCGCCCGCAGGCGCAGTGTGCTGGGCCCAGAGCAGAATATCGAAGTCGCCCGATCGCGCGAGCGTGGTCGCCTGCTCTGTCATGCGGGTTTCAACCGCGATTCCGATTGCCGCAAGCTGCGAACGCAAGACAGGTTGCATGGTCGCAAGGTCAGGCCGTTGTGGATAGGCCCATAGAGATATCGACAGGCGGACCCCATTTTTCGTTCGCACTCCGTCCGAACCGGGCACCCAGCCGGCCTCGTCGAGTAGCATTGCGGCGCCACGACGGTCCGTCGGGGAGACGCTTACATCGCCAAACGGGAAAATTGACGCCCAAAGACTTGCGCTCGGCTTTCCACCTCGGATCGCCTGGACGATCTGTGCCCGATCGATCGTCATTGAGATCGCGCGGCGAACGCGCTCATCAGACAGGACCGTCCGCCGCGTATTCAGGATCGCCAAATACTGGTAGGCGACCGGAAAGGTCTTTACGGTGCGGAGGCCATCCGCTCGGCCCATCCCAAGCGACTCGACCGGCAGATTGAAGGCGAGGTCGATCTCGCCGGAGCGAAAGGCGAGTGCCAGGGATTGCCCGTCCTGAAAGCGCACGATGGTGACCGAATGACTGGACGGGCGTTGCCAGTGGGGATTTGGCTCCAAGGCGAGGCGGCTACCGGTCTCAAACGACACCACGCGGAACGGACCGGTGAAGGCCGGTCCGCTCGACCCCGCTCTTGCGACCGCAAATCCCCACTCCGCCAGGACACTCTTGAGAACAGGTGTCGGCCGCTCGGTGATCACGCGCATCGTCAAATCATCGATCGGGATGAACTGAAGGCGGCCGACACTCGCTCTGGTGGCCGGGTTGCGCTCGACGTTTCGGCTTAAGGCAGCCGAGACTTCGGACGCGGTGACCGGCGTGCCATCGCTAAATCGGCGGCCGGGCGAAAGTGTAACAGACCATGCCATGTCACCATCTCGCGAGGCTGAGGACGCAAGCTGTGGGACGACATGCCCATATCGATCGACGGTGAAGAGGTTTTCGGCAACACCATGTGAAACCATGGCCCATCCCGCGCTCCCTTCGGCGACATCCAGTCCGCCAGCGATGAAGGTCTGGCCAATAATCAGTGGGCGCTGCTGAGCAAGGGTAGAGCGTGAAAGAGCCGCTATCCCGGCCATGAACGATGTCGCGGACGCGAATAGCGCGCGTCGAGAAATCGAAAGGTCTTGCATCATCTGCTCCCGACCCGCGCACCCAGAGCGTGCTGATTGCGGCAGCTGCTGTCGGTGCAAGGGCGTGGCCGGGTTGCCAGTAACGCCATGGGCCTGATCTCTTCTTGTACTTCGGAATTGCAATGTTATAACGTTTCAGACCCGAACTACAATGGCCGGTTCCCCGCGAAAACGGGGCGTGGTCGCAGGAAAGGGTTCGACATGGATACAGCGGTGGCCGGGAGCCGATCGGCGAATCCAATCCGCTCCGGATCGACGATGCGCCGCCGCCCCAGCCGGTCCGAGGCGGAGGCAGCGGTCCGCACGCTGATCGAATGGGCGGGCGACGACCCGGATCGGGAGGGGCTAAGAGGGACACCTGAGCGTGTCGTCCGCGCCTATGAGGAGTTTTTCGCCGGATACGGCGAGGATCCGGTCGCCCTGCTTGCCACCACATTCGAGGAGACGGCCGACTACGACGAGATGATCGTCTTGCGCGACATCCGTCTCGAATCCCACTGCGAGCACCATGTCGTCCCAATCCTCGGCAGAGCGCATATCGGCTACCTGCCGTCTGGGCGGGTTGTCGGCATCTCGAAGCTTGCGCGCCTGGTCGAGGTGTTCGCCAAGCGCATGCAGATCCAGGAGGCCCTGACCTCGCAGATCGCGGACACCCTTCAGGGGGTACTGAAGCCGCGCGGCGTCGGCGTCGTCATCGAGGCCGCGCACCAATGCATGACCACACGCGGGGTCCGCAAACCGGGAGTCAGCATGGTGACGAGCCGATTGCTCGGTTGCTTTCGCGACGACCCGGCGACCCGCCGCGAGTTCCTGTCGATGATTGGCAGCCACAGGAGCATTCCGCATGAGAGCTGAACATACTGACGCGACGGCTCCGACACCCTTCGCCGCCCGCACCACGGTCGAGCAGGTTGAGGAAGGCTTGGCGCTCGCCCCGAAGTTCGATTGTGATGGTCTCATCCCTTGCGTCACGACCGACGCCATCAGCGGCGAGGTGCTTATGCTCGGCTACATGAATAGTAAGGCTCTACAAAAAACGATCACGACCGGCGAGGCACACTACTGGAGCCGAAGCCGCCAGTGTCTCTGGCGTAAGGGCGCGACCAGCGGCCTCGTCCAGGAGGTTGTCGAGATGCGTATAGACGATGATCAGGATGCCGTCTGGCTGCGGGTGCAGATCGACAATGGCGGCGCGAGCTGCCATG
The DNA here is from genome assembly GCA_016869195.1 of Alphaproteobacteria bacterium. Classification (GTDB taxonomy): domain Bacteria; phylum Pseudomonadota; class Alphaproteobacteria; order UBA828; family UBA828; genus SHWC01. The sequence goes on along the minus strand of VGET01000114.1, from coordinate 5,875 downwards.
TCGGCTACCGCTCCTGTTTCTATCGGTCCGTGGAGTTGCGGGGTCCGTCAGGCGACACCGCCCGCCTCTCCTTCACCGAGGCGTCCCGGACCTTCGATCCGAAGATCGTCTACGGCGATGCGCCCAACCCGACGCAGCTTTGAGGATCGGCAAAATGTCACTGCCCCTTCGGATGCAAAACCTCCTCGAACCGATCCATGACGCCTCAGGTGTCGAACTACCGCCGCGCTTTGCGGAAGCTTTGAGGTGCGTGCGCAACGGAATCGTGCGCTGCGAGAAGATGGGCATTCCCCATCAAACGGTTCTTGCCGCCCTAATGACCGAGGCAATGCCGCGATTGGTCAGAGCGTGCGGGTCGTCAGCTGCGAAAATCGTACTAGAGCGTCTTGCAAACGAAGTATCGAATGCCGACGATAACCCTACCTCAATTCAATGAACCGTCGACGACTTGAATAAGACTTGGATAAGAGATGTCTCCATCACGTCGCCCGTCACGAAAATGAAGCAATTCTCCCGGTGCCAGTGAAGGAAACGCGAATGGGGGCGATCGGGCGGCCGGATCGGAAAGCGAGGCTCGGCCGCTCCTGCTGATGAACGATCGCACCCCGTCGATATCGTTGACCTGACGAGAAACGAGAGTCTCCAGTTCGTCGGAGAGGCTCAAAGGACCGCGATCGGTCCCGGACCAGGCGAGGTCAGGGTGGCTGTCCGCCTGTCGCATCAACCGTGGTCGATCAGAGAAGCTGGCGGCGGAATTGGAACCGCGATCCAACTTTGTCTGTGGTTGGCCCCTTATCTCCGAAACGGTGTCGTTTCCGATGATCTCCTGACCTGCCAAAAAAACAACCCATTTGCCCCGGACCACTTCGTGGCGACCAGTCAACCGATCCAGCCGATCGTTTTTCGTAGATTCTCGTATCGCGCTCATAGTAGGAGTGCGCAACGTCATGTCTCATAGGAGATTGCTATGACCGGAGCCGCTCTCAGCGCCGCCGAGATTCGTCGTGATCTTGGCCATCCCGTGATCGACGCCGACGGGCATCTGGTCGAATGCCCACCCGTACTGATCGACTTCGTCAGGCAGGCCGGTGGCGCGCGCATGGCGCAGCGCTATGTCGAGACCATGAGCAACGGCGCCTGGGGCAAGTGGCAGGACCTCAGCCCGGCGGAGCGGCGCGAACGCGGCATCATCCGCCGGCCGTTCTGGGCGATGCCAGCCAACACCCATGATCGTGCCACGGCGCTCCTGCCCAACCTGTTGCGCGAGCGGCTCGACGAATTCGGCATCGACTTCCAGGTGCTGTTCCCCACCGTCGCCATCCCCTTTATCAGCGGCGCCATAGATGCCGAAATGCGCCAGACCATGTGCCGCGCCCTCAACCTGATGTATGCCGAGGTGTTCCGCGGCCATGCCAGCCGCATCGCGCCGGCCGCCGTCATCCCCATGCACACGCCGGCCGAGGCGCTGGCCGAGATCGACTTTGCCATCGGCACGCTCGGCTTCAAGACAGCGATGATCGCCGGCACGGTACAGCGGCCGCTGCCGGCGGTAGCGAAGGTGGCGCCGGAGCTCGGCCCCTACGCATTCTGGATCGACCCGCTGGCGCTCGACAGCGAGTACGACTACGACCCGGTGTGGCGGCGTTTCAACGAGCTGCGCGTGGCGCCCTGTACCCACAACAACTCAATGGGCTGGGGCCTGCGCCGCTCCGCCTCCAGCTTCGTCTACAACCATATCGGCCATTTCGCGGCAGCGGCCGAAGCCTTCTGCAAGGCGCTCTTCCTCGGCGGCGTGAGCCGGCGCTTCCCGAATCTGCGCTTCGGCTTCCTCGAGGGCGGCGCGGGCTGGGCTGCCAATTTCTACAACGACCTCTGCGAGCATTTCGAGAAGCGCAGCCTGCCGGCGCTGCGCGCTCACCTCGACCCCGCAACCGTGGACCGCCGGGCGCTGCGCGGATATTTCGAACGCTATGGCGACGACCGCTACCGCAGCGTCGCCGCCGCAGTGGAGCAGGGCTGGGACCACGCGCTGATCGCGCCCGAGGGCGACGAGGCGGAGCCGACCGACGAGTTCGCCGCTACGGGCATCGCGAAGGGCCGCGATATCATGCGCGTCTTCCGCAAGAACTATTTCTTTGGCTGCGAGGCCGACGACCGCATGACGGCGGTGGGCTTCGACGCCCGCCTCAACCATTACGACCTCAAGCTCAACGCCATGCTGGGCTCCGACGTCGGCCATTTCGATGTCACAGACATGGCAGCAGTACTGGGCGAGGCCTATGAGCTGGTGGAGCACGGCCTCCTCGCGCCAGACGATTTCCGCGCCTTCACCTTCACCAACGTCGCGGCGCTGCACGCCGGCATGAACCCGGCTTTCTTCGCCGGCACGGTGGTGGAGGACGCCGTGCGTGCCGCCATCTTCGGCGCGAAGGCGGCGGCGGAGTGAGCGCGGGCCCGTGCGCCCCATCGCGCAGGGTCGTCAAGCTCACCATGAGGGCCGCGGCGAGAATACATCTGCCCTCGCCCTGAGCCTGACGTCGGCGCCTGTTTCACCTGCAGCATCACGCCGCCGGGCGCGAGCAGGCGGTGGCATTCGCGAAGGATGCTGGCGAGCGCGGCGCGTGACGTCTCGTCTGGACAGCTTAGGTGTGGACAAGGTCGAAATGGCCCTCGGGGCAGTTCGTCGCCTCGCCGATCTGCATACTGAAATTTGTTGAGCCTTCCTGCCCATGTCCCTAGAGTAACAGCCGTTCGGCCCGCAGGCCGACGATACGAAATCACGAACAGGGAGGGTTCCATGAGCTTTGTGAGGCCGATCGGCCGGGTCCTTGCGGCAACCGGCTTTGCCGCCCTGCTGGCAGCGGGCAGCCCCGCGCTGGCGCAGACGAAGTGGGACATTTCGCTGCCGTGGGGCCCCTCGGAATTTCACACTCTGAATGCCATCAAGTTCGCCGAGGAAGTGAAGAAGGTCACCAACGGCGAGGTACAGATGACCGTGCATCCTGGCAGCGCGCTGGGCGTGCGGGCGAACGAGTCGGTGCGAGCGCTGCAGGATGGCGTGGTGCCGATGGCGGAATATGCGGCCTTCCAAAACACCGGCGAACTCGACCTGCTGGGAGTTGAGGCGCTGCCCTTCCTGGTCGCCAACTACGACGAGCTGCGGGTCATGCTCGGCATCGCACGGCAGCCGTGGTCGGATGCCCTCGCGCGCAAGAGCCAGAAGGTTCTCTACATGGTGCCGTGGCCGAGCCAGAACTTCTTCCTCAAGCGCGAGGTCCGGTCCTTCGAGGATCTGAAGGGCGTGAAGATGCGCGTCTATGACAAGAACTCGTCGGACATGGTGACCGCCCTCAGCATGGTGCCTCAGCAGCTCAACAACCCGGACGTCGTGCCGGCGCTGGCCTCGGGTCGCGCCGATGGCGTGATGACCTCGGGCACCACCGCGGTTGCCCAGAAATACTGGGAATTTCTCAGCCACGCCTACAACACCAATCACCTGTGGGCGCTCAACTTCATGGCCGTCAATCTCGACGCCTGGAAGAAGCTCAAGCCTGAGCATCAGAAGGCCATCGAGGAGCTGGCGCAGAAGATGGAGCCGAGCTTCTGGGAAGTCAGCCAGAAGGAGCACGACGTCCGCATCGCCGAACTGCAGAAGAACGGCATGAAGTATGCGGTCGCGCCGAAGGACATGGTCGATCGCATGCGCCAGGCCACCGCCGTGACCTGGGACAATTACACCAAGCTCGGCCCGGTCCACGCCAAGATCGTCGCCGACTACCGCGCCAAGACCGGCAAGTGACGCAGACGCCGGCCGGCCGCGCGCCGGCCGGCCGCGCGCCGCACAGCTGGTGAGATTGGAACGCTCCGATCCTACCGCGTTTGCCCCTCCCACCATGATTCGCGTTCTGATCGCCGCCATCGACCGGCTCTGCCTGTTCGGCGCCTGGATCGGCGCCGTGGCAACCGGCCTCCTTGCCGTCATGCTGATCGCCGAGGTGGCGGCCACTTCGCTGTTCTCCTTCTCGCAGTTCTATGCGGTCGAGTATTCGGCCTATTTCCTCGGCGCCGGACTTGTCTGCGGCCTCGGCTGGACGCTCTCGCGCGGCGGCCATATCCGTGTCGGCGTCGTGTACGAGCGGTTTTCCGGGCGCGCGCTGCGCTGGCTCGACGCGGGCTGCACGCTGGCGGCCCTGCCCGTGTCCATCTTCATCAGCCTCGCCATGGTCCGCTTTGCGTGGGACAGCGTGACGCGCGGATCCAAAAGCTTCTACCCCTCGGAAACGCCGCTCCTCTACCCGCAGGCGGTGATCGCCTTCGGCTGCTGCCTGCTGACGCTCGCTCTGGTGGCGCGCTTGCTGCGCGTGCTTGCCCGCCTGCCGACGGAGGACGGCGACGGGCCGAGCCTGGGCGGTGTGCATTGATCGGTCCGGTCGCCTTCGTCTTGTTCGGCCTTGCCGTTCTTCTCACCGGCGGGTTGTGGATCGGCATCTCCCTGTTCTCGGTGGGCGTGCTCAGCCTCGAGTTCTTCCGCCCCTCAATGCGGGTCGACCGCTTTCTCGCCAACGACTTCTGGTCGAGCGCGACGGCGGTCGAACTGGTGACGCTGCCGCTTTTCATCCTGATGGGCGAGATCCTGTTTCACACCCGGCTGTCGAGCGCGCTGTTCAGCGGCCTGGCGCCGTGGACCAACCGGCTGCCGGGGCGCCTGCTGCATGTCAACGTGATCGGCTGCACGCTGTTCGCCGCTGTGTCGGGATCGTCGGCGGCGACGCTTGCCACGGTCGGGCGGATCACGCTGAAGGAACTGCTGGCGCGCGGCTATAACCGCAGCCTCGCCATGGGGTCGCTTGCCGGCGCAGGCACGCTTGGCTTTCTCATTCCGCCGTCCATTCCGATGATCGTATATGGCGTCCTGGCCGACGTCTCGATCCTCGATATGTTCGCCGCCGGCATCGGGCCTGGCCTCGCGCTGGCAGCCGGCTACATGATCTATCTCGCGATCCGCACCACCATCACGCCGTCGATGGTGCCGGCGCGGGAGGAAAGCATCCCTTGGGGGGTCCGCATTCGCGCGTTGGGCGAGCTGTGGCCCATTGTCTTCCTGATCGTGGCGGTCATCGGCTCGATGTATGCCGGCTGGGCGAGCGTGACCGAGGCGGCTGCGATCGGCGTGCTCGGCGCGCTGCTGATCGCCCTGATGCACCGAACCCTCACCCTGGCGACGCTGAAGGCATCGCTGTTCGGCGCCGTGCGGACCTGCAGCATGATCGCGCTGATCATCCTGGGCGCCCTGTTCCTGTCCAAGGGCATGGCGGCGCTGGGGGTGCCGCGCCAAGTGGCGGGCTTCATCGACAGCCTGGGCCTCAGCCCCTATGAGCTAATCCTGCTGCTGCTCGTGTTCTATCTGGCGCTTGGCTGCGTGCTCGACGGGCTGTCGGCTATCGTGATGACCCTGCCGGTGACATTGCCGCTGGCCATCGCCGCCGGCTTCGATCCCATCTGGTTCGGCGTGTTCCTGGTCATCACCATCGAGATGGCGCAGGTAACGCCGCCGGTGGGCTTCAACCTTTTCATCATCAAGGGATTCACCGGCGACTCGCTCGGCCGCATCGCCCAGGCCTCGCTGCCGTTCCTGCTGATCATGGTCGCGCTGGTCGGCGTGATCGCGGCCTTTCCCGAGCTCGTGACCTGGCTTCCCCGGACCATCAAATAGCGCATGAGCGCGACCGATCTGTTCCTCGACGCTCCTCGAAGTTGCCTTGCCGCTTCATCAGACCGCCGAGAATCCGGATTAGGTCGCCGCGCACAGTGCAACAGATGCAACCGTTGTTCATCTCGAACACTTCCTCGTCGGCGTTCACCACGAGGTCGTTGT
>VGET01000113.1 GCA_016869195.1 Alphaproteobacteria bacterium | reverse complement strand
GAACTTGTCCCGGGACCGGCCAGACTTGGCCATGCCGATCTTCAGATTGGGATGCACGACTTCCTGGATGTAGCGATGCGTGTTGAGCAGATTGCCGAGCAGGCCGTCAGCCACCTCACCGGTCAGCTGCAGCATGTGAGGCTGCACCGCGGCAAGAAAGATCGGCACTGAGGGGTAGGGGGCAGGGATGAAGCGGCGATAGCCCTTGATCCGCATCACCTCGCCCTCATAGTCGACCGACTTCGTCTGATTCGAGCTCCACATGGTGCGAATGCAGGCGACGTAGTCGCGCATGCGGGCGACCGGCTTGGTCACCTCGAGCCCATGCCAGTTTGCATTCCACTGGGGCGGTGCGGTGCCGAGGCCGAGCACGAAATTGCCATTGGTCATCTCGGCGAGCGTCATTGCGGCGGTTTCGGCGTGCATGGGCGGGCGCGCAAAGGTGGCGACACCGGTGCCAAGCCGTACTCGCTTCACCACGTTGGCAATGGCCGCGAGCGGCACGAAGGCATCACGGCCGAGCTCGGTCGACCATAGGCTTTCGGCGCCGGCGTCCTCGGCCATACGCGCGTAGCGCAAGATGTCGGCGAGCGACAGATTGTCGCCGGTGAAGACGATGCCCCAGTTGAGTTTCTTTCCCACCATGCTCGATCTCCTTCAAGAACGACGCACGAAGCACCGACGACTCCATGTCAGCGCTTCGGGCGCTTGGCTCACGGTCGAGCTGCTCGACCGCCGTGTTCGCGATCTACTTCGTCAGATAGTCGTATTTGCCATTCTTCCACTCGTAGAAAACATAGCCCGGCGCCGTCACATCGCCCTTCTCATCGAAGCCGACATTGCCGAGCACGGTGTCAAACTTCTCGGAGCGCAGCACGGGCACGAGCTTCTTGGCCTCTACTGAGCCTGCCTTGGCCGCGGCTTGCGCAAATACCTGGACCGCGCCATAGGCGTAGAGCACATAGCCTTCAGGATTGATCTTCCGGTCACGGAACTTCTGCACGACGGGTGCCGCCACGGGGTTCTTGCGCGGGTCGGGGCTGAAGGTCATGAGCGTGCCTTCGCCAGCCGCGCCGGTGATCGCCCAATATTCCTCCGTCACGAGCGCGTCGCCCGACATCAGGATTGTCGACATGCCCTGCTCGCGCATCTGACGCACGATGAGGCCGGCCTCGGTGTGGTAGCCGCCGACATAGAGGATGTCGACCGCGTTCTGCTTCAGCTTAGAGACCAACGCCGAATAATCCTTCTCGCCGGCGGTATAGGCCTCGTAGAGCGCCTCAGTCACGCCTTTGGCATTCAGATTCTTCTTGGTCTCGTCGGCCAGGCCTTTGCCGTAGGCGGTCTTGTCATGGACGATCGCGATCTTCTTGTCCTTGTAGCTCTCGGCCAGGAAGTTGCCCGCGACGATGCCCTGCTGATCATCGCGACCGCACACGCGGAACACGTTGTCGCCACCCTTTTCGGTCAGATCCGGATTGGTCGAGGCTGGAGAGATCTGGAGAATGCCTTCCTCCTCATAGACCTTCGAGGCAGGAATCGACAAACCGGAGCAGAAATGGCCGGCCACGAACGCGACCTTCTTGTTGGCCATCTGATTGGCCACCGCGACTGCCTGCTTCGGGTCGCACGCATCGTCGCCGACGTTCAACACGAGCTTCTGACCAAGACGCCGCCTGCGGCGTTGATGTCTTCAACCGCCATTTCGGCGCCCGCGCGGAACTGCGCGCCGAAGGTCGCATACTGACCAGTCATGGGCCCGACTGTCGCGATCTCGATATCGGCCCGTGCTTCAGGGGCTATCGACCAAGCCGCCGCAACCGCCGCAGCGGCCGCAAGCAAGTGTCGTTTGCGCATCGTCGCCTCCCTCTGTTTGTGGCTGGGACGCCGCCTCGCCTCGAGGCGTCAGGCCCGACCGACTAAACCTTGCAGCGCAAGGCTAGCAGGCTGCAGCGCCCGTCGCACGCCCCGCGTTGACCCTCTCTCGCCCTGGACGGTTCAGCCGTACAGCCATGGGTATTGCCGCCGTGCGGTGCGTGCCCAGGTGAACCAATAGGCGGCGGACACAATGCCCGTGATGACGGCCAGATCGATGACGAAGCCCGTTGGCGAGAGCAACTCACCATCGAACAGGGCATAGATGATGAACCGGTCGCCGAGGCCGAGGAGTAGCGCATAGATGAGAGCTTGCCAGTAGGGCCGCCAGAAGCGCCCAAGTGTCTGTCCCATCAGCCAGGCCGCGCCGCCGGCGAGCAGAACGGTGACGCCAAGAAACACATAGGGGCTGGTGCCGAGCGCGCCGCTCATGGTGCGGCCCCCGCGGACCGTGCCGCGCCGCCTTCGAGATAGGCGGCGCGGATCTCGGGTCGGGCCAACAGCTCGGACCCACTGCCCGTCAGCGCGATCGTGCCGTTGACCAACACGTAACCGCGATGCGCGATCTTGAGCGCGTGATGCGCGTTCTGCTCGACGAGCAGGATGGCGGTGCCATAGCGCTCATTGATCTCGCGGATCACCCGGAAGATCTGTGCGACGATCAGCGGTGCGAGGCCGAGCGAGGGTTCATCCAGCAAGAGCAGCTTCGGCCTCGCCATCAGGGCCCGGCCGATCGCGAGCATTTGCTGTTCGCCGCCCGAGAGCGTGCCGCCGCGTTGATGCTGCCGATCGCCGAGAACAGGAAACAGAGAAAAAACGTTGCGAAGGTCTTCCTCGAACTGGCCGCCGACGGCCGCGATCGCCCCCATCTGGAGTTTTCGAAGACCGTCATGCGCGGGAAGATGCGGCGACCTTCCGGTGCGTGAGCGATACCGAGCCGCATGATCGAATAGGTCGGCATGGAGGCGATGTTCGCGCCGCCAAAGTTGATCGTTCCGTGCGTCGCGCGCGGGCGGCCGCAGATCGTCATCAATGTGGTCGACTTGCCGGCGCCGTTCGAACCGATCAAAGAGACGATCTCAGCCGCGCCGACCTCGATGTCGATACCGTGCAGCGCCTCGATCCGACCATAGGAGGCACGAACCCCTGAGAGTGTCAGCATGGCGTGAGCTCAGCCGGCGTTTGTCGCATCCGCCTCCTCCTCGACGCCCAGATAGGCTCGAATGACCGTCGGATCGTTTCTGACGAAATCCGTCGTGCCTTCGGAGATCTTGCGGCCATAGTCCAACACGACCAGGTGATCGGCGATCTGCATGACCACGCTCATGTCATGCTCGATGAGCAGAAGGCCGATTGGATGGTGGTCGCGCACATAGAGCAGAAATTCGTTGAGCTCGCCCGACTCTCGCGCATTCAGGCCGGCTGCGGGCTCATCCAGGCATAGCAGGAGCGGCTCGGTGCAAAGCGCGCGCGCGATCTCGAGGCGACGCTGTGCGCCATAGGGGAGGCTGCCGGCGCTTTGATCGGCCTGGGCTTCGAGCCCAACCCGGCTCAACCAATAGCGCGCGAGCTCGACCGCGGCGCGCTCGGCCTTGCGGTGGCCGGGGGCGGCGATGAGGCCAAGAAACGTATAGCCCGAAGCCCGCATCAGCTTGTTGTGCTGCGCGACCATCAGGTTTTCCAGCACCGACATGGCAGGGAACAGCCGGATGTTCTGAAAGGTACGCGCGACGCGCGCGCGGGCTGCGACCTCGTGATCGGTCATCCGCTCGAGCAGGTAATTGTGTCCGTTTTCATGACGCAAAGTCAGCCGGCCGACGGTTGCGCGATAGAACCCGGTCAGGCAGTTGAACACGGTTGTCTTGCCCGCGCCGTTCGGTCCGATGATCGCGGTGATCTTTTGTGACTCGGCGTTGAACGATAGATCGTCGACCGCGGTCAGCCCGCCGAACCGCATGGTCAGATGTTCGACCGAGAGCAGCGGAGTCGTGGTGGAGCGCGCAATCGCTGGCGCCGTCATGAGCCACCTGCCGCTCGGTGGCGCGCGGCGTGAAGGCGGATCGTCGGTGTGCGGAAGGCGAGAAGGCCGCGCGGACGCCACACCATGATCGCAACCATGGCGGCGCCGAAGGCGAGCATGCGGTACTCCTCGAGCTCGCGCAGCAATTCGGTGCCGCCGATCAGAATGACCGAAGCGAGCACGACGCCGATCTGGCTGCCCATGCCGCCGAGCACGACAATCGCGAGAATCACGGCGGACTCGATGAAGGTGAAGCTTTCGGGGCTGACGAAGCCCTGTCGCGTCGCGAAAAACGAGCCGGCGAAACCGCCGAACATGGCGCCGATGGAGAACGCGGTCAGCTTGATGATGGTCGGGTTGATGCCGAGCGAGCGGCAAGCGATTTCATCCTCACGCAACGCCTCCCAGGCGCGACCGATCGGGAGACGACGGATACGCAGCGTGAACAAATTGGTCACGAGCGCGAGGGCGAGGATGACGAAATAGAGGAACACGATGCGCTGCATCGAGGTGTACTCGACGCCGAAAAAGGTGTGGAAAGACTCGGTGCCTTCCTCGGGCGAATTGGTGAACGGCAGGCCGAAGAAGCTCGGCCGTGGGATGTCCGAAATGCCATTCGGGCCGTTGGTGACCGGAAACCAATTGATCAGGATGATCCGGATCATCTCGCCAAAGGCGAGCGTGACGATGGCGAGATAGTCACCGCGCAGGCGGAGCACGGGAAAGCCGAGGATCATGCCGAAGATGGCGGCGAACACGCCGGCGAGTGGCAGGCAGGCCCAAAAGCCCCAATCAAGATGCAGCGCGAAGAGCGCGAAGGAGTAGGCGCCGATCGCGTAGAACGCGACATAGCCAAGGTCGAGCAGCCCGGCCAGGCCGACGACGATGTTCAGGCCCCAACCGAGCATGATGTAGGTAAGCACCAGTGTGCCGACGTCGACGACGTAGCGGTTGGCGAAAGGCATGAAGGGCAGCGCGACGGCAATCACGACAAGGACAAAGCCCGCATAGAGCGTCGATCGTCGCTAGCCGGCGCCGAGCCGCGTGCTCAGGGCGCTGAGGATGCCGGGGCCTTGATCTGCCCGGCGCCAGTGCCGCCGCAGCGCGAGTGCGAGGCGGCCGACAAACACCGCGCCGACCGCGATGCCGACCCAGCTCCAGCGGGTTTCGAGCTGAAGGCCACCTTGAGCATCGACGGTACGAAACCCGATCATGAAGACGGCGAGACCGAACGCGACCAGCGCCGCGATGCCGGCCTCCTTCAAGACCGGCGCAAGCAGGTCGCGCGACAAGGTGCGGTGCGGACCCGCCTTCAGGCTGGAGGCCTCGGCAGTCATGTCTCAGACCTTCTCGATCTCGGGCCGGCCGAGCAAGCCATTGGGGCGGAAGATCAGCACCAGCACGAGGATCGTGAAGGCCGCGACGTCTTTGTATTCGATGGTGAAGTAGGCCGACCAGAAGGTCTCGATCAGTCCGATCAGCAGCCCGCCCAGCATGGCGCCGGGCAGCGAGCCGATGCCGCCAAGAACCGCGGCGGTGAACGCTTTAATGCCAGCGAGAAAGCCGATGTAGAAGTCGATCACGCCATAATAGAGCACGAACATGATGCCGGCAACCGAGGCCAGCGCCGCACCGCTAACGAAGGTCAACGAGATGGTACGATCAACATTGATACCAAGCAGCTCGGCCATCGTGCGATCCTGCTCGCAGGCGCGCTGTGCCCGGCCGAGCGCCGTGCGGGAAATCAGTAGCGTGAACGTTCCCATCAGGACGATGGTCACCACCACGATCATGATCTGCAGATAGGACAGGTTGACCGTGAAGGTCTCGGACTCGATCAAGGTGATGCCGCCCTGGATCACCGGTTGCAGTGGCCGCACGCGCGCGCTCTGAAAGGTCTGCACATAGTTCTGCAGGAAGATCGACATGCCGATCGCCGAGATCAGCGGCGCAAGGCGGAACGAGCCGCGCAAAGGTCGATAGGCCAGCCGTTCGACCGTCCAACCATAGACCGAGGTCAAGGTCATGCTCGCAAGCAGCACAAGGATGAGCGCGAGCGGCAGCCAGGTGATGTCGCCAAGACCCAAAAGCAAAAACGTGATGAGCGCGATGAACGCACCGATCATGAAGATGTCGCCATGGGCGAAATTAATCATGCCGATGATGCCGTAGACCATCGTGTAGCCGATCGCGATCAAACCGTAGATCGAGCCGAGCGTGACACCGTTGATCAGCTGCTGAACGAAGTACGGCATTGGGCGCTTGATCTATTCCAGGTCAATCATCGGCCGGGCCGCGCGGCGTCATGAGCATCGGCGCAAGGTGCGCGTGGCGCTCCGACCAGTTGAGCGCGATCGGTGACTGATTGGTCGTGACGTGGCCGCTCAGGAACTCGGCGGATCGATATTCGACGCCGAAGGCCCGCTGCACCCGCACCCGGTTGAGCCGCCCTGATTTCGGGTGGCGGATCGGCTCCGCGTGCGCGTCGATTAGCCCCGGAACGGAAAACGCGCCGGTTCCGCTCGCCAGGTCGGTTTCGATCTGGATCGGTCGAAAAAGCGGTTCGAGCAGCGTGTCACTCGTCAGGCGATATGCGCTGAAGACCGTGGCGCCGGGCTCGGTTTGCTGCCCGGTCGCGATGGCGAGGAGGGCATTGCGCTGGGCCTCGTTGGCACGCTCGTCGATGCAGAGCTGCATACGCCCGCCGCCGTCGTGCACTGCGCCGGGCCAGGCATAGAGGCCGCAGAACCTCAGCCCATCGAGGCGGACATCACCGAAATAGCCCTGGGAGATGTCGACCGCGAGCGCCGCGCGGCAATCGCCATAACTCGGCGTGCCGCTGAAATTGCACGGGCAGCCCCAATTGCAGTTGCAGGAGGACAGCAGCGCGCCACCGAGGCGCCAGTCCACGGTCACCGACATGAGGCTCCCCCCGGAGCGAGTTGGAGGCAGTCTAGCCTGAGCCTGGGCCGCCTGTCGTGCACTGATCGCGCGTGCCCGATAGGCTCGACGTGCGCCGCCATGCTATAGAACGTCAAACCTTTGATCCAAGGGAGACCGACATGACCGCGAGCGCGCGCGCCGTTCAGAAGGAACCCACCAAGCGTCCGCGCAACGTGCCCCCGCTCGACGGTGACTCCATGGCGCGGTTGCTGCGTACGATGATGGTGATCCGCGTCTTCGAAGATCGCGCGCGCGACCTGTTTCGCGAGGGCGTGATCAAGGGCACCGCGCATTCGGCGGTCGGGCAGGAGGCCATTGCGGTTGGCGCCTGTGCCGCGCTCAAGCATGATGATTTCATCGTGTCGCATCATCGTGGCCACGGCCACTGCATCGCCAAGGGTGCCAGCATCAACCGCATGATGGCTGAGCTGATGGGCCGGGTGGACGGGCACTGCCGGGGTCTCGGCGGCTCCATGCACATCGCCGATCTCGACCTCAACGTGCTCGGCGCGAACGGCATCGTCGGGGCGGGCATCGGGCTCGGCACCGGTGCCGCGCTCGCGGCCAAGCAGCGCGGCAAGGGCGATGCCGGCATCGTGTTCTTCGGCGATGGCGCGTCGAACGAGGGCATCTTCCACGAGGCCATCAACCTTGCGGCAATCTGGCGCCTACCGGTCGTCTTCCTGTGTGAGAACAATCAGTACGGCCTCTCAATGCCGATGAAGAACGCGACCGCCGGCGGCTCGGTTGCGGGCCGCGCTACGGCCTATGGCATTCCGGGCGAGCTGATCGATGGCAATGACATCGAGGCGGTGTACGAGGCCGTGTCGGAGGCGGTCGCACGCGCGCGGCAGGGCGAGGGGCCGACCTTGATCGAGGCGCTCACCTATCGCTGGGGCGACCATTCGATGCGGGCGAACCTGCCGCGCTATCGGCCGGAGGCAGAGGAGCTGGACTGGAAGGCGCGTGATCCGATCGAGCGCTGCAAAGGGCGTGTAAAAGATCTAAAGGCCCTGTCTGACGAGGCGATCGAAGAATTGTTCGGCGAGGTGACTAGCGAAGTGGAAGCAACGATCGATTTCGCCAAGGCCTCGCCGGTGCCTGACTTCAAGGTCATGCTGGATGCCGTTACCGCACCGATGCGGCCCGCCCCTGCCAAGCTGCCGGCGCCAGGGACGCGCGAGCTGACCTATGCGCAGGCGCTCAACGAGGCGCTCCACCAGGAAATGACGCGCGACCCGACTGTCTTCATGATCGGCGAGGACATTGGCAAGGTCGGCGGTCTGTTCAAGGTCTCGAACGGCCTGCTCGACAAGTTTGGGTCCAACCGCGTGATCGATACGCCGATCTCGGAGATGGGCATCGCGAGCGCAGCGGTGGGTGCCTCGATCTCGGGCATGCGTGGCATCGCCGAGGTCCAGTTCTTCGATTTTGTTACGCTGATGATGGACATGATCGTCAACCAGGCCGCCAAGTTCCGATTCATGCTCGGCGGCAAGCCGCGCGTGCCGGTCGTGATCCGCGGGCCGCAAGGCGGCGGCATTCGCCTCGCCGCGCAGCACTCGCAATCGCTCGAGGCCTGGTTCGCGCACGTGCCCGGCCTCATCGTGATTGCGCCTTCGACGCCCTATGACGCCAAGGGGCTGCTGACCGCTGCAATCCGTAATGACAACCCGGTCATCTTTCTCGAGCACAAGCTGCTCTATCTCGGCAAGGCCGAGGCGGTGCCGGAGGAGCCGTACGAAATCCCGATCGGCAAGGCCGACATCAAGCGCGTCGGCAAGGACGTGACGGTGGTGGCAACCCTCGCCATGGTTGGCCTGACACTGATGGCGGCGGAGCGTTTGGCGAAGGAGGGAATCGACGTCGAGGTGATTGATCCTCGCACGCTGAAGCCGCTCGACATGGACACGATCATTGCGAGCGTGCGCAAGACGAACCGCTGCCTCGTCGTGCACGAGGCTTGGAAGACCCACGGCTTCGGCGCCGAAATCTCGGCCCGAATCATGGAAGATGCGTTCGATTGGCTCGATGCGCCGGTCGCGCGACTGGCCGCACCCGATCTGCCGATGCCCTATAACGACGAGCTCGAACGCCAGGTCATCCCCTCGCATCAGGAGATTGGGGACGCAATCAGGAAGCTCTGCGGGCGCGCCTGATTGGTCCGAAAAATCCCTGCGCGTCGTACGCGGCGCTGGGCCCAACTCCAATCGCGCGCGGGGTCTCGCCCCGTGCGAATACCGTCCGCCAAGCTGCTGTGCTCGGTCATTTGCGTGTTCCAAATCCGTGGCCTCGAATATGATCGGCTGAGGGACGGTGGCCAGAACAGCGTGTTAAACGCCGTCGGCCGTGAGCGGGGATCATGCGGCGGAGCATTGGGAACGGCGGTACTTCCGTTCGCGGCGCTACTCGGCGTGGGCAACGACCCGCGCGTCGATACGGGTCGGTGCTCGTGTTACGTGGCGGGTGTGTTTCATGACAGACGCAGCTGAGCGTTCGCTGCCGATGATGCGCGTCGTGCCGAGCGGGCGTCGCCTGCAAATGCGATTTGCGGCGATCTGGATCGCCTTTGCCGTTCTGATCGTGCTCAGCGCGCTTTTCATCCCGCGCAGCCTGCTGCCCTCCTCGATCCTTTCGATCATTCCGTTCGCCGCCTTTCTCACCATCACCGCGATGGGTGAGGCGCTCGTGCTCATGGCCCGCGGGATTGATCTGTCGATTCCGGCCACCATCACGCTCTCAAGCACGCTTCTCCTCGGTGTATCGGGCGGCAATGATGATGCGTTGCTGCCGGCGATCATCGTCGCGCTGATTTTTTCGCTTGCGGTCGGGCTGGTCATCGGCGTGCTGATTGCGGTCTTCAGATTGAACTCACTGGTCGTGACACTTGCGATCGGCACGATTGTGATCGGTGCAACCATCTGGTATCGCGAGGGCATCGTCGCCGAGGCACGCGTGCCGCCCTCACTCGCGGACTGGGGGGGCTCGCGCTTCCTCGAGGTCAATGTGGCGGTCTGGATTGCGCTTGCAGTCGTGGTGCTGTCGACGATCATTCTGCGGTTGACGGCGGTTGGCCGACGCTTCATCGCGGTCGGTGCAAGCCCGCGAGCGGCGTGGATCGCGGGGATCGGCGTGGTCCGCTACCAGGTCGCAGCCTATGTGCTCGCAGCGCTGCTCTATGGCATCGCCGGCATTCTCCTGTCGGCCTTCATCCGCAACCCGACGCTCGATGTCGGGCAACCTTATCTTCTGGCCCCGATCGCTGCGGCGGTGCTCGGCGGCACGGCGGTCTCCGGCGGGGTCGGCAGCATGATCGCGATCGCCGGCGCGGCACTTTTTCTCACCCAGCTCGATCAGATCCTCAAAATGCTGGGAGTCTCGACGGCCATTCAGTTCATTGTCTATGGCGGCGCGATCGCCGTCGGCATGGCGCTTGGCGGCGTTCAGGTGACACGCTATCGCACGCTGATCGCACGTTGGTTCGCACGACCCGCGGCACAAGGCAGAGGCAATGCATGAAGTCTTCGGCAAATTCGCGGGAATTAGTCATCGATCGGCTTGGCGCAAACAGGCTCAACAGGGAGGAGTCACGATGAAACGAAAACTGGTCAAATCACTATCGGCGCTCGCGGGCGCCGCGGTGGGAGCGCTTGCACTCACCTTCGCGACGCCGTCTCATACCAATCCGCGTTGAGGCTGACTCGCGGGGGATTCCCAGGCGATCGGCGTTGTGATTCATAGAGAGGCGAACCGATTCGGAGGTTTGCCATGGGTCAGCCGATTGCCGTGCGA
>VGET01000112.1 GCA_016869195.1 Alphaproteobacteria bacterium | reverse complement strand
CCCGTGCAACCCATGCGCGGCCAAGAAGGCGGCCTGCAACCCGTGCAACCCGTGCGCGGCCAAGAACCCGTGCAATCCGTGCAACCCGTGCGCGGCGAAGAAAGAGTAGTCTTGTAGCAATCCACCGGCCGGCTGGTTCCAGCCGACGGTTGCCAAACGGATGCCGCCCCGGCGCCACGCGCGTCGGGGCGGTTTCTGTTTGTGGCGGTCATGGGCGCCGGCTCGGCTTCTTCTTCGTCGTCTTTGGCGCCGGCATTCGCTCCGTGATGCGCCTTGCGCCGAGCGCGGCCTCGACCGCCCTCATCTGCTGATCGACCGAGATGTCGACCTGCGAGGTAACCTCGAGTCGCCGATCCTCCAGCACATCGGCGCCGGGGTTGGCATCCTCCCAGGTGGCGATGGTCGTATCCCGCGCTTGCAACAGGGTTATCACCTGCGGCCAGAACAGCGCGACCATGCCGCTCACCCAGCGATTGGTCGGCCAGGACGGCTGGGCGTGATCGATCGAGAAGCGATCGATCAGCTCGCACACATCATCGGCCTTGTACCAGGCCTCGCCAGTCACCCAGCGATTGGCGGCGAACAGCCTCAAGGGGTTGCCGCGCGGATCCATCGAAATGCCGATGACGTGGCTGAGCGCCTCATCGCCCTTGGGCCACTGGCTGGTCTCCTTACGTTTGGCCGGCGCGATGTGCGCCGGCATGCCGGCCGCGCGCACGAATGTGTGGAAGTGGCCGTGCTCGTCGTCGCGCTGGCCCATCGGGTGCGCGTGGTAAAAATACTGCGCGTGGCTCTTGTCGTCGTAGACGTCGCCCTTCGGGTAGTGGTTCCACTCATAGAACGTGCCCTGGTGGCGCAGGATCTCGCCGACCACGTTGTCATTAGTGCGGCAGAGCACGCGCAAGACCTCGATCACCTCGCGCCCCGCCGCCGCCATGCGCTCCAGCCGCTCGCGCGGCAATGCGGCGAGATCGAGATATTTGGTGGCTTCGGTGCGGGCGGCCTTGCGCGGCCTGGCGGCGGCTTTGGCGGGACGTTGGGGCATCGCGTCGGATTCCGATGGGTGCGCGTCGTCTCTTAATGTAGCCGACCGGGACGATTGGAACAGTGCCCTAGTCGGGGTTCAGCACCAGGCGAAAGCCGATCAGGATGTGGCGCACCTCGGCGGGTCGCGTGTGGCGCGCGGCGGCGCGGCAGACGCCGCAACCCTTGTCGTCCCACGAGCCGCCCTTGACGATGAAGCGCCCGGGATTGCCCTCGCTCGCGGTCCACTCGAACACCTGGCCCGCCATGTCGAGCGCGCCATAGGGGCTGGCGCCGGACGGGAAGGAGCCGACCGCCATCGTATCGAACGGGCCGGCATCATGGCTGTTGAGGCGCGACGGATCGAAGGCGTCGCCCCAGGGGAATCGTCGCCCGTCCGTGCCGCGCGCGGCCTTCTCCCATTCGAGCTCGGTCGGGAGCCGCCAGCGCCTTCCGGTCTCGGCGCTGAGCCAGGCGGCATAGGCTTCGGCATCGTCATGGCTCACCAGCACGACCGGGTGGGCCTCGCGGCCCGCGGGCGGCTTGCCGTCAACCCAAACGTGCCGGCGGGTGCGCTCGAAGGGGTGAACGAAGCCATAGCGTTTCCAGGTCGGCTCGTCGACGCCCGGCGCGGCGCGACCGGTGGCGCGCAGGAAATCGCCATATTGTGCGTTGGTAATAGGCGTGATGGTGATCGCAAAGGCCCCGGTCGTCGCCTCAGCCCGTGTGCGCTCGCTCGCGTGCCATTGGGATTCGCGCGTGCGCGCATGGCCGTAAGCCGTCTCATCGTGCGCATAGGCATCGTTGCGCTCGGCCTCGTTTGAGCCCGCGATGAACGCGCCCTCAGGCACGTTCACGGTCGCGGGAGCGTCGAAGCCCAAGGCCGGCGCGAGCCAAAGCGCCCCCTGCGCCACAATGACGCAGAGGAACGCACGGAAGGCCAAGGCAAGTTGACGCGCTTTGAACATATTTCTAGTCCACCATCCTTGAACGACCGTACCCATCGCCTTATCCTCCCGGCCGAAATCGATCGACGCCCGGCCCCAATCAACCAGCACTGGAGTCTAGCCATGAAACTACGGACGTGGTTTGCCGCCCTCGGCGCTGTCGCGGCCATCGGCATCGCCGCTCCCGCCTTCGCCGATGAAGATGCAGCCTATGAGGCGGGCGAGAAGGTCTTCAAGAAGTGCAAGGCCTGTCACACGCTGGAAGAGGGCGGCAAGAGCAAGACCGGGCCGAATCTGTTCGGCATTTTCGGGCGCACCTCGGGCACCTTCGCCGACTTCAAGTACTCCGACGCCATGAAGAACGCGGCGATCGTGTGGGATGAGGAGAAGCTCATGGCCTACATCGCCGACCCGAAGGGCTACATCCCGGGCAACAAGATGGCGTTCAAGGGCCTCGCTCAGGTGGAAGACCAGCAAGCCGTCATCGCCTATCTGAAAAAGGCCGCGATGCCGGCGCAGTGAGCCCGCGCTTGATAACACGGCGCACATCGTGACGCTGCGCCTCGAAGACCACATCCGAAGGATCCCGGACTTTCCCAAGCCCGGGATCCTTTTCTATGACATCTCGACGCTTTTACGGCACCCGAAGGCCTGGTCGGTCGCGGTCGACCGCATGGCCGAAAGCCTGGCCGGCGACAAGCCGGATCTGCTCGCCGGCATCGAGGCGCGCGGCTTTCTGGTGGCGGCGCCGCTCGCGCTCCGGCTCGGCTGCGGCTTCATCATGGTGAGGAAGCGCGGCAAGCTACCGGGCGCCACCATCGCGCACCAATACGCGCTCGAATACGGCACCGACACGATCGAGGTGCAGGCGGACGCGATCACGCCGCGCCAGCGCGTCGTGGTGTTGGACGATCTGCTCGCCACCGGTGGCACCGCCGCGGCCGCGACCGCGCTCATCCGCAAGATGGGCGGCGAGGTGGTGCGCGGCAGCTTCATCGTCGAGCTTGATGGCCTTGGTGGCCGCGCCAGGCTCGACGTGCCGGTCTCAACCCTAATGACCTTCCCGGCCTGAGCCATCATCGCCGCGCGTCTCGGGCGGCGCGCTTCGCCTCATCGTCATGGCCCGACTTGATCGGGCCATCCAGGGAAACCGCATGGCGCATGCCTGCGGCTCTGGATCCCGGGTCGCAAGGCTCGCACGCGACGATCTTCGATCGTCGGCTCGCCTAACGCCCGGGATGACGATCAGGGAACGCGGCTGTCATCCCGGCTAAAGCCGGGATCTATCGTCCGACCTCAGTTCGTCAGCTGCGGCATGGCCCAGGTGACGATGCGCTTCAGCACCTTGCCGAACGCCTCGTCGAACGCGACCACGATTTCGGGCATCGCGGTGCCGGTGGACTCAAAGGTCGTGCCAAATGACTCGGCCGAGATGATGGCGCGCTCGGGCAGCTTGATCAGCTTCGCGATGATGCGCACGTTGATCTCGGGCGGCCCGTCAGGATCCGGATACTCGGCCTGGAATTCGCGCAGCTCGGTCTTCAGCGCGAAATCGGCGCGCAGATCCGTGCCCTCGCGCGCGACCGAGACGATGCGCCCTGTGTTCTCGAACGATTCGACGAGCAGCGTCTGCACGAGGAGGGGCGCGCGCTCGGTCCAGCGCGCCTTGGCGTAGTAGTCAAGCGAAAGCGCCTCGCGGCTGAGCGCGATGCGGTGGCTGTTGAGCCCTTCGGCGGCGACCGGCACCTCGATCACGAGCTGCTTCGAGATGACGGGCAGGGTCTCGTCGAACGTGTTCTTGGGCGAGAGCGTGAAGAGGACCGGCGGGTCCTCCGGCACCGGGATCAGGCTGCAGCCGGCGGCGCCGGCCGCGATCAGGGCGCTCAAGACGAGGGCTCGCAAGCGCGCGATTCCGTGTCGCATCATTTGGCTTCAAACCCCTTCTCGGTGCCGCCGAACAGGAAAAGGGAGGGGTCGGTCTCGAGCCGCTCGGCGATGCGGCTCAGGCTCGAGACCAGGCTGCGCATCTCGACCAGAAGACGGGAGAAGTCATACAGGCCCTCGCCCATGAAATCGCGCAAGGGCTTGCGGTTCTCATCGATGGTCGCGTTCAGGGCATCGCTGGTTTGGCCGAATGAGCGCGCGGTCGCGTTGAACTCCTTCAGCATCGCCTTGGCCTCGTCGCTGATCGAGACGATCTGGCCGTCGATCGCCTCGAGCGCGCTCTGGGCGCTGGCCAACATGGTCGTTGCACCGCCTTCGATGCGGGCGAGGCCGCCGCGCGCGTCTTTCACTAATCCGCTGACGTCATCGACGATGGTGCCGACCTGACCGACCGCGCCGCGCGCGTCCTTCATGAGACCGTCGATTTCCTTGCCGGCCATTCTGAGGTCGCCCGCGAACGCCGCGGTGTCGTCGATCAGTTCGGCGATCTTTTGCGACGAGTCCGCGAGCGCGGCAGTGAGGGTCTGCAAATTGGTGAGCGTCTCCGAGATGGAGACGAGGTTGCGGTCGTCGAACAGCAGCGCGACCCGGTCCGTCAGCTTCATGATCCGGTTGATCAGCTCTGGCGTATCCGCGAACAATGCTTCGAGCTGCGAGCGCTTGGCGATGATCACCGGAAATTTCTGGTCGCCCTTGGCTTCGAGCAGCGGCGAGGCCTGGCTGCCGCCACTGATCTGGATATAGGCGACGCCGGTGATGCCCTGCTGCTCGACCGAGGCGATCGAATCCTCCTTGATCGGCGTGCTCGCCACAATCCTCATCGTGACCCTGATGCGCTCGACATTGTCGGGGTCGATGCGAATGTCGGTGACCTGGCCGATCGGGATGCCGCGATAGCGCACATCGCTGGTCTCGTTCAGGCCGGAGACCGAGCCGGTGAAATAGCTGCGATAGAGCGTGTATTGGGTGTCGGCGTCGCTCTTGACCGCCCAGATGATGAAGCCGATCAGGCCCGCGACCGCCGCGATCAGGAAGGCGCCGACCAGGATGTAGCTGGTGCGGGTTTCCATCGGCTACTCCGCCGCGCTCGCCGCGCGCCCGCGCGGCCCGTGGAAATATTCGCGGATCCAGGGGTCGTCGTGGCGCAGCAGCTCGTCCACCGTGCCGATCGCGATGACGCGCTTCTTGCCCAGCACGGCGATGCGGTCGCAAATCGTCATCAGGCTGTCGAGATCGTGCGTCACCATGAAGACGGTGAGGTGCAGGTTCCAGTGGAGGCTCAGGATGAGCTGGTCGAATGCGGCGGCGCCGATCGGGTCGAGCCCGGCGGTCGGCTCATCGAGAAACAGGATCTCGGGGTCGAGCGCGAGCGCGCGCGCGAGGCCGGCGCGCTTCTTCATGCCGCCCGAGAGCTGCGAGGGATATTTGTCGGCCGCCTCGGGGGCAAGGCCGACCAGGCCGATCTTGAGCGCCGAGAGCTCATCGATCAGGCCGCGCGAGAGCTTGGTGTGCTCTTTGAGCGGCACCTCGATGTTCTGCGCCACGGTGAGCGAGGAGAACAGCGCGCCGTTCTGAAACAGGATGCCCCAGCGCTGCTCGATCCGTTCGCGCTCCTTGGTCGAAGCCGAATCAAGCTCGGTGCCGAGCACCTCGATCGTGCCCACCTGGTGCGGCACGAGGCCGACGATGGTGCGCAGCAGCACGGACTTGCCCGAGCCCGATGGGCCGACAAAGCCCAGCGTCTCGCCCTGACGCACGTCGAGGTCGAGATTCTCGAGAATGGTCGCGCGGCCGAACCGAACCGTCAGCCCACGCACCCGGATCGCTATGTCGCCCGCCGAATCCATCGCCGTGCTCAGATTCCGATATACGCGAAAAAGACGGAGAACACCGCATCGACGACGATGACGGCGAAAATCGCGTGCACCACGGAGCGCGTGGTGTAGCGGCCGACGCTCTCGGCGCTGCCGGTGACCTTGAGGCCCATATAGCAGCCGGTGAGCGCGATGATGCCGGCGAAGACCGGCGCCTTGATCAGCCCGACGCCGAACGACCACGGGCTGAAGGCGTCGCCCAGCCGCTCGACGAACACGCCGGGCGAGACGCCGAGCTCGATATTGGCCATCACCGCGCCGCCCAGAAGCCCCATGATGTCGGCGATGAAGCCGAGGAGGGGGAGGGTGATCATCAGTGCCAGCATGCGCGGCACGACCAGCACCTGCATCGGGTCGAGCCCGATGGTGCGCATCGCGTCGATCTCCTCGTTGATCTTCATCGAGCCGATCTGCGCGGTGAAGGCGCTGCCCGAGCGGCCGGCGACGATGATCGCGGTGAGCAGGATGCCAAGCTCGCGCAGCACCGAGACCGCGACAAGGTCGACCACGAACACCTCGGCGCCGAAGCGGGTGAGCTGCATCGAGCCCTGATAGGCGAGCACCACGCCAATCAGAAAGGCGATCAGCGCGACGATCGGGATCGCGTTCAGCCCGGCCTGCTCCATGTGGTAGACGACCGCGCGGGCGCGGAACTGGCGCGGGTGGATGAGCAGCTTGGCGAGCGAGATCATCGCCAGCCCGAGGAACGAGAGCGCTTCGATGACCTCGATCCAGATCTCGTGCGCGCCTTCGCCCACCCGCTCGAAGATCAGCAGGAAGACGTTGCGGCGGGGCGGCTCGATCTCGACATGGGCGTTCAACTGGCTCAGACGCTCGAGCAGCGCGTGCTGCGCCTCGCCGACATTGATGAGCTGCACGCTCGCGCCGGCCGCCTTCAGCGTGTCGGTGAGGCGATGGACGAGCCAGGCGCCGGCGGTATCCAGCGTCTCGACCGCGCCAAGGTCGATGGTCGCGCTCTTGCCCTTGAAGCTCGCGAACCTGGCGACGTCGCGCTCCATGCGCTGGGCGGTGCGCAAATTCCACTGCCCGCCCGCCGCGATGGCGAGCGCACCGCCTTCCTCTCGCGCCTGGAGCCAGCCTTCCGGCCGGCGGGCTGCCGCCGATTCGCTCACGGAATCAGCGTACGCCCGTGAGCCGGCCCGATACCATCCTCATGGCGCGATGACCGCGCAGTTGTCGCCCGCCTTGATGATCGCGTTGCACGCGGCCTTGGCGGCCTTCGATGAGTCAAACGGCCCGGCCTCGAGCCGATAGAAGATGCCCTTCTCGCCAAGGTCCGCCTTGGTGATGGCGTGAGACAGGCCGCCGAGCACGCCCGGGTGCTTCTTGCCGAGCTTGGTCCAGCCCTTGACCGCGGCCTCCTCGAGCTTGAACGCGGCCAGGCGGATGCGATGCTTGCCGGCCAGCGAGGAGACCTTCGCGCCTTCGTCCGCTGGCTTCGCCTCGGGCTCCGCCGGCTTCTCTTCAGCGGCCACAGCAGGCTTCTCCTCCACGGGCGCCGGCGCGGGCTCGGCGACCGGTGGCTCGGCAGGGGGCGGCTCCTCGGCCGGCTTCGCGTCCTCGACGACTGCCGGTTTCTCGGGCGGCTTCGGTGTCTCCGGCGCCTTGGCCGCCTCGGGCTCGGCGGGCGTCGCCGGCTCGACGTCGACAGGCTTCGCCGGTTCCGCCTCGGCGGGTTTCTCGGGCTCGGCCGGCTTCTCCGGTTCCGCGGCCGTGACGGGCGTCTCCTCGGCCGGTGCTGGCTCGGCAGGCTTGGCTTCGCCGCCGCTCGCGGGCGCACCCGCCGTGTCGATGGCCACCACCTGCTGGTTGACCGTGCCTTCCTCGCATTTGGGTGCGCCGCTCGGCACTTGACCCGCGGTCGCCTGCACGCCCTGCGACTGCAACAGGACGCGCCGGTTCTCGGCATGGGCGATGCCACAGGCGGCGGCGCGCTCATACCACGCGGCGGCGATGCCGGGGTCCTTGTTGACGCCCATGCCGCGCTCATAGGCGGCGGCGAGGTAGTACTGCGCGGGCGGAAAATCCTGCTCTGCCGCGCGGCGATACCAGCGCACCGCCTCGGCCTCGTCCTTGGTCACGCCGGTGCCGGTCTCATAGGCGTAGCCGAGATTGACCTGGGCGTGGAGCATGTCCTGCTCGGCCGCGGCGCGGAACAGGCGCACCGCCTCGACCGGGTCGCGCGTCACCTCGACGCCCTGGAAATAGAGATTGCCGAGATTGTATTGCGCGTCGGCCAGGCCCTGTTCGGCCGCCTTGCGATACCAGACCGAGGCCTCGACAACATCGCGCGTGACCCCGCGGCCGTTCTCATAGGCGAGGCCGAGGCCGAACTGCGCGGCCGCGACACCCTTTTCGGCGAGCGGGCGCCATTCGGCGAGCGCGGTCTCGAAATCGCCGTCGAGATAGGCCTTGGCGCCTGACTCGAAGGTGGCGAGCGCCGGCGTCGCGCCGAGCAAAAGGCCCGCGCCGATCAGCGCGCCGATGAATCGATGCCGTCGACGTTCGCCGCCGAAAGGCCGGCCCCCGGTGCCCGTCATGCCAACCCCAGCGATGTGACTCGATGATCTATTGTGCCGCTCGTCGTCATGTTAGGAAAGCTCATCGTTCATATCCAGTTCATAGCCCCGCCCGACTCGACCCGAGACCGCCCATCATGAGCCCTGAAAGCGAGTCGGTCGACAGGCAGGCGCGTGCGACGCCGGATCGGCGGGGCGCGCTCGCCGTGTTCGCGGCGTTCGGCGCGGCCTTCGTGATGAGCCAGTTCTTCCGCGCGCTCAATGGCGTGCTGGCGAAGGACCTGTCGAACGAGTTCCTGCTGAGCCCAGGCGGGCTCGCCTTTCTCACCGCCTGCTTCTTCATCGCCTTCGGCGTGGCGCAGATCCCGATCGGCATCATGTTCGACCGCTTCGGGCCGCGCCGCAGCGTCGCGACCGCGCTCCTGATCGCGGTCGTGGGCGCGCTCCTCTATGGCGCCGCGCCCAATCTCGCCGTGCTCTATCTCGGCCGCGTGCTGCAGGGCGTGGGCTTCGCCGGCGTGCTGATGGGCTCGCTCCTCGTGTTCTCGCGCTGGTTCGCGGCCGACCGCTACGGCACCTGGATGGGACGCATGATCGCGCTCGGCGGCGCCGGCGGCCTGCTCGCGACCGCGCCCCTGGCCGCGCTCGCTGAGGCGATTGGCTGGCGCGCGGCCTGCTTCGGTGGCGCGGCCTTGACGCTCGGCGCCTCGGCCCTGGTGCTCACCATGGCGCGCGATGCGCCACACGGCCACCCGGTGCTCGCGCGCAAACCAGAGAGCTGGCGCGCGAGCCTCGAGGGCGTGCGCGATGTGATCGCGACGCCAAGGCTGAAACCCATCCTCGCCATGTGCCTCGTATCCTACCCGATCAACATCAGCCTGATCGGGCTCTGGGCGCCGCCATACCTCATGGACGTCTATGGCCTCGACGCCAAGGCGGCCGGCGGCATCGTCTTGATCATGGGGCTCGCGCTGATCGGCGCCAATCTCGTGATCGGCCCCCTGGAGCGCAGACTCGACACGCGCAAATGGCTCTCGCTCGGCTGCGCCGGGGTCGTGCTGGTGGCGCTTGCGATCCTCGGTATCGTGCCGGGCCTGCCGCTCGCTCTATCGGCGCTGCTCCTCACCGTGATCGGCGGCGTCTCCTGCTACAACGTGGTGCTGGCCGGCCACGCCCGCTCGCTGTTCCCTGATCGGCTGGCCGGGCGGGGCATGGCGATGGTCGCGATCGCGCTGATGGGCGGGCCGGCGCTGATGCAGGCGGTCTCGGGCGGGATCGCGGACATGTTCCCGCACGACGGCGGCAAATTGAGCGAGGACGGCTATCGCGCCGTGTTCGGCTTCTTCGCGCTCTCGATCGTTGCGTCCATGCTCGCGTACCTGCCGGTGCCCGACGCAAGGCCGAGCAAAGGCTTCACCGCACGCGATGAGGTGGGGTGATCAGATCTGCGGGAATGATGGACCCCGGCTTTCGCCGGGGTGACACGCGGGGGGTGTCGGCCAGCCATTCGATTGTCATACCGGCCGCCAGGTGAGCCGGAGGCCAAAGACTTCCGCCAGCGAGCCTTGCGAGCCGGTATCCACCTTGGTTCCGCACGCGCACGTGGCGCGATGGGTTCCCGCTGTCGCGGGAATGACGAATTCTTAAACAGGCTCTTAGCCCGCCCCCGCCGGCTGCGCGGTCTCGGCCGCGCCGCGGCGCTTTTTGCGCATGAACTGGGTCTCGACGTCCGGCAGCTCGGTCGCGAGGTTGATGGTGCGGATGCCGACCCCGGCCTCGCGCGCGCGCACCTCGATCTCCTGGTGCGGAAAGCGCGAGAGGTCGACGCCGGCGCGTGCCGCCAAGGCCTCCGAGACGATCAGCTGGCAGGTGTATTCCTTGCACGCGGCCTCGAGCCGCGCGGCGGTGTTGACCACGTCGCCGATCGCGGTGAACGAGATCGCCTTGCCATAGCCCATCTCGCCCACGATGACCGAGCCGAAATGGATGCCGATGCCCATGCGGAACGGTTCGGGCAGGTCGTGCGCCAACGAGTGGTTGAGCTCATCGAGCGCGGCGCCCATCGCCTTCGCGGCGGCGAGCGCGCGTCGGCAGGCCTCGTCCGGCTCGGTGTCGGCGCCAAAGAGCGCCATCACGCCATCGCCGATGAACTTGTCGATCTGCCCGCCGGAGCCTTGGATCGCATCTCCCATGGCGCGGAAATAGCGGTTCAGCACGAACACCACGTCGTAGGGCAGCTTGGTCTCCGAGAAGCGGGTGAACGAGCGGATGTCGGCGAACATGACGCAGATTTCGCGCTCGATGCCCTGCATGTG
>VGET01000111.1 GCA_016869195.1 Alphaproteobacteria bacterium | reverse complement strand
GGCCGAGCTCGCCGAGGCAGGAGAGGATCTGGAGGTCGAGGTCGAGAAGGGTGCCGAGGACGAAGAGGAAGAGGTGCTCGAGGATACTTCGGAGCTTGGCGAGGACGAGGATGACGTCGCCGAGGTGATCGAGGGCGTCAACGAGGAGGACGAGCGCTAAGAGATCGGAAAGGCGCGCGTGGCAGCCTCTTGCGCCGCGTACCCCCCGACCCTATGGTCGGGACGAGCACCAAGTGCGCGCTGATCAGGAGGCTCCGGGGCCATAGCTCAGTTGGGAGAGCGCTTGAATGGCATTCAAGAGGTCAGGGGTTCGACTCCCCTTGGCTCCACCAGTTAAATCAGGGGCTTAGCCGGAAGCGGCTGAGCCCCTGAGCTTTTGGTGCGATCCCTCAGGCTCGCTCGACCACGAGATCGAAGCGCCCGGCCAGGGCGCCGGCCTGAAGCTCGGGTGCCGGCTTGAACTCGACCAACAGGCGCGCTTGCTGCTCTGGGTCGAGGCGCGAGAACAGGAAGTCGCGCGCATTGCTCTCAAGCCCAGCGACGTAGAGCTGCGTAACGAGGCGGCGCACGCCGGGCGCGCTCACCATGACGTGGATGTGGGGCGTTCGACCCGGATAGGGCATAGGGTGGATGGTGCGGAACTGGTAAAGGCCGAACGCGTTCGTGAGCGCGGCGCCATAGCCTTGGAAACCGTGGTCCTCGGCACCGCCCTGTCGGTCGCCGACATGGTGATAGACGCCGTTGGCATCGCACTGCCAGATCTCGACCCAGGCCTTCGGCACAGCCGCGCCATCGACGGTGCGCACCGTGCCTTCAAGGTGCACGACCTGGCCGAGGGCCTGGTATTCGCCGGCGACCTTGACCAGATCGGGGTCGTGCTCGGTGGGAATTGCCTGCGGGTAGAACGGGCCGGCGGGCTGCGTCGGGGTCGGAGCCTGTGTCGGCTTCGCCACTGCCCGGCGCAGGCCCTTTGGTGCGAACACGCCCGCCGTCAGGGCCAAGGCTCCTGCGAGCGCCAGTCGCCTGGAAATCATGTGGTGTCCTCTTCCTTCGGAATCGCGCCAACAACGTGGTTAAGGATATGGCGCATGGGGAATCCGATGGACAGGCCCGAGGGAGACAGGCAGACTTTCTGTATACAGTATACACGACCCTGCTTGCCACGGGGGGCACAGGGTCGGGCCACTGATGAGAGGGGCGGGTGGCGCTGAACGAATTCGATGTCGATGTGGGTGGCCTGCGCGCACATGCGTGGCAGGGCGGGTCGGGCTTTCCGATTCTGATGCTGCATGGCTCAGGGCCGGGCGCCGGCACGATCGGCAATTGGCGGCTCGTGCTCGAGCCCTTGGCATCGCGCTACCACATCCTCGCCACCGACCTGATCGGCTTCGGCCAATCCGGGCGCAAGCCGCGCGAGCCCTATTTCGACCCCGAGCTCTGGCTCAAACAGGCCGAGACCATGCTGGCGCGCCTGCCGGCCGGGCCGGTCGGCATTATCGGTCATTCGCTCTCGGGCGCCCTTGCGCTCCGATTGGCCGGACGCCACCGGGACCGCGTGACCAAGGTGTTGACCACGGGCTCGATGGGCAACCGCTTCACCGCAAATCAGTACACGGTCGATTGCTGGACCTTCCCCGAGACGAAAGACGCGCTGCGCCGCGCGGTCGGCTACCTCGTCTATGACAATTCGGTCATCACCGAGGAGTTCCTCGACAACCGGATGAAGATTCTGCACGGCGGCGATTACGCGCCCTATTTCCGCTCGATGTTCGCGGGCGACAAGCAGCGCTATATCGATGCAGCCGCGCTTTCGGAGGCCGAGCTTGCGGCCGTTCAGTGCGAGGTGCTCATGCTGCACGGACGCGACGACAAGCCGTTTCCGTGCGCCGAGAACACGCTCGTGCTCGCGCCCAAGATGGTACGCGCCGATGCCATGGTGATCGCGCGCTGTGGCCATTCGCCCGCGCTCGAGCATCCGCTGAAGCTGATCGCCGCGGCACACATGTTGTTTGGCTAACAAGCGACCAGAGAACCGGCATAGCAGGGAGAGAAGCGTGGCGCAGATGAAGATGCAGCGGGTTTATTCCGACAAGGTGGCGGAGCCGCCGCCGGGCCTGTGGTCCAACTGCAAGCGGATCGGCGATTGGTTCTGGGTCTCGGGCTTCATCGCGCTCGACAAGGACAACAACATCGTCGGCCCCAACGACCCGGGCGCCCAGGCCCACTACATCTTCTCCAACATCAAGCACTATGTCGAAGCCGCCGGCGGCAAGATGTCGGACGTGGTGAAGCTCAACATCTACCTGACCGACATGCGCCATCGCCCCCCCGTGCTCGAGGCGCGTCGAAAGTTTTTCACCGGCGACTTCCCGTGCTCGACGCTTGTCGGCGTCACCTCGCTCTTTGATACGCGCGCGCTCGTAGAAATCGACTGTAGCGGACACATCGGCGCGGGCGTCTGAGCGACACCCGGCCAACCCAAGGAGGCCTCCCATGCGCAAGCACATTCGTTGCGGCAAGCTGTTCACGGGCCTGTCCGACAAGGCGGAAAAGGACCAGACGATCGTCCTGAAGGATGAGCGCATCGAGTATGTCGGGCCAACCGCCGACGCGCCGAAGGCCGCCGCGGGCGATCAGACGGTCGACCACTCGAAGCACTTCGTGCTGCCCGGCCTGATCGACGTCCACGTCCACCTCGCCTATGGCAATGCCAAGACCGAGGAGGACATCGACATCTACGCCCCGGTCGAATATCGCGCCTTGCGCGGCCTCGAAGGCGCACAGCGGGCGCTGAAGGCCGGCTTCACCTCGATCTGCGATCCGGCGACAAGCGGCCTCGTCTCGCCCTCGATCCGCGATGCGATCGAGGCCAACATGTTCGTCGGCCCGCGCATCTCGGCCTCAGGGCCGCAGATCACCAATCGCCAGGGCCTGACCGACTGGTATCCGACCTGGATCGGCGTGCCGAGCACCGCGATCGGCGTGCTCTGCAAGAACGCCGAAGAAGGCATCGCCGAGATCCGCAAGGAGGTGAAGGACGGCGTCGACTTCATCAAGATCGCCATGGACGGCGACGCGATGAACCCCAGCACCACGACGGTGATGGCCGGCTACAACCAGGAAGAGATCACCGCCATGACGCGCGAGGCGCACCGCCTCGGCAAGAAGGTGGTGGTCCATGCGCGCGGCGATGAGGCGACGCTCTATTCGGCGCGCGCCGGCGTCGATGTCATCCTGCACGCGTCGTTCATGACCGAGCGCACGCTCGAAGAGGTGATCAAGGCGGGCTCGATGCTCTGCCCGTCCTACCTTCTGGTCGTCAACGACATCGATTTCACCCGGCCGGGTGATGGCGCCTATCCGGGCTTCCCCGATGCACACAAGCGCGAGCTCGAGGCTGGCTCGAAGATCCACAACAAGGCCTACAAGGCCGGCGTGAAGTATCTGCTCGGCACCGATTCAGGCTTCGCGATCACGCCCTATGGCGAGTGGCATGCGAAGGAGCTCGAGATCTACGTGAAGCATCTCGGCTTCTCGCCGGCCGATGCGCTCAAGGTCGCGACCGCCAACAACGCATCGTTCACGCGCTATGGCTCGCAGGTCGGCGCGCTGGAGAAGGGCCGCCTGGCTGACGTGCTCGTGATCGACGGCGATCCGCTGGCGGACATCACCGTGCTGCAGGATCGCTCGAAGATCCGCGAGATCATCCTGAACGGCGACACGGTCACGCTCGAGATCAATCCGAAGTCGCACCGCCTGCGCTCCGAGTTCTCCTATCAGATGTGGAACGAGATCTACGATCAGAAGCGCATCGCCGAGCTGAAGCGCCCAGGCGCCCGCGCGGCGGCCGAATAGGCGAGCCCAGAGATGACCGAACGTTGGGCTCTCTCAGCCGACAGCCACGTGCTTGAGCCGCACGACCTGTGGCAGAAGGCGATCGGCAAGAAGTGGGGCGACAAATCGCCCCGCCTGGTGACCCAGCACCAGGGAGTGAAGGCGAAGTTCTTCTTCACCGGCTACGAATATGTGCGGATCGACGAGATCGTCGAGGGCGACGCCGATTTGCAGGCGAAACTCGTCGCCTCGGGCACCAACCCGGACGTGCGCGTCAAGTGCATGGACGAGGATGGCGTCTGGGGCGAGATCGTGAATGCGACCTGGTCGCTCTATATGCTGCGCATTCCAAACGACGACCTCGCGCGGGATTGCTGCTCGGTCTTCAACAGCTGGCTCGCCGACTACTGCAAGGTGGCGCCGAAGCGGCTCTATGGCACCGCCATGATCCACATGGAGGATCTCGACTGGGCCTGCAAGGAGCTGGACCGGGCGGCCAAGCTCGGCCTCAAGAGCGTGCTCATCAACTGCGACACGCGCCCGAAGTGGAAGCCTTATCAGGATAAGTCCTACGACCGCTTCTGGGCGCGCGCGCAGGAGCTCGACATGCCGGTGACGCTGCACATCATCACCGGCAATGTCGTCGACCTGTTCACGCTCCATGGCGACAAGCGCATCCACATCCCGCGCTCGACACTGGACATCTTCGAGGAAGGCGGCGTCACGCTCGGCAATGAGTTCATCTTCGGCGGCATCATGGATCGCTTCCCGAAGCTGAAGGTGATTCTCTCCGAGTACGAGGTCTCCTGGCTGCCGCATTGGCTGTTCCGCATGCGCCAGCTGCAGAAGGTGTTCATGCCGGCGATGAAGATGCCGCCGATCAAGCATCCGATCGACGAATACATGACGCGCGTCTATCACGGGCTGATCGACGACCCGCTGGTCGATGAGGCGCTGAAGCATGTCGACCCCAAGACGGTCATGTGGGGCTCGGACTTCCCCCATGCCCGCTGCACCTATCCGAACACGCATAAGGTGCTTGACCGCGTGTTCGGCCATCTCGACAAGGGCGTGCGCGAGGACATCACGATCTACAACTGCGCCCGCTTCTACGGCTTCGACCTGCCGCCGAGTCTGAGGCGCCAGGCGGCAGAGTAGACTCAGGTAGAGCCCAGCCCCTTCTCCCGAAGAGGAGGGGCTGGGTTCGCAGAAGGTTCAAAGCCGGGTGTTGCCCGGCTTTTTTCCTGCGCCGGCCACGACATCGAATCGTCTGACCGCACTCGGCAACTCAGCTATGGTGCGCCCATGAATCGAGCAGCAAGCGATCATGATTCGGCGCGACGCCGGGGTGCGATGTTCGCGCTCACTTCCGCGCTTGTGTTCGGCGGTGGCGCGCCGGCCGCGAAATTGCTGCTCGAATCGATCGACCCGTGGCTCATGGCCGGCTTTCTCTATGTCGGCGCCGGTGTGGGCCTCAGCCTGTTGCGAGTAGGCCGACGCCTGGCCATGCGAAAGGTCGAAGCCGAGGCGGGCCTCCGCGGCCGCGACTGGCTCTGGTTTTCGGGCGCGGCGATTTCGGGCGGCATCGCGGCGCCGGCGCTCCTGATGGCCGGACTCACAAAGACACCCGCCTCGACCGGATCGCTCTTTCTGAACCTTGAAGCCGTGTTGACCGTGCTGGTCGCCTGGGCGGTGTTTCGCGAGCATGTCGGCCGTCATGTCTTCATCGGCGTTGCCGCGGTGATTGCGGGCGGTGTGGTGCTCGCCTGGCAGGGCGAGGGCGGCTTCGAGGGCTTCCTTGGGCCGCTCTTGATCGCGGGCGCTTGCCTTGCCTGGGCGCTCGACAACAACCTCACCCAGAAAATCTCGCTCAGCGACCCGTTTCAGATTGGCGCGATCCGAGGCCTCCTGGCCGGCCCGATCAATGTCGGCCTCGCCTTCCTCGCCGGCGCGAGTTCTCCGGCCTGGGACATTGCGCTTGGCTCGGCCGGCCTCGGCTTCATGAGCTATGGCCTCGGACTCGCCTGCTTCGTGTTTGCGCTGCGCCATCTGGGCACGGCCCGCGCTGGCGCATTCTTCGCGACCGCGCCCTTTCTCGGCGCGATCATCAGCGTCACCGCGCTCGGCGAGCCGGTGACGATCCAACTCGGCGTCGCCGGCGTGCTCATGGCCTTCGGCGCCTGGTTCATCGTGCGCGACAATCACGAGCATGAGCACGAGCACGAGCCGATGACACACAATCATCGGCACCGGCACGATTTACATCACCGGCACGACCACGCGCCCGACGATCCACCAGGCGAGCCGCACAGCCACGCCCATGCCCATGTCCGGCTGCGCCACCGGCACCCCCATGCGCCGGACGAGCACCATAGGCACAGGCATTAGAAACAGGCGCTGACTTAGGCTGGGTGGAATAGCCCTCTCTCCAAGCTTGGAGGAGGGTCGGGTGGGAGGTTGAAACTAAAGGCGGCCTTGTGGCCGCCTCGCTTTGCCCCTCTCCCTCGAGCCCCTTCCTCAGTCTTTTAACGTGAGCAGCATCTTCTGCCGGTAGTTGTCAGCGATGACCGCGAGAACGAGCAGAATGCCGATCACGATCATCTGTTGGTACGAACCGATGCGCATGAGGTTCATGCCGTTCTGCACCAGGATGATGAAGATCGAGCCGAGCACCACATTGAGCAATCGGCCGGTGCCACCGAACAGCGAAACGCCGCCGATGGCGCAGGCCGCGATCGAGTTCAGCGGATAGTCCCGTCCAATATTCGATTCGCCGCTTTCGAGGCGCGCGGTGAGCATCAGAGCCGCGACCGTGGTGATCGCGGCGCAGACAACGTAAGCCATGAACAGGTAGTAGCGCGTGCTGATGCCTGAGAGCATCGAGGCCTTGAGATTACCGCCAAGGGCATAGAAATAGCGGCCCGTGCGCGTCCAGGAGAGCAGCACGTAGACCAGAACAACGAAGCCGATCGTGATCCAGATCGGCACCGGCACGCCAATTGCCGAGCCATAGCCGAACACGCTCGCGAACTCGTCGGGCATGCCGTAGATCGGCGTGCCGCCGGTGATGGTGAGCGCGATGCCGAACACGATGGTCGACATCGCGAGCGTCATGATGAAGGGCGGCACGCGGAAGAAGGCGACGCCGATGCCGTTGATCGCGCCAACGAGCAAGCCAGAGGCCATGCCGGCGGCGCAGCCGGCAATGATCGAGCCCCACACCGCCTCTTTGCCGGACGCGTTGAAGACATCAACCATCACCATCGAGGAGACGACCGAGGCGATCGCAAACATGACGCCGACCGAGAGATCGAGCCCGGCGGTCAGGAGCACGACCATCTGCCCCATTGCGACCATAACGAGGTAGGTCGCCTGCCGGGCCACCAGCATGAAATTCTGCCCGGTCAAGAAGGTCTCGGTCGCGAACGTGAAGATGATGATCGAGAAGATGAGGAACCAGGGCAGGACGCCAGCGCGCACGAACACTTGTGTCGCCAGCCGCTCCGCGGAACCGAGCAGTCCCGATTGCTGCCCGAGAGTCACGCCCGCCATTCCCGATCTCCCTGTCCTAGGCCGATTGTTTTTCGAAGAAGTGGCTGAGCACGGCCTGCTCGCTGATGTCCTTCTGCGACAGCTCGGCCCGCAGCTCGCCACGATACATAACGTAGGCCCGATAGGGCAGATGCAGGATCTCCGGCAGGTCGGACGAGATCAACAGCACGCCGGCGCCGGCCTCGCACAGCTCCTTGATGAAATTGTAGATGTGCACGCGCGCGCCGACATCGACGCCGACCGTCGGCTCATCGAAGATGAAGAGCTTGACGTCGCGCACCAGCGATTTGCCCACCAGCACCTTCTGCTGGTTGCCGCCCGAGAAATGCTCGAGGTCGCGCTCGATATTGGGTGGGTCGAGATCAAGCCGGCGCACGAGATCCTTGACCACGATGCGTTCGTTGGCGCGACGTAGGAACAATACGTTGGAGAACGTTCTGAGCCAGAGCGATGAGAGCGCGACGTTCTCACGCACGTTCTGCATCATCACAAGGCCTTCCTGACGCCGATCGGACGGCACGTAGTAGAGCCCGCGATCGAGCATGCGGCGCTGGCCGAGCTTGTTGGTCTTGCGTGCCTCGTAGACGACTTCGCCATTGAAGGTGATTCTGCCGCCCGCAATGCGCTCGAGCCCAAAGCAGGACCGACCAATTTGTGACTTGCCGGAGCCCACGAGCCCGGCAATGCCGACGATCTCGCCCGCGCGCACATTGATCGAGACGTCGCGCACGCTGCCATCGGCGGTCGTCAGACCCTCGATCTCGAGCAGATTTTCCTTTGGCATAAAACTGACGGTCGGAAAGACCTGTTCGACGACGCGCCCGGTCATCAGCTCGACCAGGCGCTGGTCGGTTGCCTCGGCGACGCCAATCGTCGCGATGTACTTGCCATCGCGCAGCACGGTGATGCGATCGCCGATGCGTTTGATCTCATTCATCCGGTGTGTGATGTAGATGATGCCAATGCCTTCGGCCTTGATCTGCTCGATCAGGGCGAACAGCCGCGCGGTCTCGCGCTCAGTGAGCGAAGCGGTCGGCTCATCGAAAATCATGAGGGACGGCTTGGTGCGAAACGCCTTCGCGATCTCGACCATCTGTTGCTGCGCGCGCGAGAGGTACATCACCGGCGCGCGCGGCTTGAGATCGAAGCCCAGTCGATCAAGCACCTCTCGGGCCTGTCGGCGCAGGCCCACCTTGTCGAGCATCAGGCCCTTACGCACCTCGGAACCAAGGAACAAATTGTCCTCGATCGAAAGCTGGGGCACGAGCGAGAATTCCTGGAATACCGCGCTGATCCCGAGCGCGCGGGCATGATGCACCGAGGTGATGTGGATCGGCTGACCCTTGAAGATGATCTGCCCGCCTGAGGGCCGGTGCACGCCGGCAAGAATCTGAATCAGCGTTGATTTGCCGGCGCCATTCTCGCCAAAGAGAACGTGGACCTCGCCGGCCCGGACTTCAAAATTGACCCGGTCGAGCGCAAGCGTGCCCGGGAATTGCTTGGAGACGCGCTCGACCCGCAAAAGAAGGGGAGCACCGGAGCCATCCGACTCCGGGCTCCCGCCACTGCCTTGGACCATGGCCACGTTTGTTGTCCGTTGTTGTCGCCGCGGTCCCTCAGATCAGTCGACCGTGAAGACCGGCGTCCAACCGTCGGGCGCCAGAGTCGTCATGGTGTCGAACTCCTTGATGTTTTCCGGTGTCACGTTGATCGGAACCGGCTGAACATGCTCGATCGTGCGGCCGGTATTGTTGAACTCGGCGCGGCCGCCGGTCGCGAAGCCCTTCTTCTCAAGCAGGCGAACCGCCTGATCGATGCCGATGCGCGACTGGATGATCATCTGGTCCGTCGGAGCCATGGCGACGCGGCCCTGGCCGAGGAACATGTGCATGCCCGGCGTGTAGTAGTAGGACACGAGTTTGACCTGCTTCGACAGGTCGCGATCGCGCACCGCAGAGACCGCACCCTCAATCGCCGGCGCGACGCCGACGATATAGTCTAGGTCGGTCTTGCCGCCGGCGGTTTGCGCCTGCAGCACGTCCTCAACCAACTTCAGCTGGATCTCCTTGCCCGTATCGCCCCACTTAGTGGAGATGAGCTCGGCGTCGCTGCCCTTGACCGCGGCGTTGCAGCCCTGGTCACCGGCTACCGACCAGCCTGCACCGGGCGGCCCAGGGAACCATGCGAGCTTTTTCTTGCCGCTGCCGGCCGGATGCTGATCAGCAATCCACTTGCAGGCAATGAAGCCCATGGTGAAGTAGCTTTCGAGCGACTTGGAATCGACCTTGGTGTTGATGCCATTGATCAGGTCTACGACGACGATGCCCTTCGCGCGCAGCTCATCGATCTGCTTCGCGTTGCCATCGCCCGAGATCGCGCCGATGACAAGCGCTTCGGCGCCGTTGGCGATGCAGTCTTCAACCTGGGCGATCTGCTTCTCGAGGTTGGTATAGCCGGCTGCCTCGACCAGCGTGATCTTCTGGCCGAGCCGCTTGCCTTCCTCGATGATGCCGTAGGCTGCGCCCACCCAGTACGAGTCTTTCAGGTGCGGGAACGAGACGCAGATGTGGTGCTTCTTGCCGACATCGCCCGGCATCAGCGGCACATAGTCAACGATCTCGAGCTTCGCTGCGTCGTTGGCCGGATCGGTCCAGCACTTCGGATCGCCATCGGTGCAGGACGGATTGAAGACCTGAACCTTGGCGGGCCACCACTGCCCTTCGGCAGCTTGGGTGGATGGAGCGTGAACGAACGCACCAGCCGCCACAGCAGCGCCGAATGCCAGTCCGGCGCCCAATGCGAGCTTCCTCATATTGATATTGCCTCCCGTGGATGAGAACGAAGCGCTCCTGCGAAGCGCTCCCTCTGATCCTGCGATCAGATAGGTTGAGCGTGGCGTGCGCGTGAAACAATGTCAACGCCGCTCTGAGGTGTTCACATGGTAGCGGAAGTCGGTCGCCATGTTGTCCAAGCATTGAACGCAGAAATAGGCCCCGAAGTGGCCACCAGTTTTTCCGGCGTCTTGTTATGGATTAGCGTGCTCTCCTTCGACCCTTCACCGGCGTCTTCGAACGCGCGCTGGTACCGACGTCATTCATGCGATAGCTGCGGTCTGTCAGACAATCATGTGGGACGAGTCGTGCCTCCTTGCCTGCGGCTTTGGGTGGTACGCCGTAGCGAGTGTAGGTCAAGTGACGGGATGAGGGTAACTGTTGTTGGCCAAGCGCTCTATTGGTCCGGCCAAATTCTTCGCAAATATGCGGGTGCCGTGCGCCAGCGCATGG
>VGET01000110.1 GCA_016869195.1 Alphaproteobacteria bacterium | reverse complement strand
TACGAACACGGCGAGGCGTGACGCGTTCAGCTAGTTTCACCCATCGCGCGGCTGCGGACGAGACGATAGACCGTATTAGCGGCCTCAACGGTTCACGGACCCCTTGTACTCAGACCCCGAGGCGACGTGGCGGCTTCTCAGCTGCTTCTGCGACCGGAACGCCGCATTCCGGAAGAAGGCCGCCATGTACCGGTCAACGGCAGCGGGTCGTGATGGTAGAGCGGATGGGCGTAGTTGACCGCCATCAGCCAGGTTCGATACCGATACTGCCGAAGCCCGAGCCAGTAATGCTGCAGGCCGAGCACCAGCGATCCGGGAGGAATGCAGCGGGCAATCTCGCCCGTAAATGCGTCGTAGGGATCGGTCTGCCGCGCGCTCGTCCGCGCCTGCGCGACCCCTGCGCTGCCCTCGATCAGGATGAGCGCCAGCAGCACCACGACGCCCGCGCGCACCCACGCGCGCCGCCGATCCCACAACCAGATGTCCAGCCACGCCAGCATCAACACAGCGAGCGGCCAGAGCCCGATCATGTAGTTGTCGGTCTTGACCTTCAACAGCAGCAGAAACATCACGAACTGCGCGACCGACGCGACGCCCAGCAGCCGGGCGGCCTGCCGCCGATCGCGATCGCCGACCGCGCTCGAGGCCATCACGGCGACGGCGATCGGGATGCCCACCAGCGCGCTCCACGCGCCCGGGCGGTTCCAGGGCAGTTCGTGCACGATCTGCCGCAGCCAGGCCAGCGAGATCGGGCCGCGGCCGTGCAGGGCGTTGTCGATGTAGAAGGACGCGCTGAAGACGTCGAACCGCGGTGCCACGAAGCGCATCTGACCGAGGTAGTCGTTCCAGCCCGACACGATGTAGGCGAGCCACGGAATCCAAGTCGCCAGGAACCCGAGCCCGAGCAGCCGCGCCGCGCGAAGGCGGCCAACGCCGCTCCGCTGCTCGACGCACAGCAACCCGAAAAAGACCGGCAGCCAGAATCCGCCGAACAGATGACTCAGACTGGCCAGTCCGGTGAGCGCGCCGGTGAGGACATAGCGCCAGCCGGCCGGCATCCGTGCCGCTCGAACAAACATCCACAGCGCCAGCAGGCCAAAGACTGGAACCGCGATGTCGTAGCGATTGAGGCGCGCGCGATCCAGGAGGAGAATGCCGGTCTCGTTGCCGCTGTACAGGCGCAGGCCGAGCAGGAGCATCGTCGCCAGCGCGCCGATGCGCTCATCGCCGAGCTCCGTCCCGACTAGGAACACCACCAGCAGCAGCGCGAGCCCGAAGACGACCGGCAGCAGCCGCATCTGCCACACGCCGACGCCGGCGACTTTGAAGAGACCCGCCTCCAGCAGGGGGTAGATCGGCATGTGCTGATAGTTGTGCCGATCGACGCCGGAATAGCCGGCAAACAGATCTGATCCGTAGACTCCCTGGGTCGCCA
Organism: Alphaproteobacteria bacterium; assembly: GCA_016869195.1. GTDB lineage: Bacteria > Pseudomonadota > Alphaproteobacteria > UBA828 > UBA828 > SHWC01. The sequence goes on along the minus strand of VGET01000110.1, from coordinate 9,307 downwards.
GCTTGTACGACGCGGCGGCAATCCATGGCTCGTCCTCGCCCACTGCGGGAAACACGCTCAGATGATCGAGCGGCAACGCGAGATATAGGAGGGCGCCGACGAGCAGCACGCCTCGCGCGCGAGTCACCGCGTGATTGTAGGCGCAAGTGGTTCACGGTTCATGGCTCGCCGGACGCTGCCGCGAGGTGCTGCTGCAGCTGATGCCGCAGTGACTCCGACATTGGAAGCTGCCGAACCTCCGCGAGAGTGGCCCACATCTGTGCGTCGTGTTCCTGGCTCAAGGTCAGTCGGGCGTGCGGGTCGATCCGCGCCTGGAAAGTGATCCCGACGACGAGAACGCTGTCGAATGACACGAAGTCCCAGACGTCGACCGGCCTGCCGATGTCAGCCTCAGCGCCGAGTTCCTCCAGCAGCTCTCGTCGAAGACCTTCAACGGGTGTCTCTTCCGGGAGCAGACGTCCCCCTGGTATCTCCCACGAGCCTGCGAACGAGTCTGCATCCTGCGACCGTCGGACGAGCAGCACTCGTCGCTCACTGTTGACAATCGCGGCTTTCACCGCGAGTTCCCGATGAGTCGCTCTGGTCATCGATTCTGAGCCAGCTCTCGAATTTTCGCTCATGGGGGAAGTCCTTCACCCTGGCGATGCGGAACGTGACCGCGTCGCCAAACAGTCTGATCACCGTGTCGCGGAGCGCTCTCGCGTCCGGGAGGTCGTCGATCGCATCGACCGCCTTGTACGAGAAGACGATCTCGCTGCTGCCGTGCTGAACCATCTGGAACTGATCGACCGGCAGCCGGCCGATGAGCGGCCCGAACTCGTCGAACGGGCTGATCGTCCGCCGGTCGGGCAGTTGAAATCGCGTGATCGTTCGACCGGTGAGACGGACGATTCGTGGGGTGACCAGGCCGCACGCGCAGGGCGTGTGCGTGAGGACCCCGAAATCGCCGGTCCGGTACCTCACAATCGGGACGATCCGACTGAAGAGATTGGTTACGACGAGCTCGCCTTCGGCTTCGTCCCGAAGGGCAATCCCCTTCGGGTCGATCACTTCCACGATGTAGTCCGGCGACTGCACGTGGTAGCCCGCATGGGCCCGACACTCGCGGGCGACCACGCCGCCGACCTCGGTCAGCCCGTACTGGTCGAACACGGGAGCGCCGAACACCCGCTGAAATCGATCGCGAGCGGCCGGCAGCAGCGTCTCGGCGGACGTCATAATGAGGCGCGGCGCGAGGGCCTGAGCCGGAGGCCGTTCTTCCAGCAGCGCGCGCAACTGTTCGAGCCGCGACGGGGTTCCGGTCAGCACATCGGGAGACTCGTCGGTGATCGAGTCGACGAGTGCCGCGACACCTGGCCAGCGGTTCCGCTCGATGTTGACCTTCCGGTACAGGCTGTAGCCGACGGCCGGTTGCAACAGCTGATACGGTTGGCTCTTCCGATGCTCGCCGCCAGACACATGCAGCTGCGACAGTGCGTAGGGGCGCGACTCGATCCCGTTTTGCGCGAGAAAGCACAGCCAGTTCGCGAAGTAACTGATGAAGTAGCGGCGGTCGAACACCATGGTCAATGGCTGACCCGTGGATCCCGTGGTGCTCGCCAACCAGAGTCGTTGCGGGCCGCCTTGCAGCACGCACTCGACTTCCCCAGGGACGTCGGGCTCCTGTTCCATCCAGTACGCTTCGTCGGGCTGCGGACAGCCCGGGCTGCGCAGCACAGCGTCCACCAGTTCCCTGAGGTCGGCTTTCTCCAGGATGGGCAGCCGCTCCAATGTCTCCCGCGGCGTTCCCGGACTGTTGAGTGCGTAGCGGTGGGTCTGGTAGCCCGGGAAGTCAGCCACGACCGACCGGAGGAACCAGTCTAGTCGTATCGATGTGCACTGGTCGTGGGCCGCCAAGCTCCGTCCGATTCGAGCGCTCAGCTCGGACCTGGCTTGGATGTGCCTGACATAGCACGCGTCCCGGGTGATCGAGCCCAGCGTCAGCATGGCGGACGGCGCCCCAACGCCAGGGCGCCTCCGGGTTCGCGGGGTAGAGGCGCGTCAGTAGACGCGGGTAGCGGATCTAGACACCGGGTATATCCCCGCCCATGCGGATTTTCGCCCCGCGTACGTTTAGGGTCTTGATAACTTGTGCCGGTGATGCGCCGGGCGGTAATGGTTGCGGGTTCAAACCTCCGGCGGCCTGGTTGAGCTCGCCCTCCGAGAGCTGTCCCGAGATCTGGCGCTCGATGAAGGCGCTGGTGCTCGCGAAGCTGGCTCGGAGGACCTTCCGCACGTCCTTAGCACCCACGCCGGTCTCCTTGGCGACCGCCTCGCACAATTCATCGACGTTTTCGTAAACACCGGCCATGGCTTCCTCCCGTTGTTGGAACGATGGTTATGCAACCGCGCCGTACACTAGCTGACAACTCTGACCATGTCAAGGTGCGCCTCGGGCTGCCATGGCCCGTGCCACCACGTTCTTGACCCGTTTCGGATGCTGATCGTGGTAATCCACGAACCAGTCCATCTCGTCGAGGGCGATGGGGGATAGAGACAATCGGTCAGCGGACCCCGTCCGCGCTCCCACACGCTGATCCGGCAGCGCGCGCGCGTAGTTCCACCCGTCCTGCTCGAACAGCGGCCGGAAGCGGCTTTCGTCGAACAACGCGGTGCCGACGCGGGGAATCATGGTGAAGATCTCGTAGAAAGTATCCTGCTGCTCGATCCAACGGTTGATCCACTCGAGCGACGCGACCGTCTCGCTGGGAAATCCGACCAGGAGGAACACCAGCGGGTGCATCCCCGCCTGCCGGACCATCTCGAGCGACCGTGCGACGGCTGCGTCTGACAGGTTCTTGTCGACCTCGTCGCGCGTGGTCTGCTCGGGCGTTTCGACACCGAGCCAAATGCCGCGGCATCCGGCGCGGAACATCAGCGCGAGCATGTCCTGGTCGAGGCGGTCGCTTCGCGTCTGGCACAGCCAGCTGACTGGCAGATCGCGCTCGATGAGCTCATGGCACAGACTGCTGACCCAGCGCGGATTCAAGGTAAAGGTGTAGTCGAGGAAGAAGAAGTGCTCGATCCCGTACTGCCGGTACTGCACCTCCACTTCGTCGACGATCCGATGAGGCGGGCGTACACGCATGCGCTGCCCGAACAGCAGGTAGCAGTAACTGCAGGAGTACGGGCAGCCGCGATTGCCGAGGACCAGGCCTGACTTGAAGACACCGAGCGCGCCGGTCTTACGATCGACGCCTTCGGCGTGATAGGCATGCATCGGCGCCAGATCGTAGGCGGGAGCGGGCAGGGTCTCCGCCTCGAGCGGGCTGGCCATTCGCGGCTCGTCCGCCGGCCACACTCGCTCCGCCACTTCTCCGTTGAGGAACTGCCCGACGAAGCCGTCGATGGCGACGTCGTGCTCGCCGCGAATGATGCCGTCGCACCCGATGCGCGCGAGGGTTGGCTCCGGCGCCACGGTTCCGTGCGACCCCACGCAGTACACCGGGGCCGCCGTCAGCGTCTTCAGTGCCGCGACCGCCGCTGACGGCCCATCAAGCCTCAGGTTGTAGCACTGCGCCTTGTCGAAGTCGTTGGTGGCGACGACGATGAGATCGGCGTCCGCGAACTCGTCCGCGTATCGTTCGTAGACCGGTCCTTCAACTCTGAAGTCGTGGAATCGAACATCCAGGGACCGCGCGCGAAGCAGAGCGGCGGCGTGCAGCAGGCCGATCGGCACCTGATTGCCGAAGAAGCTCTGACGATCCGACGCCGGCATCACGAGGGCGATTCTGGACACTGGCCTCGCGTCAGAGGTGTTCCTGGAAGCCGCTGCGGGTTCCCGTGTCGACGTTTTCGCGGAGCATGAAGCACACCGGCATGAAGCCCTGGACACGGGGGGCGCCGCTGCAGCGGGGGTCCATCGCGAACCAGTCGTTCGCGCCTGCCCGGCTGAACGACCGGCATCCACCGCGGCAGGCGTCGAGCAGTTCACACGAGCGACAGACGCTGTTGAGACCGCTGGCGAGTCCGCCATAGAAGGTCCAGCCAGCGGGATCCTCGAGCATCTCGTGCAGCGGGCGCTCGAAGATGTTGCCGATTGGCGGCGCTTCGTCCACCAGGCAGACACACGGGTACACGCGCCCGTCGGCCAGGATGTTGACGTAGTCGCACTCCTTGAGGAAGCCGAGACAGGTGCCGCCTCGTCCCGTCGCGTGCAGCTGCTGTTCCCACTCCTCTTCCCAGAGGAACACCTTCTCGACCGTCACCTCCATGTGATCGGGCTTGTGGGCGGCCGCCATCCGGCGCATGTCGTGCACGAACTGGCGCCAGCGGAGCGGGGGCACCATGAGCGCCCGCTGCTGTCGCCCGCGGCCGACGGCAATCTGGTAGAACACGGTGAAGGTGTTGACGCCCATCCCGGCCAGCATCGGCAGCAGCGCCGGGATCTCATCGACGTTCAGCGTCGTCGCGACGGCGTTCACCCGCACGCTGAATCCCATCGCCACCGCGTTGCTGATGCCCTGCAGCGTTTTCGCGTAGAGACCCGGCTTGGCGCGATGAAAGTCGTGATTGGCGGCGAAGCCGTCGAGGCTGATGAGGACCTGGCGGAGCCCCGCGTCCCACACTTTGCGCAACCGGGTCTCGGTGAACAAGGAGCCGTTCGAGTGCATGCGCATCTTGAAGCCGAGGTCGGTGGCATGCGCGATGAACTCGGGCATATCCGCCCTGATGATTGGCTCCCCGCCGCTGAAATGAATGACGCGGACGCCCATGGCGGCCGCCCGGTCGAGCAGCGTGTGCACCTCGCGAGGAGGAATCTCCGGCTCGGCGCGGCTAGGCGTCGAACTGAAGCTGCAGTAGATGCATTCGAGATTGCAGCGGTTCGTGATGTTCAGGTCGATTTCGCGGAGGTGGATCGCGGGACTCGGACCGGGTGTCGCGTCCACCAGCGAGGCCTGGCCGCCGCGCTGACTCATGACGCGTCACCGGCCTGTCGCGGCTGGCCAATCCAGGTGCACAGATAGTCGCGGTGGACCAGGATCTTGTCCCGCGGCACGTCGGGGTTTTGCGGAAACGGCGGAAACGCGTCGCCGACTGCCTCGCGGTGATCGCGAATGCAGTAGGGGTCCTTCACGAACAGCGTCCGGCGTCCGGCCTCGTGGAGCTCGTGCAGATAGCTGCGCGCCGCGCACCCGCCGCGGCACGAGTCCAGCACCGAACAGCCGTCGCAGCCGGGGATCAAGTGCGCGTGGCGGTTGCGGCGGCGGAACGATCGGAACTGTTCCGAGAACACGATGTCGCGGATGTCGTCGACGAGCAGATCACCGGTCTTGTAGTCGTGCAGATAGACGCAGGGCGACACCGGGATCTTGCCATCGGGCGTGATGCTGTGAATACGGAAGCTCGTGCGTCCGCACGGGCAGCCCTTGCCGGGGTGCTGCGCCGCCACGGCCAGGAACGGCTCGCCGAGGTCGACCTGATCGCAGGCCGCCATCAGCCGCGAGAATCCGCGGTAGAACGCTCCCGCATCGAGCTGGGTCGTGAGGTGCGCCCGCTCCACCGGTTTCAGCGGGTTGATGCGCACGTGCGAATTGTGCTGCCGCGCCAGGCCGATGAGCGCGTCGATGTGGCGGTCCGAGAAATTCCAGTTCATCGCGCACATGATGATCGAGTGATCGATCGCATGGCGCTCGCAGATCTCGAGCGCCCGCAGCGCGAGCGTGTACAGCGATGCGCCGCGATTGGCGTCGTGCTCCTCGGGAAACGGGCTGTCGAACGAGACGTCGATGTCGTTCAGCAGCAGCAGCGCCTCACGGTCGATCTTTTCGAGTTCCACGAGCGAGATGCCGCTCGTGGTCAGGCCGACATGGATGCCCTTGGCACTCAGGGCCCTGATGATGTACGGCAGCAGGGACTTTTTGATCTGCATGCCGCTCGTGAAGATCGGCTCGTTGCCGCCGAGATTTACCGTCTCGATGCCCAGCCGGTACAGCTGGTCCACCACGCGATCGACCATCCAGGCCTCGAGATCCATCCCCTTGCGCCGGGCCGACATCGAGTAGCAGTGCGAACAGCGGTACGGACAGTCGTTGCCGAGCGTCCAACCGATGTTGACGATCTGCATCGCGCATTCGTCGAGATCGGGGTGCTCCACCGGGCCGACGGGCCCCTGGTAGTGCCGCTCGGGATCCGAGAGGTCGGCGGGCAGGTCGGCGTGGCCAGTTCGGTCGGTCATCGTGTCGGCACCCCGGCAGCTGCCCGGATTGGGTGAACTGTGATCAGGTCATTCCCCGATCGGGACGAGGCATCATAGTCTGTCACCTAGGATAATTCAAACCGCGACGCGCGGCTTGCCCTGAGGGCGCCTCGCCTGTCATGATAGCGGCCCATGCCCCGTGCGTTTCAGGTGGAACGTCCGTATGCGTGACCGGCCGACGTTGCTCCCGATGGCATCGTCCTCGCCGCCGCCCGTGAGGCCGGGCCTGTACCGTTTTCAGCCGCCGCCTCTGCCGACCGACTATCGTCCCCGTCCCGGCCTCAGGAACATCCGGCTCCACGAAGTCGACCTCTACGTCACGATGAAGTGCAACATCCGCTGCGATTTCTGCAGTGTGCGCGCCGGCGAGTACGGCCATCACGACCTTCCGCTCGACCGGATCATCCGCTTCATCGACGAAGCCGTGGCGCTCGGTCTCGAAGAGCTGCACTTCCTGGGCGGCGAGCCGACGATTCGCGACGATCTGGAGACGATGGTGCATCACGCGTCGAGCAAGGGGGTCTCGACGCGAATCATCACCAACGGCATGCTGCTGACTCGCGATCGGATCGCGCGCCTGCGCGACCTGGGGCTCGGGGAGATCATGATCAGCGTCGATGGTCTCCGCGACCGGCACACCCAGCTGCGACGGTCAGGAGCACACGGATGGGAGAAGACCCTCCGCACCGTGGAGGATGCGATTGCGCTGGGCCTGTGGACGCGCGTCTCGGCGACGGCGTACCAGAGGAACTATGACGACGTCGTGCCGCTCTTGCGGCTCGTGAACGACCTGGGCGCTCACTGCTTTTCCGTCTTCCTGGGATCGCCGCTTGGCCGTGGCCACGGCATGATCGACGACGTCATCTCGCCGTATCAGTGGCGCGCCCTGCAGGAGGCGGTTCGTGACGAGGGCGCGAAGCTCCGGCCCGACCTTGAGCTGGTGATGGAGCAGGGCTTTCAGTGGGCGGATGGCCCGGTCGTCGACCGGAGCACGCTCAAGGGGCGCGGGACCGGCTGCAACACCCTGCTCGAAGACTACGATTACCTGATCGTCCGCAGCGACGGCCACCTCTACCAATGCGTGTTCTTCATGACCGAGGGACAGCCGATTGGGACGATCGTGGACCAGCCCCTCGAGGCGACGCTGCAGTATGCGCTGGAGCGCGCCGACTACCAGCCGTTCACGGTGGCCAACGACAAGTGCTGCGACTGCAGCCATGCGGGGCCCTGCGGCACCGGCTGTCGCGGGTATGCGTACCTGTACAAGAACGACTGGCTGAAGACCGACCCGCGCTGCAGCAAAGCGGAGCCTCGCGCGGAGGAGGCGCCGCCGTACTTCCCGCTGTGCCCGATCTTGAAGCACAACGTCCGGACCGGGGCGTTCGGGGGCAGCAGCGAACAGGCACTGCGAAGCTGACGAACCTGGATCGAAGCGAGTGCCGAGGCGGCATGGGGGGGAACCTCCTTGCGGCGTTGGGAGTGCGTTAGCGGCGGCCGTCGTCGCATTTTTCTTGGCTTTCCCGCAAAGCTGGCAATAATCAGCGGGACCGCGCCTCATCGACGCGGTCGTTGCTGGAAAACTGCAAACGGGAGCATCCGATGCGTGTCGCGCGCGTGTTGAGTATCGTCGCCGTGGTGGCCGCAAGTATCGGCGTAGCGGTGGTCGCTGCCGCAAAGCCGGAGCGCGCCGCCCACGCCACACCGACTTTCGCCAGGGACGTGGCGCCCATCCTCTACAAGTCGTGCATCGAGTGCCATCGCGCGACGATGTTCGCGCCGATGCCGCTGACGTCGTACGACGAGGCGCGTCCGTGGGCGCGTGCGATCAAGAAGCGCGTCACCGAAAAGACGATGCCACCGTGGGGCTCGGACATGCCGCACGGCCGGTTTCGCAACGATCCGCGTCTGACCGACCAGGAAATCGAGACGATCGTCTCGTGGGTCGACGCCGGCGCGCCCAGGGGCGACCTGGCCGACATGCCGAAGATGCCGGCGATGGCCGAGGGCTGGACCATCGGCAAGCCTGACGCGATCTTCTCAATGACCGAAGACTTCAAGATCCCGGCCGTCGGCACGATCGACTACAAGTACGTCCGAATTCCGGTGAACCTGCCGGAGGATCGGTGGTACACGGCCGTCGAGATCAAGCCGAGCGCGCGCGCGTACGTGCACCACATGATCGCCTACACCGAGCCCCACAGCGATCAGCCGACGCGTCGCGGCAGCACCTTCGGGCCGACGAACATCACGGGCGTATCGCCGAACAAGCCGGGCCTTGTCTTCGAGCCTGGCATCGCGAAGCTGCTGCGCGCCGGACACGACGTCATCCTCGAGGTGCACTACACGACCAACGGCGCCGAAGCCGTCGATCGCACGCAAATCGGGTTCATCTTCGCCAAGGAGCCGCCGGCGAAGGTCCACGTCACCGGCCTCGCCGTGCAGCCGAAGTTCCTCATTCGCGCGGGCGATGCGAACGCGGAGGTGAAAGCCGTCACCGAGCTCAGACAGGACGTGGTCATGACGAGCCTGACGCCGCACATGCACATGCGCGGCAAGGACATGACCTACACGGCGCTCTACGCAGACGGCACGTCGGAAGTGCTCCTGAGCGTGCCGAGATACGACTTCAACTGGCAGATCACCTACGAACTGGCCGCGCCGAAGCGCCTGCCGAAGGGGACCAGGGTCGAGGTCGTGGCGCACTTCGATAACTCGCCGGCCAACAAATACAACCCCGACCCCACGAAGGACGTGAAGTGGGGCGACCAGACGTGGGAAGAGATGATGATCGGATTCTGGGGTTCGGTGGTCGACCGCCCGGCGCCGGCTCAAAAAGAACAGTAGCAAGGCGGGGTAGTATGGCGCCGCTGTGATCAAGGCCGGTGGCGCCGCCCTTGTCGCCCTGTCGATGGTGATGGGCGCGCCCGCTCAACAACCCGATAACGTCCACGACTTTCGCCCTGCGCACGCTTCGTAATCAGCAGGTCATCGGTTCAAGTCCGATTGCCGGCTCCATTTTTCCCTAGATAATTCGACGATCTGTGACGTAGCCGCGCCCGGCTGAATTGT
>VGET01000109.1 GCA_016869195.1 Alphaproteobacteria bacterium | reverse complement strand
ATTCAATCAAAGTGGAATTGGCTCTAGCGCAGATGTACCTGAACGGCAGAGGCGTGGCCGCTGACCCCGTGGCAGCGGCACGGTGGTTCCGCATGGCCGCTGACCACGGCAATGCAAATGCTCAGATCAATCTCGGCTATCTCTACGAGACCGGAAACGGCGTGCCGCGCGACCTGAACCAAGCATTCTACTGGTATCAGCAGTCCGCACTTCAGGGCGACCCCTTGGGCCTCAGCAACCTCGGCGTCATGTACCAAAACGGCAATGGCGTGCCGGCGGACATTCCCGAATCCATTCGGCTCTATCGGGCGTCCGCCTATCAGGGAAACATGTATGGCCAGTTCAATCTGGCCTTCATGTTCGAGACCGGCAACGGCGTTGCCAAGGACATCAGCGAAGCGACGCGGTGGTACCAAGCCGCCGCCGATCAGGGCCACACCGATGCCAAGGCGGCGTTGGACCGCCTCACCTCGCAGGCGAATGTGGCGCCGGTGAAGCGGCCGAAGCCGCTGCCGGGCGCGGCCTCGTCGCCGCCCTAACCGAAGCCGCTTCGTCCGGATCAGCAACGAGCCTTGCCTTTGGGCGCGACGCCGCTAGGCTGCGCCGCTCACCTTCGCGAGGACGCCTTGGCCGCCCAGCCCGTAACCGTCACCGCCCGGCCGACCGATCGTGCCGCCCGATCGCGCTGGGGCCGACTTCTGCCTCTCGCCCTCCTGGCCGTTGCGACGATCAATTTCAGCCTGTTCTTCCCGGTCAATCGCCTGGCGGCCGAAAACGGCGTGCCGTTCTTTGCCTTCGTGTTCTGGTACTCGCTTGGCGCCGGCCTGTTCCTCCTCGGGGTCGCCGCCATTCGACGGGAGTGGCCGCGCCTCGGACCCGCATACCTCGCCGGCTATGCCGTCTCGAGCGTGCTCGGCTTCGCCGCCCCGTTCGCCATCCTCGCATTCGTGGGCTCCAAGCTTCCTTCGGGGATCGCGGTGCTGCTCGTCGTGCTCACTCCGGTCTTCACCTATTTCTTCTCGCTGCTGGCCCGCACCGAGCGGCTCCATTGGATGAGTATTCTCGGGCTCGTGCTCGGCGTTGCCGGGATCCTGTTCGTTGTGGTGCCGAGCGGCAGCCTGCCCGAAGCCAGCATGGCCGGCTGGGCGCTGTTGGCGCTGCTCGTGCCTGCGTGTTTCGCGGGCCTCAACGTGTTCACCGAGCGCTTCCACCCGCCGGAGACGCCGCCGGTCGCGCTTGGCGCAGCCGTGCTGCTCGCGGGCGCGCTTCTCCTGCTGCCGTTCATGCTCGGCACGGGGCAGCTCTATGTTTTTCCGGGCCCGGCGCTCGATGGCGACCTTGCCTTAGCGGCGGCCGTCGTCATCAACATCGTGATGTGGCCGCTGTTCTACACGATCATCCGACTGACCGGCGCGTTCCAGTTTTCGATCATGAACATCGCCTCGGTCATCCTCGGCTTTGTCTGGGGCATCGTGTTCTATGCTGAGAGCCACAGTGCCTATGTCTGGATCGCGATGGCGCTGATGCTGGCCGGTGTCGCCGTGGTCATTCTCCGCCCGCGGCCGATCGCCAAGCGTTGACAAGACGTTAACCGACGCTCCTGCAACCGCGTATCACTTGACAGGAGGCTCGGTCGCGCTTAATCACAAGCCAACATCGAGCCGTTCGGAGTCCATCCATGCATTGGGATCTCGGCGTACCGCTTCTCGTCGTGCTCGCGACCGGGCTTCTGTTTGTCGGCATCGCCTATTCAATCAAGAGCCTGATCGTCAAGGCGCGCGTTGACGACGGCATCGACCCGAAGGATGGCGGCGGCGCGCATCATCACTGACCGGCGCGGCGTGTGGAATTGGAGGGGCCCCCGCGGGCCCCTTCGGCATTTCAGGCGGAGACGTTGTCGATCAGACGCGTCGCGCCGAGCCAGGCGGCGCCGAGCACCCGACCGGGGCCATTCAGGCGAATGATCGGCGTTAGGCTCTCGGCATCGCAGAGTGCCAGATAGTCGATCGGCCCGAAGCCATCAGGCTTTAACGTCGCGATCCCGGCATCGATCGCCAACGGCACCGATTTGCCCTGTCGCGCCGCCGATGCAATCTCCTGCAGAACCTGATGAAGTCGAGGCGCGACCCGACGCTCCGCCGGAGATAGGTAGACATTGCGCGATGACATTGCGACGCCATCGGGCTCACGCACGGTCGGCACAGCGATCACCTTGGTAGGGATATCGAGGTCCGCTGCCATGCGCCTGACCACCAGGAGCTGCTGATAGTCCTTTTCGCCGAACATGGCGAAGTCGGCCCCAGCCTGGAGGAACAGCTTGGTCACGACGGTCGCGACACCGCCGAAGAAATGCGGCCGAATCGCGCCGCACAGGCCCTGGCTCACGCCTCCGACGGATACCTGGGTCGAAAAGCCGGGCGGATACATCGTCTCGACATTGGGCGCGAACACGAGGTCCGTGCCGGCGGCGGCGAGCTTCTTCAGATCGCCCTCGAGGTCGCGCGGGTAGCGCGCGAGATCTTCATTCGCGGAAAACTGACGCGGGTTGATGAAGATCGTCACGACAATCCGCTCGGCCACGCGATGCCCGGCCTCGACCAGCGCGATGTGACCGGCATGAAGCGCGCCCATGGTCGGCACGAGGGCCAGGCGCTCGCCTGCCCGTCGAAACTCGGCGATGGCGGCCCGGAGCGCGGGCACGTCGCTCACCACGCGCGGGCCTTGTGCAGGCACAGAACGCCTCGCTTCAGCCGGCACGGCGACCATCCGCCTTCAGTGCCTCGACCGGGGCGAGCGGATAGACGTGCTCCGGCCCCGGGAAGTGACGCGCCCGAACATCGTCGGCATAGGCCGGCACAGCCTCGTCGATTGCGCCGCCGAGCGCTGCATAGGATTTGGCAAAGCGCGGCACCATCGCGCCGCCGAGGCCAAGAATGTCCTCGGTCACCAGAATCTGCCCGTCGCAGGCTGCGGACGCACCGATGCCGATGGTCGGAATGGCAAGCTCCTTGGTGAGCGCGCGCGCGAGCGGCTCGACCGTGTTCTCGATCACGAGCGCAAACGCGCCGGCCTCCGTGATCGCCTGCGCGTCGGCGCGCACCTTGGCCGCCTCCTCGGCGCTCTTGCCTTGGACGCGAAAACCGGTGGCGTTGACCGCTTGCGGCATCAGGCCGACATGACCAAGAACGGGTATACCCCGACGAGTCAAGAAGTGCACCGTCGGCGCCATCTCGACCCCACCCTCAAGCTTGACACCCGACGCGCCGGTCTCCGCCATCACGCGGGCCGCGGTCCGAAACGCCGCTTCGGGCGATTCCTCATAGCTGCCGAACGGGAGGTCGATGATCACACAGGCATGGCTCGAGGCGCGCACCACGGCCCGGCCATGCGCGACCATCATGTCGACCGTGACGCCGACCGTGGTGTCGAAGCCGTAGAGCACCATACCGAGCGAATCGCCGACCAGCAGCAGATCGACCTCGGCATCGAGGCGCCGCGCGATCGGCGCGGTATAGGCGGTCAGGCAGACGATCGGCTCAGCGCCCTTGCGGGCGGTGATCTCTCGAGGTGTTAGGCGGCGGATCCGGGTGATTTCGCTCATCGCGCCCTCCCCTGCTTTCGGAGGCGGCGCGTCAGGATTTCTCATGCTGCGCCGCAGCAATAAAATCCTTGGTGATTTCCGCGGCGTTTTCAAGTCCCTTGCTGCGATGCAACAGCAGGGTTTCCAGCCGACCGCGGGGCCTCTAGGCGCCGAGCGTGATCTCCACCCGGCCGATGGCGCCGAAATCGGCGACAATGCGGTCGCCCGCCGAGACGTGAACCACATCGGCGCAGCTGCCGGTCGAGATGATCTCACCGGCCTTGAGCCCGATGCCGCTCTTCGACATCTCGTTGGTCAACCAGGCGAGTGCGCGGCAGGGATCACCCAGCACATTGGCGCCCGTGCCTTCGGCCATGGACGAGCCGTTCACGCTGACTGTCACGCGCTGATGGCGAAGCTGCTTGGCATCCCAATGGGCCGCCGGCGCGCCGAGGACGAGCAGCGCCGCGACGCCGTTGTCCGCGATCAACTGCGCAGCGCCCACGGCCTGCCAATCGGTAAAGCGCGAATCAGGCAGCTCGATCGCCGGGCGCAGCTCGCCGACCGCCTCGATCACCTCCTCGATCGCATAACCGCGCGGGCGGGCCGGCAGGTCGCGCGCCAGGCGGAACGCGAATTCCGCCTCGACGATGCCCATCGTCACGGTGCCTTCCTTGATGCGGGCTGGGCTCGCGAGCACCGAGTTCGCCAGAACACGGCCCGCGAACGGCGCGTCGACGTTCAGCAATTCCTGGGCGTGCTCGCTGGTGCAGCCGATTTTCCAACCGACCACGGGCTGATCGGCAATTCCGACCATGGCCTCTTGGACTTGATAGCCCTCGCTGATATTGCGAGGCCTCAACCCGTCTGGCAGCGCCCGGATCGGCTTGCGTGAACGAAAGGCCGCCCACAAGAGGCTTGCCGCCTCCCTCGCCTTGGCCGCTTCCATATGATGCCCCCGAGCGTCGCTTCTTACGCCCACGCGGCTCCCCCGGCGCGGGCACGGCCGACAATGAGTAATGCAGTTTGCCTGACTCGGCTAGGGGGTGAATTGCTGATCCGCAACGCGTGGCAGATCGGCAACAGTATTTCTTAAGTAGTCTTGCGGCCCTGGCACTTAGAGCAAGGCGCCCTGCATCGCGAATGGTTCCAGGCAGGCGGGATCGTCATGGCGCACATTGTTGACCCTGGTTGAGACTGCGACCGCCTTCAGTCGCTCGGGTGGAAACGGGCGGAGCAGCCCCTTCAGGTCATCGGCCCCCGCGCGCGGATCGAGCCACTTCTCGTGGTCTTCGCGCTCCAACATAACCGGCATGCGCTCGTGGATGTGCGCGATGCTAGAGGACGCGTCCGTCGTGATGATGGTGAAGGTCTCGAGCCGGCCCTCGAGTCCCTTGGTCCAGCGCTCCCACAGGCCGGCAAAAGCAAACAGCCCGCCATCGCTCAACGTGATGCGCATCGGCTGTTTGTTTTTTCCTTCCACCTGCCACTCGTAGAAGCCGTCCGCCGGCACGAGGCAGCGTCGATGGCGGAACGCGGCGCGAAACGCCGGCTTCTCGCTCACCGTCTCGGCGCGCGCATTGATCATCTTGGCGCCGATTGAGAGCTCGCTCGCCCAGCTCGGCACCAGCCCCCAACGCAGCATCGCAAGCTCGCGGCCACCACCCGACGCATCGCTAGGCCGCACAACCGGCACCGACTGCGTCGGCGCGATGTTGTAGCGCGCGGGAAAATTCGGCGTCGTCGTCAAAGCGAACAACCGCCTGACCGCCTCGGGCGGCGTGGTCAGGCTATAGCGGCCGCACACGGCTTGGCGATCTCAGCGCCGGTTCCACAGGCGCTTCGAGGCGATCTCGGCGCCCTCGGCCATCGCCTTCAGCTTCATGTAGCAGAACTCCGGGAACACCTTGCCGAAGCCCACGAACGTGCCAAAGCCACAATCGCTACCCGCGAGCACCCGCTCGCGCCCGACCACATCGGCGAAGCGGCAAATGCGCTCCGCCACATAGTCCGGATGCTCGATGAAATTTGTGAGTGAATCGATCACGCCCGGCATCAGCACCTTGTCATCTGGCAGCTTCACCTCCTTGAACACGGCCCATTCATGGGCGTGGCGCGGGTTCGAGGCCTCGAACGAGATGACCTGCGGCTTCGCCTTCAGCACGGTGCGGATGATCTTGCCGAGCGGAATGTCGCAGATGTGCGGGCCCTCATAATTGCCCCAGCAGAGATGCAGGCGCGCCATGTTGGCCGGCACATTGCGCAGCGCATGGTTGAGCGCCTCGATCTGCACCTCGGCGCGCCGCACGAACGCGTCGTCGGGCTGGCCTTTCGCCAGAATGTGGCGGCCCATCGCAAGATCGGGGCAGTCGAGCTGCAGCACGAACCCGGCCTTGACGATGGTCTCGTACTCCTCGCGCATCACCTCGCTCAGACGTTCGAGATAGTCGTCCTCGCTTTTGTAGAACTCGTTCGGCTGGAACACCGATATGACGCCGGGTGAGGCCGCCGGCATGAACGCATCGACCGGCTTGGCGGCCGCAATCGCCTTCTTGAAGTGCTCGATGTCGCGCTCGAGCGGCGCGCGATTCTTCACCTCGATCGGGCCGACACAGCGCGGCCGCTTGATCTTGGGCGTCTGGCCCGAGGCCGACATCATCTTGATGTAGTCAGGAAACATCTCGAGGTCCTGCGGCACGCGCCTTGGGCTGTCACCCTCGAAACCGCTCAGGCGATCCTTGATGTAGGTCGCATAGCCGATCTTGCCCATCTCGCCGTCCGAGACGATATCGACGCCCGCCTTGACCTGGCGCGCGACGACCTCCCTCACCGCTTCGCCGATGACCTGATCGAACTCGGCCTCGCTCTTGGAGCCGCCCCTCCTCCCTGGCCAACAGCATCTCGGACACCGCGTCCGAGCGCGGCAAGCTGCCGACATGGGTGGTGAGGATTCGATCAGTCGAGAGCTTCATGGCGGCCTCCCCGTGTTGGCGCGGGGCTACTATGCGGCGGCGCGATCGGCCGCGACAAGCGCCGCCCATCCATGTTCGCGATTAGATCAAAAAGACTCGCCTTTCTGGCGTCATCGGAGTCACGCTGCCGTAGATAATGAAGTCCGTGTGCTGCACGGCTTGAAAGCGAATTGCATGATGGGGAGCCTTCGATGAAGCCACTCGACCCGCAGGTGCAAGCCGTTTGCGATGAGGTGAATGCGCAGGAGGCCGGGTCCCTGTGGGAGCGCCCCATCGCCGACATCCGCAAGGACTTCGATACGCTGGTGCTCGAGCTCGCCAAGCCGGGGCCAGAGGTCGGCAAGGTCGAGGATCGCAAGATACCGGGGCCACACGGGCCGATCCCGATCCGCATCTATTGGCCCGCCGGCGCGTCCGCGACGAAGCCGCTGCCGGTCTACCTCAATTTCCATGGCAGCGGCTACGTCGTGCTCGGGCTCCACACGCACGACCATGTGTGCCGCGCGATCTGCAATGACGCCGAGTGCATCGTGGTCGCGGTCGACTATCGCAAGGGCCCCGAGAACCGCTTTCCCAAGGGCTCGGATGATTGCTGGGCCTCGACGGTGTGGACCGCCCAGCACTGCGCCGAGCTTGGCGGCGATCCGAAGCGCATCGCGGTCGGCGGCGATTCAGCGGGCGGCTGTTTGGCGGCCGTGGTTGCCCAGCGCGCCAAGGCCGAGGGCGGGCCGAAGCTCGTGTTCCAGCTCCTGGTCTATCCGGTGACCGACACGCGCGAGGACACCTCGTCGTACAAGACCTATGCCGAGGGCTTTCTGCTCACCGCCGAGCTGATGCACTGGTTCTTCGACCGCTATTTCAGCAACGAGGTGGAGAAGACCACGGTCACCGCCGCGCCCTTGCGCGCGCCGGACGTGAGCGGGCTTCCACCCGCCATGGTCATGGTCGCGAGTCACGACCCGCTGTTCGATGAGGGCGTCGCCTATGCCGAGAAGCTGAAGAAGGCCGGCGTGCCGACCGAGTACATCAACTATCAGGGCCACATCCACGGCTTCTGGACCGCCACCGGGCGCTTCGATGTTGCCTCGCAGGCCCACAAAACGGCGGCGGCCGCGCTGAGAAAGGCGTTTCGCAACCCGTAGGAGAAGCGCGATGGCTCGGCCTGCCACCTACGACGCCATTGTTGTCGGCGCCGGCTTCTCCGGCATCTACATGCTCTATCGTCTGCGCGCGATGGGGCTGTCGGCGCGTGTGCTCGAGGCCGGCACCGGGCCCGGCGGCACCTGGTTCTGGAACCGCTATCCGGGCCTGCGCTGCGACGTCGAGAGCATGACTTACTCCTACTCGTTCTCAGATGAACTGCAGCGCGAATGGACCTGGACTGAACGCTACGCGACACAGGCCGAGATCGAGCGCTACATCAACTGGGTGGTCGACCGGTTGGATCTGCGGCGCGACATCCAGTTCGAGACGCGCGTCACGTCGGCGGTTTTCGACGAAGCGTCCGAGCGATGGAGTATCGGCACCGAACGAGGCGATCAGATCGAGGCGCGCTATTGCGTCATGGCGACCGGCTGTCTTTCCGTGCCCAATATGCCGCGCATCAAGGGGCTCGAACGCTTCAAAGGCCGCTGGGTTCATACCGCGGACTGGCCGCGCGAAGAGATCGACTTCAAGGGCAAGCGCGTTGGCGTGATCGGCACCGGCTCGTCCGGCGTGCAGGCGATTCCCGTGATCGCCGAGGAGGCGGCGCACCTCACCGTGTTTCAGCGCACCGCAAACCACAGCATTCCTGCCTGGAACCATCCGCTCACCGAGGAGGCAGTCCGGCGCTGGAAGGAGGGTTACAAACCGCTCCGCGCCAAGGCGCTCGTCTCACCGGTCGGCGACGTATTCGATCCGCCGACGCAGGGCGTGTTCGAGGTGTCGGCCGATGAGCGCCGGCGCCGTCTGGAGAAGCACTGGCAGCTTGGCTCGTTCGGCTTTCTCTCCGCCTTCAACGACATGTTGACCAATAAGGCTTCGAGCGACACGGTCGGCGCATTCGTCGATGCGAAAATCCGCGCGGTGGTGAAGGACCCAGCGGTCGCCGACAAGCTTTGCCCAAGAAACCTGCCGATCGGCACCAAGCGCCTGTGCGTCGACACGAACTATTACGAGACCTTCAATCGCGACAACGTCACGCTCATCGACATCAAGGCGAACCCGATTGACGAGATCACACCGAGCGGCCTGCGCGCGGGCGGCGTCGACCATCCGCTCGACATCATTGTGTTCGCGATCGGTTATGACGCGATGACCGGAGCGCTGCTCCGCATCAATCCGCGCGGGCGCGACGGTGTCGCGCTGAAAGAACGCTGGCAGCATGGCCCGCGCACCTATCTTGGGCTGATGGTCGCCGGCTTCCCCAACCTGTTCACCGTTACCGGCCCCGGCAGCCCCTCGGTGATCAGCAACATGCTGGTCTCGATCGAGCAGCACATCGATTGGATTGCGGACTGCATCGCGCATCTCGAGCGCAATGGGCGCGCCTTGATCGAGGCCACGCCCGAGGCCGAGGAGCGCTGGACCCGCCATGTGACCGAGGTCGCGGAGGGCACACTCTTCCTCCAGGCCGAGACCTGGTATGTGGGCGCCAACATCCCGGGCAAGCCGCGGGTGATCCATCCCTATCTCGGCGGTGTCGGCGCCTATCGCGTCATCTGTGACGGCGTTGCCGCGAAGGACTATGAAGGCTTTCGCGTTTCGCGCGGCAAGACACCAACCGCCACGGCCGCGCGGCGCGCGTCCTAGGCTTCGGGAGTCCCCGTCAAGCCATCACCTGACCGCGATCGTAATTGTAAGCCAGGCCGGTAATGTCCTTCGCTGCCGGCGTCGCCAGGAACACATAGAGGTTCGTGAGCTCGTCGAGCTCGATCCAACCGCGATTGATCACCATGGTCGAGAGCAGCACCTCGCGATCCGCCGGCGTGATGTTCTTCTCGTTGAGCTCGGTGCGGATGGTGCCTGGACAGATCGCATTGACCGTGATGCCGCGCGCCGCCCCGGTCACCACCACCCGCTTGCCTGACACATCAAAAGGCGCCATCGCCTGCTCCTCTGTTTCGCTGCCATAAACCTCGGCAACGCTTCACGGCCTGACAAAGTCTCGCTTTGGATGGCTAGAATGCCTGATGCCGTCAAACAGGGATGACGCGACGTGGTGCAATCCTCGCTGAGGCAAATGACCCGTCACGGCCGGCTCACGGTCGGCACGTTCATTGTCGAGCTCAACACGCCCGGCATCGGTCAAATTCTGAGGGCCGGCGGCTGTGAATATGTGCTGCTTGACCTTGAGCACTCGGGCTTCGGCATCGACACGCTGAAGCGGATGCTGCGCTCCATGCAGGCCGCCGAGATGCCGACCATCGTGCCCGTACCGTCACGTGAGTATCATCATGCGGCGAGCGCCATGGACGCCGGCGCCGAGGGCATCATGATGCCCATGATCGGCTCGACCAAGGTGGCGCGCGAGCTGCTCTCCTATTTGAAGTACCCGCCCGAGGACGCGCGCGGTGTTGCGCTTCAGATCGCGCACGACCGCTATGCGCCCGGGCCGGTGCTCGACAAGCTCAAGGCCGCCAACAAGCGCACCACCTTCTTGGCGCTGATCGAGACCGCGGAGGGCGTTGAACATGCCGAGGAGATCGCGGCGCTCAAGGGCGTGGATGCGCTGTGGGTCGGGCATTTCGACCTGACGGTCTCGATGGCCCTTCCGGGCCGCTTCGACCACGCGGAATTCGTCGCCGCGGTCAATTGCATCGCCTACGCCTGCCGCACGCACAAGGAGTCGCTCGGACGGATCGTGCCGAACTCGGAGGCCGGTGCCCAGCTTTTCAGGCAGGGCTTCGATTTCATCTGCCATTCGGCCGATGCCTGGATGCTGCAGCAGGCCATGCGGAGGGCCAGAGACCCGCTGCGCGCCGCCTGCACCGGCGAGCGCAAATGGGGCGGCGGCTGAGTGGCGGCCGAGGGATCCGCGCTTGAGTAATTCACCTCGCCAAGGAGCGTTCGCCCAATGCTAGTCTCTGGCGACACGGCCTGCTGAGGGAGTGCCCCTATGCTTAGGATTGGGATCGACACAGGCGGAACCTTTACCGACTTCGTGGCGCTTGAGGTCGGCACCGGACGGGTTTCAATCGCCAAGGTGCCTTCGACGCCGAAACGTCCGTCCGATGCGCCAC
>VGET01000108.1 GCA_016869195.1 Alphaproteobacteria bacterium | reverse complement strand
ACCCGGCGCAGGCGGCGCCAATTGGTGGATCGACAAGGATGGCACCAGGCATCGGATCATTGGCTTGGTCGATGTCTCGCTCACGCCGGGCCAGAATGTCGTTGGCGTCGATGGCGGCGGCGGCGGTTATGGCGATCCACTGACGCGCGATTCGGCGAAGGTGCTTAAGGACGTGCGCGAGCGCTGGGTCACCAAGGCAGCTGCCGAATCCGTCTATGGCGTGGTGCTGAGCGGTGACGCCGAGGCGGAGACGCTCACGATCGATTTGATCGCGACCGAGCGCCGGCGCGCCGAGCTGAAGCGGACAGGAGCCACGCATCCATGAACTGCCGCATGGACGGGCGCGTCGCTCTGATCACCGGCGCGAGCAAGGGGCTCGGCCGCGCCATGGCCGGCGCGTTCGCCGCCTCGGGCGCCGAGGTCATCATGCTCGCGCGCCGGGCGGATGTGTTGGACGAAGCGGTCAAGGAGATTAGCGCGGCCGGCGGACGCGCACATGGCATTGCCTGTGACGTCTCCAAGGCCTCATCGATCGAGGCGGCCTGGGCCACGATTTCCGCCCGACAGTCCAAGATCGATATCCTGATCAACAATGCAGGTGTCGCCGCAGCGAAACCGTTCGAGGCGGTGAGTGACGTCGAGTGGCAGGCCGATCTCGATCTCAAGCTGTTCGCTGCCATCCGCTTGGCGCGTCTGGTCCTGCCCGGCATGAAAAGCCGCCGCTGGGGCCGTATCATCAACGTGCTCAACATCCACGCCAAAGCGCCGGCGCCGAACACCTCGCCGACCAGCGTGTCGCGCGCGGCCGGCATGGCCTTGACCAAGCTGCTCGCGACCGAATGCGCGCCTCACAATGTGCTGGTGAATGCGTTGCTGGTCGGCCTGATCGAGAGCGACCAATGGGCCCGCCGCCACGCACAGCAGGGCGAGAACAAGCCCTATGTGGAGTTCCTCGCCGATCTTGCCAAGGGCAGGATTCCGCTTGGGCGTTATGGCGAGGCGGCGGAATTCGCCAACATGGCCTGCTTCCTCTGCTCCGACGCCGGTTCCTATATCACCGGCACCGCGATCAACGTGGACGGTGGCTTGGCGAGCGTGGTCTGAGAGCTATTGCCGTAGTCCCGCCTGTCTCATCAGGGGCAGCACCTTTTCGCCGAAATATTTCATCTCCTCGTAATAGTCGAGCCAGGAGAGGATGAAACCCTCGACACCCGTGTCGGCGATCTCGACCATCATGTCGACGACCTGCTCAGGCGTCCCAACCAGCGGGTAGCCGCCCCAACCCGCGATGAAGCGCTCGCCCATCGCGCGGATCTCCGCCTGGTTGCTGCCGTAGGAATAGTTCTCGCCCTGCATCAGGTCGATGATCGTACGGGTAGCGCCCCAATCGCCCTCGGCGACGATGCGATCATAGAGCGCCTTGGCTTCCTTCTCGGTGTCGCGGCAGCAGACGAGGCCATAGCTCATCACGCCACAGTGTCGGCCGTGCTCAGCGGCGCGCCGGTGAATATCCTTCACCATGGCGGCACCCTTTTCGACAGAGGCGATCGACACGAAGTTGAAATCGGCCTGGCGCGCGGAAAAATCGCGGCCGGCGGGTGAGCTGCCGGCGTTGATGATCACCGGGTGCGGCTGCTGGATCGGCTTCGGCGAAAGCCAACCTTCCTTGATCGTAAAATGCTCACCCTGGTGACTGAACTCCTCCTCGGTCCACAGCCGCTTCATCACAGTGAGCCACTCATCGGCCACTTCATAGCGGGTGTCGTGCCCGAGCTGCTTGACACCGAACATCTCCATCTCAGGTTTGAACCAACCACAGACAACATTGAGGCCGAAGCGCCCGCCCGAGATGTGGTCGATGGTTGCCGACTGCTTCGCGGCAAAGATCGGGTGCACGGTCGGCACATGGGCGGTCGCGAACACCATGATCCGCTCGGTGTGGCAGGCCATGGCCGCGGCCCAGGTGAACACTTCCATATTGGTGCCGTTGAACCTGGTCGAGCCGCCGAAGTGCTTCCAGCGGCCGACCGGCACCAGCAGCTCGAAACCAAGGGTGTCCGCGAGCCTGCTGATCTTCACGCTGTGCGCGTAGGACGGCTCGAACGAGGTCTCGGCATGGGTGATGGTGCAGCCATTGCTGCAGTTCTGCCCGAACACGCCCAGCTTGAATCGGTTCGCGTTGTAGACCGGCAGATGATCGCGCTTCCACTGCGCCACATCGTCCGCGTGCCTCGGCGCCAGCGCCGTCTCAACTCCCATGCCGCTCCCCCAAAAAACCGATCGTCGCCCTGGCCAACCTAGCCAGATTTCCTCACATCGCGTATGGCGCGCCACACCCGCTCGGGCGTGGCCGGCATGTCGAAATGCCTGATCCCGAGCGGCGCCAGCGCATCGCGCACGGCGCTCATCACGGCGGGCAGCGCGCCGACCGTGCCGGCCTCGCCCGCGCCTTTCACGCCCAAGGGGTTGTTAGGTGTCGGCACCTCATTGGTGCCGACCTCAAAGAACGGCAGCTCATCGGCCCGCGGCATCGCATAGTCCATGAACGAGCCGGACAGGAGCTGTCCGGTCTCCGGGTCGTAGACGATGCGCTCGCCGAGCGCCTGACCAATGCCCTGCACGACGCCACCGTGAATCTGCCCATCGAGCAATAGCGGGTTGAGGACGCGGCCGACGTCATCGACCACGGCGTAGCGGGTAAGGGCGGTGACACCGGTTTCCGGGTCGATCTCGACCTCGCAGATATGGCAGCCATTGGGAAAGGTCGCGCCCGGGGGCGTGATGATCGCGCTGCCCGAAAGCCCAAGGTCAAATCCTTGCGGCAAACGACCCCGCGTGAAGGCGGCGGCGGCCACGTCCTTCAACGTGACACGACAATCCGTGCCGATCACTGAGAACGCCCCGGCGTCAAAAGTGATGTCGGAGGCCGCGGCCTCAAGCAAGTGACCCGCGATGAGTTTGCCCTTGGCGATCAGGATCTCGGCCGCGCGCAGCAGGGCGGCACCGCCGACCCCAACCGAGCGCGAGCCGAACGTGCCCTTGCCGAAATAGACCTGGTCGGTGTCGCCATAGACGATGCGCACCTTGTCCGGCGGCAGCGCGAACACATGCGCGGCGAGCTGCCTAAACACGGTCTCGTGGCCCTGGCCATGCGAGTGGGTGCCAAGCAGGAAGGTCGCCTCGCCATCGGCATCGAAGCGGATCTCCGCCGCCTCCTCGAACGGTGACTCTTGCGGGCCGCCGGCGACCTCGATGGCATAGGCAATGCCGATGCCATGAAGCCGGCCGCGCCCCTCGGCCTCGCGACGCCGGCGCGCCGCGCCCGGCCAGTCGGCGAGCGCCAGCGCCATCTCCATGGTTTCCTCGAACGCGCCGGAATCGTAGCGGAAGATGAACCCGGTATCGAACGGCATGGCGCTCGGCGGCACCATGTTGCGGCGACGGAGCTCGATGGGATCGAGCCCGAGCTCGCGCGCCGCCGCGTCGATGATGCCTTCGATGCAATAGGTCGCCTCCGGCCTTCCGGCGCCGCGATAGGCGGAGATCGGTAGGGTATTGGTGAAGACGCCCGTGACCTCGACGTCAAACGCCCCGATCTTGTAGACGCCAGCGAGACCGCCAAGATTGTTGGACACCGTCCAGAGGCCGAACGAATCCAGGTAGGCGCCGAGATTGGCGGTCGTGCGCACGCGCAGTCCGAGAAAGTGGCCGTCCTTGTCGAGCGCGAGCGAGACATTCGAGAAATTGTCGCGCGCCTGATGGTCCGAGAGAAAGGCCTCGCCGCGCTCGGCGATCCAGCGCACCGGCCGGCCGATACGCTTGGCTGCCCAAAGCACCAGCGCCAGCTCGGGATGGGCCGAGACCTTGAGGCCAAAGGCGCCGCCAACATCGGGGGCGACCACACGAAACCGACTGGGCGGCAGGCGAAAGATGCTGCGCGCGAGCTCATCGCGCAGCAGATGCGGCACCTGGATGCCGGCGTAGAGTGTGTAGCGGCCGTCGCGCGGGTCGTAGAGGCCGAGCGCGGTTCGGGTCTCCATCGGATTGGCGGTGACGCGCGAGATCTCAAAGCGCCGCTCGACGACGTGGGCGGCCCGATCGAACGCGTCGTCCGCGGCCGCACGATTGCCCACCTGATGGACGAAACAGACATTGCCCGGCTCCTCGTGCCAAACCGGAGGCGCGCCGGGCCCGGTCGCGCGGCCGATCTCAGTCACCGAAGGGATCGGCGCAATCTCAAGATCGATCAGGTCGAGCGCGTTCTCAGCCTCGGCTTCGGTCTCGGCCACAACGAGCGCGATCGGGTCGCCGACACGCCGCACCCGGTCGACCACGAGCGGCCGGTAGGGCGGCACGAAATTGGGCGAGCCATCGGCCCGCTTGCGCTCGAGGAAGGAGGCGAAACTGCCGAGGCCATCCGCCAGCGCATCGGCGCCGGTCAACACCCCCAGCACACCGGGAGATTTCTTTGCTGCTTCGACATCGAGGCGAGTGATCCGACCCGCTGCGTGCGGCGAGCGCAGGACCTTCGCGTAAGCTGTGCCGGGAATCTGCAGGTCGCCGACATAGCGGCCGAGGCCCTGGACGAAACGATCGTCCTCGACCCGCCGCACACTCTTTCCTATGTCGAACTCGCGCATGGCAGCATCCGCAATTTGCGGCCGACACGATCGGCTGCAAAGCCGGGCCGGCGGGCGGCGACCCTAGACCAAAGTCGCGCTCCGCACCACCGCCCGTGAGCAGCCGGCGGCGCAGCTTGGGGTCGGTCGGAGGGCCATGCTATCGTCGCACCCGGATCCGAAGGAAGTCGGCGCATCTCATGTCATCCGTACGACAGCTCAAGCTCGGCGCCTTCATGCGCCCGATCAGTATTCACACCGCCTGGTGGCGCTACCCTGGGGCCTTGCCGGACTCGAATTTCAACTTCCAGCATCTCAAGCGCTACGCCCAGACGCTCGAGCGCGGCAGGTTCGATGCCTTCTTCATGGCCGATCATCTGGCCGTGATGAACATGCCGATGAACGCGCTGAAGCGCAGCGCGACCGTGACCTCGTTCGACCCGATGACCTTGCTGCCGGCGCTCGCGGTTGTCACCGAGCGCCTCGGCCTGGTCGCGACCGCCTCCACGACCTACAACGAGCCGTTTCACGTCGCGCGCAAGTTCGCTTCGCTCGATCACTTGAGCGGCGGCCGAGCAGGGTGGAATGTGGTGACATCGTCCAACCCGCATGAGGCACCCAACTTTGGTCGCGAGGAGCATGTCGAGCACGACGAGCGCTACAGAATCGCGCGCGAGTTCGTCGACGTGGTGACCGAGCTGTGGGACAGTTGGGCCGACGATGCCTTCATCCGTGATGTCGATGCCGGCGTCTTCTTCAACCCCGAGCGCCTGCACGTGCCCAACCACAAGGGCGAATTCTTCTCGGTGCGCGGTCCATTGAACGTTGCGCGGCCGATCCAAGGCTGGCCGGTTATCGTGCAGGCCGGCGCCTCGGAGGCCGGCCGTCAGCTCGCGGCCGAGACTGCCGAGGTGGTGTTCTCCGGTGTCAACACGATCGAGGGCGGGCGCGAGCTCTATGGCGACCTCAAGCGCCGCATGGCGGCGATCGGCCGACCGGCCGATCATCTCAAGGTTCTGCCCGGCGCGTTCGTTGTGGTCGGGGAGACGCTGGCCGAGGCGCGTGCCAAGAAGGCACGGCTCGATGGCTTGGTGCACCCCGATAGTGGCATGGCAACGTTGTCGGTGACCCTCGGCACCGACATGTCTGTCTACAAGCTCGACGAGCCGGTGCCCGAGATTCCGGAAAGCAACGCCAGCCGAAGCGGGCGACAGAAGCTTCTCGACATGGCGCGGCGAGAGAGCATGACGGTCAGGCAATTGGCCCAATATGTCGGCGGTGCCTTCGGCACCCTCGAAATGGTCGGCACGCCGAAGACGATCGCCGATCAGATGGAGGAGTGGCTGCTTACCGCCGCGAGCGACGGCTTCAACGTCATGTTCCCCTATCTCCCCGGCGGGCTCGACGAGTTTATTGACCTGGTGGTGCCCGAGCTGCAGCGCCGCGGCCTCTACCGGCGCGACTATGAGGGTGCGACCCTGCGCGAGAACCTGGGTCTGCCGCGGCCCGAGAATCGCTACTTCGCCAAGGGGTGAGACATTTCGGGCGCTTGGCGCCCGCGCCCGGTCTTGCTACCTAAGGGTGTCCAAGGGGGAGCCTGATGAGCGAGACATCGAAGAAAGACGCGGCCGGAGACGTGGCGTTGCAGGCGGAGCTGCTGCGCCGCGCGGTCGGTCTGACCGACGAGATTCACGCGCGCACCGACAAGGCGGAGGAGCTGCGCCGCCTGCCGCTCGAGACCTTGCAACTGATGCGGGCGCAGAACATCCACCGGGTGCTGCAGCCGACGCGCCATGGCGGCGCCGGCGCGCACTTTCTGGGCATGGCGGAGATCGTTGAGACCATCTCGCGCGCCTGCTGTTCGGCCGGGTGGTGCCTGACGCAATATTGCTCGCACAACTGTTTGCTGGGTTATTGGCCGGCCGAGGGCCAGGACGAGATCTGGGGCCCGATGCCGGACGCCGTGGTCGCCGGTGTGCTGATCCCGGCTTGCGGCAAGGCCAAGAAGGTGCCCGGCGGTTGGCGGATCAGCGGCCGCTGGCCATTCGCAAGCGGCGTCTATGGTGCTGACTGGTTCATTGCGACCGCATTTGCGGAGAACGGCGACGGCCCGCCCGTGGCGCAAATGCACGCGGTTCCGTTCAAGGATTACACCATCCTCGACACGTGGCACACGGCCGGCCTCAAGGGCACCGGCAGCGCTGACGTCGCGATCGATGACGTCTTCGTGCCCGATCATCGCGCGCTTCCGATCGCGCTCACCAAGGGTGGCGGCAATGCTCCCGGATGCGCGGTGAATCCCGAGGCGCTCTACAAGGTTCCCGCCTTCGCGATGTTCTCGATCAACCAGAGCGTGGTCGCACTCGGCCTCGCGCAAACGACGTTCGATGTCTATCTCGAGCAGGCGCGCACCCGCATCACCCGCATGTCGGGCAAGAGCATCGCCGATTATTCGACCGCCCAGCTCAAGGTCGCGGAGGCCGATGTCGCGATCAAGACGGCACGCATGCTGCTGCACGACAGCTGCGAGCGAGGCATGGCGGTGGCGGCGCGGGGCGAGGTCGCACCGATGGAGCTGAAAACCGAGCTGCGCGCCAAGGCGACCATGGGCGGCAAATTGTCGGCCGAAGCCGTCGATCTTCTGTTTCAGCTATCCGGCGGCGCAGGGCTCTATGACAGCAACCCGATCTCGCGCGCGATGCGCGACATGAACTGCATTCGCGGCCACATCACGCAGAACTGGGATGTCAACGGCTCCAACCATGGCCGGGTGATGCTCGGCCTGCCATCCGCCGATCCAGGGATTTGAGGGCAACAATGATCAAGGGCCTGCACCACAACGCCTATCGCTGCCGGGATTCGGAAGAGACCCGCCGGTTCTATGAGGACTTTCTCGGCCTGCCATTGGCCGGCACGCTTGAGCTCAAGGAAACCAAGAGCGGCCGCAAGACCGAGACACTCCATACCTTCTACGCCATGGATGATGGCTCGTATCTGGCGTTCTTCGAAGCGCCCGACCAGCCGTGCGAATTTAAGGACCAGCACGACTTCGATCTGCACATCGCACTCGAAATTCCACCGGATCAGCTCGAGCCCATGCGGCAGAAGGGCATCAAGGCCGGCATCGAGACGCGAGGCATCTCCGATCATGGTGGCATCCACTCGATCTATTTTCGTGACCCGAACGGCTATGTCATCGAGCTGACCGCCAAACAGCCAGGCCATGACGCCATGATGGACCCACGTACCAACGGCGCCCGTGCCAAGCTCGATCGCTGGCAGGCGACGAAGCAGGGTTTGCGCTCGACCGGCTAAACCATCTAGGGCAACAGGACGTCCACCGCCCGGCCAACGGGGCGGGCCGCCGCCAGCCCTCGGATCATCACGAGACCATATTGCGCCCGACTTCGAAACGGATCGACGTCGTTGTCGTGCTCGGCCTGCTCATGGCCTTCGCACCGATGGCGATCGACATGTATTTGCCGGCCCTGCCGACGCTCGAGCGCCACTTCACGGCCTCGCCCTCGGCGGTACAGCTGACCCTTGCGGCCTTCTTCATCGGCTTCGCGGTTGGCCAAGCGTTCTATGGGCCGGTGTCCGACCGATTTGGACGCAAGCCGCCGCTCTATTTCGGCCTCGCGCTCTTCATGACGGCCTCGATCGCTTGCGCCTTTGCGCCCTCTGTTGAAGTCCTGATCGCCCTCCGGTTTCTGCAGGCGATCGGTGCCTGCGCCAACGGGGTGATCGCCCGCGCCATGGTGCGCGACATCTATGAACCGCGCGATGCGGTGCGGATCTTTTCCCTTTTGACCTTAGTGTTCGGCGCCGCGCCTGTGTTGGCGCCGTTGATCGGCGGCTACATCCTGCACTGGTTCGGCTGGGGTGAGATCTTCATCGCACTCGCCGTGTTCGGCTTCATCAGCTTGGCCGGTGTCGTCGCCCGCTTGCCCGAAACCTTGAAGCCTGAACACGTGCGGCCGCTTCGCCTCGGTGTCGTGCTCCGTACCTATGGCGAGCTCCTGACGCATTGGCACTATCTCGGCTGCGTGCTGGCCGGCGCCTTCAGCCTTGCCGGCATGTTTACCTATATCTCGGCCTCGCCGTTTGTGGTCATCGAGCTCTATGGCGTGGCGCCGAAGGACTATGGCTGGCTGTTCGGCGCCAACGCGCTCGGCTTCGTAATCGCTGCGCAGTTGAACGCCTGGCTGGTGAAGCGCGTCCGGCCCGAACGCATTCTCGTTGCGTCGCTGGCCTTGCAGGCGCTCTCCGGCCTTCTGCTGATTATTCAGGCAAAGACCGGCATGGTCGGGCTCTACGGTGTCGCGGTGCCGCTCTTCGTCTATGTCAGCTGCATCGGCCTCACCATGCCGAATACGACCGCGCTCGCCATGGCACCCTATGCCCGTTCGGCCGGCGCGGCGTCGGCGCTTCTCGGCACCCTGCAGTTCGGCCTCTCAGCCGGAGCTTCGGCCCTCGTCGGCGCAATCCACGACGATACGGCGCTACCCATGGCCGCCGTGATCGCGGGCTGTGCGATCCTTTCGCTCATGACCTATCGGGGCCTGGTTGCCGGCCGTCACCCCGCCGACATGGCCGCTGGTTGATCACCGATGTCGGCGTGGCTGATCGAGCCTTTTCATGATCTAGTTGCAGCCCTGCGATGACCGCGCCACCAAAGGGAGGAAATGCCATGCTCAGACTCCTTGGAACCCTGGTGATTGGGGTGTTTGCCGCTGCCGTGTTCAATGGCGAGGCGCGGGCCGGAGCCACCCTTGATGCGATCAAGGCGCGGGGCGAGCTCATCTGCGGCGTCAATACCGGGCTCGCCGGTTTTTCCCGGCCGGACGATCAGGGCAAATGGACCGGCCTTGATGTGGATATCTGCCGCGCCATCGCTGCCGCGATCGTCGGGAGCGCTGACAAAGTGAAGTTCGTGCCGCTCAACGCGCAGCAGCGCTTCCCGGCGTTGCAGTCCGGCGAGGTCGACGTGCTCTCGCGCAACACGACCTGGACGCTGACGCGCGACAGCTCGTCGGGCTTCAACTTCGCGCCGCCGGTCTACTATGACGGGCAGGGGTTCATGGTCGCGAAATCGCTCGGCGTCACCAGCGCCAAGGAATTGGGCGGTGCCACCGTGTGCGTGCAGCAGGGCACCACGACGGAGCTCAACCTCGCTGATTATTTCCGCGCCACAGGCCTAAGCCTGAAGCCTCTCGTGTTCGTCGAGCTGGCCGAGGCGGAGCAGGCCTTCTTCGCCAATCGCTGCGATGCCTACACGACGGACGCCTCGGGCCTGGCCTCGACCCGCGCCGCCAAGGCCGGCAATCCGGACGACTATGTAATTCTGCCGGAGATCATCTCGAAGGAGCCGCTTGGGCCGGCGGTGCGTCATGGCGACGACCAGTTTTTCGACATCGTCAAATGGACGATCTACGCACTGATCGAGGCTGAGGAGCGGGGCGTGACCCAGGGCAACCTCGATGAAATGAGGGCGAGTCAGGACCCGAACATCATGCGCCTGCTCGGCACCACGCCCGGCATGGGCGAGGCCTTGGGACTTGATCCCGAATGGGCCGCGCGCGCCATCAAGGCGGTCGGCAATTACGGCGAGGTCTTCGAGCGGAACGTCGGCATGGCGACGCCGTTGAAGCTCGATCGCGGCCTCAACGCTTTGTGGACCAAGGGCGGCTTGATGTACGCACCGCCGATCCGCTAGCGCGAAGGCGATTGCTACCGCCCACGAGCGGCTGAGCCCGTCGATGACGATCCGTGCGGCGACGGGCGCGCGGCCAAACGCGGCCTTCTTCAGGATTGTCAGTGGCCGCGGCGCCCTTCAGGCGCTGTATCAGGCACTCGTCCTTGGGGCGATCGGTGGCGTTCTCTTTTATCTGGTCTCGAACACGCTCGACAATCTGTCGAGCCGGAGCATCGCCACCGGATTCGACTTTATCGGTCGGGAGGCCGGATTTCCGATCGCGGAACACGTGATCGACTACGCGCCGACCTCGTCCTACGGCCGCGCCTATCTCGTGGGCATATTGAACACGCTGCTTGTCTCGGCGATCGGCATCGTTCTTGCGACTGTGCTCGGCGTGCTGATCGGTGTCGCGCGGCTGTCGAGCAATTGGCTTATCGCGCGGCTCGCGGGCGGCTATGTCGAGCTACTTCGGAACACTCCGCTCATTCTCCTGCTGGTCGTCTGGTACGGGCTGTTCCTGTCCTTGCCGCCACCGCGTCAGGCGATCACCTCACTCGACGGCGATCTTTTGGTCTCCAATCGGGGG